>CAZYRE010000142.1:0-5944 GCA_964650155.1 uncultured Bdellovibrionales bacterium
ATTAATTAATTCAGTCGTATGTTTTGCGGCTTCTGCAGATCTCTGCGCAAGCTGGCGCACTTCTTCTGCTACTACCGCAAAGCCTTTGCCAGCATCACCTGCTCTGGCAGCTTCGACTGCTGCATTTAGGGCCAAAAGATTTGTTTGAAAAGCGATGGAGTCAATGTTCTGAATAATATTCGCCATTTGCTCAGCGGAGTTCTTCATCTTTTCCATTGCAGCAAACATTTCATTGAGGGCTTTGCCGCTCTCTTCAGCAGAGTTTCTCACATTAGAATTCATATCAACTACTTTTTTCATTGCTGAAGCGTTTCGGCTTCCTAGTTCTAGAACTTTTGATATCGCCAATTGTGATTCATTTACATGAGGTGACATGTTGCTTCTGAATTCCTGTACCATCACATCAGCCTGACTCTTTATGTCAAGTTCCGTAGTAGCTACTGTTGTTTCAGGACCTTTTGAATCTATAATACTTTTAAGTGAGCGGTTACCTGCCCAAAGACCTAAGCACAATGAGATCAATCCAATTGCGCCAATCCATAGAGGATTAGAAATGCACCAGTGCCCAAATTGTCTGACTGTTGCTGGCATTATCGAGGTAAAAAGTAGGCCTAGTCCGGTACAAGCTAATGTTAGATACCAAAATGAAGCGATAATTCCACTTTTTACAGCATTATGAGGCATACAATTCCTTAGATATATTAACGGAGTTACAGTCGGCTTTGAGTCCTTGAATCTAAAGATATTTCTTAGATGGACAGATCATAATTCTTGCCTACTAAGCTACTGTAACTATTGGTATTTGTTGGGCAGTAGGACGATTACAACGTAAGAAAATATTTATGGAGCCTAGAATCTTCTCCGAGTTCAACATGAAAGGAGGAGGCGATTATTCGGTTTTGCTTCAGCATTACGGGCGTATTCTCATTTCTTGCAAGGACCAGAACTCTTTCAGAGATCGAATTTAGTAGGGGAGCACGAATGAACTGAACTTTCATTGATGTGCTTAGCGGTTCTATTAGAATATCTGTTTCAAAAGAATCTAGTTGAGATCCGTAATGATTTCTGCGGGCATGAATATCAATTAGTCCTAGTGAATCTTGTTCAGGGTGTGAGACTTCTTTCGCTATAAGAATTGCTCCCGCACATATTCCCCAGATAGGGTTATTTTGGGCAAATTTGATAATTCCGGAATATAGTCCTGTTGAGTGAAGAAGTTTAAGCATTGTTGTGCTTTCTCCACCCGGCATTATTAATCTATCAATTTTTTCTAGATCGGAGAGTGTTCTAACCTTGGAAGGTGTAGCCCCGATATTACTTAAATGTCTAAAATGGGGATCGACGCATCCCTGAAGTGCTAACACTCCTACCCGCATACTTTCGGGCATACTTACCAACCTCGGTTAGCCAGTTTATTCTCTTCAGGAATAGATTCGATCGAAATGCCAGTCATGCCTCTGCCAAGACCTCTTGAGACTTCAAGAAGTTTCTTTCTGTCATCAAAGTGACAAGTAGCTTCAACAATAGCTCTAGCAAGAGCTTTAGGATTGTCAGATTTAAAGATCCCTGAACCTACAAAAACTGATTGAGCTCCAAGCAATCTGCAGAGTGCTGCATCTGCAGGGGAGGCAATGCCGCCTGCGGCGAAGTTTGGAACTGGGAGCGCTCCTTTCTGAGCGACGATATTTAACAAGTCGACAGGGACACGGTATTCAGCAGCTTTCTGCTCTAATCCATGCTTATCAAGAGTTTTAAGCGCGGAAATCTCTCTGTTAACCTGCTTAAGATGTCTTACTGCTTCTATGATATTGCCTGTTCCTGCTTCACCTTTTGTACGAATTAAAGCGGCGCCTTCATTGATTCTACGAAGAGCTTCCCCAAGATTGCACGCGCCACAAACAAAGGGGGTCTTAAATTCAAATTTATTTATATGCTCATCGGGATCAGCAGGAGTTAGAACTTCTGACTCATCAATAAAATCAATACCGATCGCTTCAACGATCATTGCTTCACCAGTGTGACCGATTCTAACTTTTGCCATTACAGGAATACTGACGGCAGCTTTAATTTCTTCAATCAATTTTGGATCCGTCATTCGTGCTACGCCACCATCACGACGAATATCTGAAGGAACTCTTTCCAGTGCCATTACTGCAACTGCACCAGCTTCTGCAGCGATTTGTGCTTGCTCAACATTGACCACATCCATGATAACGCCGTTGCAAAGCATTTCAGCGAGTCCGGTTTTTAGATTAATCATGGCAACTCCCAACAAAGAGAAGAGTGGTGACCCCAACGGGAGTCGAACCCGTGTTTCCAGCGTGAGAGGCTAGCGTCCTAGACCACTAGACGATGGGGCCACTTCAAGAATTTAACGAGGCAACCTTATACAGGGTCTCAGACTCGTTGTCGATTTTCTGCCTAGGATAATCAATTCGTAACAATCTAAGGGAAGATACCCCAATAACCTTGAATTATTTCAGGAGTTTGTTCATTATTAGGCATTCTTTGGGCCATACCTGAAGTATGGTTCCGTCTATATTCGCCCATGGTGCAATGGTAGCACGTCAGATTCTGACTCTGAAAATCGAGGTTCGAGTCCTTGTGGGCGAACCAGTATTTTTTAAAAGCCAACTCCTAAAGGCCATTAAGTGATTATACGAGTATTGCTTGCCGCTGTTATCGCCTCTGGAATTGTTAGTTGCTCAACACAAAGAGGAGCCAAGCAGGGCTCAACAAAAAATCGAACTACATATCTAGATCCAGCAACAGAAAAAAAATCTGAACTTTTTTATAATTTTCTGAAAGGGGAGATGGCTCTCAATGAAGAGCGCACAGATGATGCCGTTATACATTTGTCTGAGGCCGGCACACTTTCTTCTGGCAGTGATGAGGTCCTCCGTTCTCAGTTGGTTGCACTAAAGATTGAGCAAGGGGATCTTGATGGCGCGCTTATAGAAAACGAAAAGGTACTATCAGGTAAGGCGCTAGCTTCTGATTACATATTGCAAGGTGCAATTTTAGATACACTAGGTAGGTTTGAGGAGGCTAAGAAAGCATACGAAACGAGCTTAAAATTAGAGCCTGAAAATCTAGTGACGCGACTTTATTTAGCTCAATGTCTGTATGCTCTGAAGCAGATACCAGCCGCAGAGAAAGAGATTGCATCAGTCATTAAGCAGGAACCAAAGCTCTCTCTGGCACACTTTTATGCCGGAACGCTTGCCAGGGAACGTGGCGATTTAAAAATAGCGGCAAAGCACATATTGAAAGCTAGGATTCTTGAACCAGAAAATAAAAAGATTCAGCTTACCTATCTTGCACTCCTACTTCAGGATAGAAGAGTGAAGGAAGCTAGAAATATTTTAGATGAACTTAATGAAAAGTGGGGACAGAGCACTTTGTCTCTTGTGATTAAGGCAACATCAAGTCTCTTGGATCAAGGAGACAAAGAGAAGGCAAAGGAATTTCTTCAGACCTTTTTAGGAGAAGATGCAATTGAAGCTCAAGAGTTAAGACGACATGTTGGTATAGTGCAGGTAGAGCAACGGAATTTTGAATCGGCAATTCAGACTCTCAGTATTGTTTTATCTAAGGATCCTTCAGATGCGAAAGCTCGGTATTTTTTGGGCACTGCTTACGCAGCACTGGGACTTAAGAAGAGATCTGTTGTAGAGCTCCGTAAAATTCCTGATTCTGATCAGATGTACATTGAAGCACAAACATTTGCTTCCTTTCTATTAAGGCAACTTGGTGAGCTTAAGGAAGCAGAAGTCTCTGTGCGACAGGCGCTTGAAAAGATTGATGGAACGGATCAGAATCTTGAACTATTTTTGGTCGATATCCTAAGAGCTGCAGGAAATTATGACGATGCTGCAGAGGTTATGGAGTCGATCCTAGAGCGAGATAGGAAGGATCCTAAAACGTTATTCCTATATGGCACTATTCTTGATGAAGAGGGAGATCGGGATGAAGCAATGAAGGTGATGGAGGAGCTTATTGTAATAGATCCTCATCATGCACAAGCCTTAAACTTTATCGCCTACACCTTAGCTGATCATGGAACAAATTTAGACCAAGCTTTGAATCTTTCTCAGCAAGCCCTAAGCGAATTTCCAGATGATGGATTCTTTCTTGATACGCTTGGTTGGGTTTATTTCAAGAAAGGTGAATTTCAAAAAGCGATAGACATACTTGCCAGAGCTGTGAACTTAACAGGGGATGATATGGTTATCTTAGAGCATTATGCTGAAGCTCTAAGAAGTAATGGTCAAGTTGGTAAAGCACTAAGCGTTTATATATCCGTCGCACAACGTGATAGCGAGTCTTTAGATAGAAAAGATCTAAGTATCCAGAAGCGGAGCCGTACAAAGATCTCTGAGATCCTTTCCGAGTCTCCTGATCTAAAAAAGATTGCTGAGGCTTCAGGATATATATCTGGCAATTAGTATAAAGGTTTGACAGATTCAAATCCAAATTTTAAGACTGCTATGTTCTTTGGAATGTTTACTAGATTGAGAGATTAGGTCTTAGGTTGCCACCTGTAGGTGTAAGTATAAATTGGAGTAAGCTCCTTTTTTTACTTCCACTTACATTGGGGTGAGTGGTTATTCAGAAGGGATTTGGATGCTGATTTTCCTTGTCACCTCCCGTTCTCAACGTGAACTTGACGCTCTTAAGTGCCAGCTGGTAGCACGAGTGTCAGGGCTCGCAAGCAACGATTTCTTCAGCTTTACTGGGGGTAATGATTCCCGCCTCTTGGTTGCTCTAGATGCCGAATTCGCTCCTACCCATATTTTTATTGAGGGTGGTATCGAACTCACTGAAGAGGTAGTCGGTAAGCTGCGAGGGGTTATCTTCCGCCGTTTCACCTTCGGGGATCAGGGTACAGCTGAGTTGGTAAGTGCTCTAACCAAAACACCAGCTTCAGCTGCCTCTTCTCCGAGCTTGCCGCGGTCACAAGCCGTTGTCTTTCCTAGTCCGAGTGATGTTGCTGACTTGATGTTCTGAAATCATCTTCGTACCGCAGGCTAAGTGGTTTTGCCACTAAGCCTGCGGCTGAAGGTTCTATTCTAACTCTTAATCTAGTAATCAGATCTATATATTTATTTTCTATAATGGTGGCAGTTCTTGCCGGGAATATTTTCCTGCGAATAACCATTCAAAATTTGCAACTCTATTAATCTAGATACTTAGCGATGGCATGTTTCGTGAAGGGATTCAGTTAAATTAGTAATGGAGAATCCCTCATGATACAGGCCATAAGTGGTCTAAACGTCAAGGAGGGGGCTCTCTCCTACGGACAGGTTGATAAAGTCGAAAGGATTCGACAAGCCCCACCAACGATAGACAGACCCAAAACTGATCCAGAAGCAGTAGATCCTCGAAGAGTTTTAACTCACAGAGATCCCGATCCCCCGACATATAATCGTATAGGAAAGGTTGCAGACCCCATCAAGGTTGCTCCTGTAGAAGCCGCACCGATTGAACCAAAACGTGAGCCGGTATTTGCTCCGGGCCAAGATGTTTACGGAACTTATGGCGCTGGAACTTTCGAAACAAAATCAGGATACAAAGGCACCTTTGAAGCCGCTCCTGGTGGACAGATAACTTTCGAAATCGGTGGTTTTAAAGGCATTATGATGCCCAACCACAAAGCTTTTGCTTATAACAACGAGACTGGAGAAGCGTACGAGATGAAGGTGCGCTATGGTGAAGGTCAATTCAAGATTGGACAAATTAAGCCATTAACTGAAAAGCCTTTCGATCCTGAAGGTTTAAAACCTTTAGTAGTAGAAGGTCAGAATCCGAACATACATTTTCGGTATAATGGACAGAATGATATCGCGGTTTCTTTTCCAGGTGCTGACGGCAGCACAGTGACTGGCCAAGGCTTTATGGACGGCAAGGGTACAATGATTCTCGCCTTATCCAATGGAGCTAC
>CAZYRE010000143.1:0-1876 GCA_964650155.1 uncultured Bdellovibrionales bacterium
CCCTTCGATTAGCTCTCTATATTTATTCTCAACAAGTTTCCGCTTTACTTTAAATGTTGGGGTTAATAATCCGTTATCAAGTGTAAAATCGACCGGCAGAATTGAAATCTTGCGAACCTGTTCAAAGTTAGCGAGTCCGCCATTTACCTTATCGATATGACTCCAGATTAAATCTTTCACCGCAGGATCCTCAGATAGTTTTTGAGGAACTGGTTTATTACCATTTTGAAAATGCATTTTGATGGATTCCTCGTTGATTGTAACCAACGCAGTGCAATAAGGCTTCCCTTCCCCGCAAAGAACAACTTGGGAAACGTAAGGAGAATTCTTTAATTTATCTTCGATATCTTGTGGAGCTATCTTTTTACCATTTGAAGAAACTATTAATTCCTTTTTTCTGCCGGTGATCGTGAGAAATCCATCATTGTCTATCGATCCAAGATCCCCTGTTTTAAACCAACCCTCATTATCCCAAGAGGCCGCCGTGGCAGCTTTCCGGTTATGATAACCCAAAGAGATATTTGGTCCGCGGTATGCGATTTCACCATCTTCTAAGATTTTAATTTCTATATCTTTGGAAAGAAGGGGTCCTACTGTGCCGATTTTTTTATTCCCGTATCGATTAACATTTGTGGCCACACAAGTTTCAGTAAGGCCGTACCCTTCAAGGACCTCAACTCCAATAGCATCAAAAAATCTGGCAACGGCTACGGGTAATTTCGCGCCGCCCGAGATGCAATATTTAAAGTGTGGGCCGAACAAGGTTAAGCAGATTTTTTTTCTAATACCGGTAGTTAACAGATATAATAAATGCGCTCCAACCGAAGCCCGCTTATCATAAACTGCCAAAGCACTATTTATTGTTGCTCCTAAAATAACTCCCTTTAACCCCTTGGAAGCTGCCTGACGTACTATGCCGTCCCGCATTTTTTCAAGAAGACGAGGAACTATTGGCACAATATTAGCACTTCCCTCTCTAATGTCGCGTGTAACCGAGACAGGCTCCATGCGTGAAGTTTTCGTGTCGATAATTGCGATAAACTTTAATGAGGCTGGGGTAAGAAAACCTATATAGCCCATCAACTTTGCAAATGAGTGCGCTAGTGGCAGAAACAACATTATCGTTGAGTCATCTGAAAATAATCCTGATTCTGCAGCTTGGCGTACATTAGAGAGGTGATTGCCGTGAGTTTGCACAACACCTTTTGGTGGACCAGTCGTGCCAGAAGTATAAACAAAGGAAGCTAAATCCTGCCTACTTAATTCCTTTATCTCATTTGGAACTTCACATTCTGGGCCCTTGATAAGGTCACGATAATCAATCATCAAAGAATCAGGAAAGCTATCTTCGAAAGTGATAATTTTCTTAATTAAAATTTTAGCTTTCTGTGCAGGTCTATCTTCGGTGCCAGGGATGTCCCACTCGCGGCCATGAATATTAATTAACTTTTTTGCCTGTTCTTCATTCTCTGCAAAAACTATATCAGCACCGGAATCAAAAAGGATGTAAGCAACTTCTGCTTCGGGAAGAGTTTGGTAGATTGAGATAGTGATGCCACCTAAAGAAACAATGGCGATATCAGCTTCCATCCATTCAGGTCGCGACGTGGAGAGGATAGCAACCTTTGAACCTTTCTTCACTCCCAGAGTTTTTAGATATTTAGCAATCTTACAAACTTTAGGTTTTACATCTGCGTAGGTAGAGGTAACCCAACGACGATGCTCTTTAGATTCAAGATGACCATCATACTGGGCTTGGGCATATACAGGCCGAGCAGAATCAGTGTTAGCCGCAGCAAAGAACGCCGCACCTATATTCTTAGCTTCATCCAATCCCCAATACTTCATTGTTCTTCCAAAATGGTGACAGTTACTC
>CAZYRE010000143.1:1976-3058 GCA_964650155.1 uncultured Bdellovibrionales bacterium
GGGAATCCTGGTTCTAATATCGTCACCAAAATTCATAATCTCGGTTATGATTCAATAGATACGTTAATTCTGACTCACCCTCATCCAGATCATATAGGTGGAGCTTATGGAGTAGTTGAATTTTTGAAACCGAGAAGCATTCACGACAATGGAGAGATTCTGAATGAAAATAGACCTGAGGAACGTTGGTACATAAATAACATTCGACAATCAAAAAAATATCAGAAGCTCAAGGCCGGAGATATATTTGAAGGCAAATACACAAGATTAGAAATTCTCTCCCCCACTTCACTTGATCCAGATTGGAATACAAACTCTCTGATTATAAAATTTACTGTTCACGGGAAAACTACCCTTCTAATGGCAGATGGGAATTTCGCTACTGAAAAGAAACTTCTTAAAGCAAACATGGATATTAAAGCCGACATTTTGCAGGTTGGGCATCATGGCGCAAAAGATGCCTCATCTCCTGAGTTTCTTAAAGTTGTAGCGCCTAAGTTTGCAGTAATTAGCGTAAATGCCGAAAACATTAATGGCTATCCAAGTAAAGATGTCATCCAAAATGTTAAGAAAACTGGCGCGAAAACATTCTTAACTTTTGAAGATGGAACTATCTCTTTTAGCTTTACATCATCAGGAATTGAGTTAATCAATTAAACTTTCTCAATGAAGCGACTTAACGACAAATTAGTTTATGCCTGGATAATATTTATCTTCATAAATACTTTTTTAGGCAGACAACTATACAATTTGATAATCGCAACCGGTGGCAGAACTCTAGCGGTAACAATCATCGCAGCATTTGCCCTATGTTGCGGCACTTATGTAGTTAGAAAAGTAAAATCGAAAAACTATTTAAGATTTGGATTTTTGATCTTAATTGGGATACTGGCTTGTTTATATCTAGAGTTACCAGAAGAACGGGTACATATAATCAAGTTTGGGTTTCTTGGCTTTCTTATAATAAATAATTTCGTAGGCGCTCTGTGGAAAGGAATAGCTCTCGGTATAACTGTGGCAGTGATGGATGAAAGCATTCAATCTCTACTTCCTTATAGAGTTGGAGACTTCAGGGATATTAT
>CAZYRE010000143.1:3158-5939 GCA_964650155.1 uncultured Bdellovibrionales bacterium
CCATCTCGCATAGTCAGATGAGCATACGCAACATCGAGCACAAGGTTGTCTGAAACCTGCCAACCCCAACCAAGCGTAGCCCAAACTCTATCATTGTCAGGAATGCGCGGAGTACGGAAAGAATTGTTGCTAATCGGAGACTCCTCGTAAGCAAATCCTGCACGGAGCGTTAAGCATGGGCTATGCTTGATGTTAACACCACCAGCGACACGCCAAGTCGTCTCCCAATTCTCTTGGGTTATAGTATCTGGCTGCACAGTATCGTACTCAACTGCCAACTCCTGGAATCGTGACCACCGCGTCCATGTTCCTTCCAGGAAAACTGTCCAATCATCAGTTACTTGATTTGAAATTCCTGCGCTGAATGTTTCAGGCAAGGTCACATCAGCCCATGCTTCACTAGAGGTGAAAGCCCCTGTAGATGTAAGGATTGAAGCAGCTTGTGGAACAGTAAAATCAGCATGCCCCTTGATGTTACCTTCGATTTTGCCACGATAAGCAAAACCTAACTTAGTTGCTTTGGTAACATCGATATTTGCGCCAAGGATAATTCCATGCGCCCAATCATTCCCCGATACCTTACCAAATCCATCAGCATTTTGTGGAGTAAGTCCTAAGGAGGCGGCTTTAGCTGCGCCGAAAGTTGTCGCACCAATTGTTCCAAAATCGACAGCATTAGTTAATTCAGCATCCATATACATATTGTTCATGCCGATGCCGATTGAGAATGCATCAGTCATTTCAATAGAAAGAGCTGGAACGAAATTAATAACCTGAAGATTCGACTTCACCGCGTGATATCGACCTACCCACTTTGGATCGTAATACGAAGCCAGCCCAAAAGGAGAATTGATTCCAAGACCGAACTTGAATCGATCAGCTATGTCACGAACATAATATAGATTTCCAGTCCCGCGTGGTGCTCCACCGTTTCCGCCATTACCTCCAGTTAAGGAATCACCACCAAGAGCTGGAACAAGAGAGGATCCATCATTCTTAAACTTAGCTTCGGGACTAATAATATTTGCGCCAACTGTAAAAACTTTTCCTTTGATATTTTTCATCGCGGCAGGATTAAAATAAACTTCACTGCCGTCACCAAATCCTGTGCTTCTTCCAGCAAAAGCCTGGCCCAATCCTCTGGGGCTTTGCTCAAGCAATTCATATCCACCGGCAAACGCTGACGAAGCGCTCAAGAGAGAAACCAATCCGATTTTTACGAAAAATCCATTTTTCATACGACCTCTAGTATAGATACATTCAAGAATTGTCGTGCCAGTCATAGCAAGGCCACAGTCTCCTTACAATTAATTTCCTACAGGCCTCCGTGAGAAATTGGCCCAAACTTTGCTCTAACTTCAATTGGAGTCTTGGATAAGGCATTTTCGGGCACTTTGTGCCGAAAGTTTGCCCTATACACCGGCGTTTCAAGGAAGAATTTTCCTATTTATCCCCTGGAGGGGGAGTAAAATGAGGCTCGAATCGGCATTATATACAAGTCGCGAAGGCATCGGCGCACATGGAAGTGCAATAGCTGCTATTGGCGATAATATATCTAACGTAAATACTCCTGGATTTAAAGAACAACGGGTTGAGTTTGCTAACCTCGTTGCTGACGGAATCTCGGGTGGAACCACCGCAGTAACCGAAAGCACCGGAAGCGGCGTAAAAGTCAGCATGGTGCGCTCACTTCATACCCCAGGGGCGATAGAGCCAACAGGTCGCGCACTCGATGCGGCTATCGACGGAGAAGGATTCTTCGTAGTCGGTTCAGCAGATACTCCTCGTTTTACCAGAGCAGGAAATTTCTCTATCGATGCCAGTGGAAATCTCGTTTCTGGAAATGGCTCTCAAGTTTTAGGATTTACGGTAACGGATGGGGTTCCGGGCACAACTCTTGGCGCCATCAACATGCTTAACTTTGATAGCAATGCTACCCCGACAAGTACGGCTGCAATAGCAGGTAACCTAAATAGCACCTCAGTTGTTGGAACCGCACCCGCCAATCCAGCAACATTTACAGAGTTAGCTGCCGCTTCAAGTTATGTGACGGGACTTGATGTCGTAGATAGTCTTGGTGCTACTCATGCCATCACTTTATCTTTTACAAAAACAGCTCCAAATACTTATACCACCCAGGCTTATATTGATGGGGCTGATGTTGGCGGAGTAGCTGGTACACCAACACTTCTAGGCTCGGTAGATATAGCCTTTAATGCAACCGGCACTATAGATGAAGCAAATAAAGCCGCTGCTCAAATAGTCATGACACCAGCCTACGCTGGTGGTGCAGCTGCAGGAAACATCACTTTAAACTTAGGTGATTTCACTCAATATGCAGCGACTTCTACGTTGGGCACAGTTACCCAAAACGGATTGCAATCAAGCTCTCTTGCGAACTATGAGTTTGAAGACTCGGGTAATGTAGTAGCAGTCTTAAGTAATGGAGAAAGAGTAACCATTGCCAATCTTGCTTTAGCTACATTCAACAATACTGATGGTCTCCAAAAACAAGGTGACAATATCTTTGTAGCATCAGGAGCTGCAGGAACAGCAGATATTGGATCGGCTGGTACAGAAGCACGGGGCAGCATCCAAGGTAACGCGCTTGAGAGATCGACTGTAGACTTGGCAAATTCCTTCACTTCTCTAGTTCTAATGCAGAGAGGTTATCAAGCTAACTCAAGGATTATGGGCACCGTGGATCAGATGTTAGATCAAGCGATCTCACTACTAAGATAACTAATTAACAAATAACTTAGTTAACTGATCTAAATATTT
>CAZYRE010000144.1:0-5908 GCA_964650155.1 uncultured Bdellovibrionales bacterium
CTCAATTGGAAAGAACTTATGCAGTTTAGTGAACTTTCTAGTCAAAATCTTGATTTCTCTGGATTTGGTTCAGGATTTTCAATTCACTGAAGGCGGCTTAACAGGAGCCATCTCCGTTCCACTGAAACCTAAAGCTATAACTACATTCAATGAGTATAACTCTGCGAGTCGAATAGGCCTGAATGAAATGAATATATTTCTCAATAAGCCCGAGGGCAAGATGGCACTGATGGAGACTCTGCGCTCATATTGTTAAGCTTAACTACGAATTTCTCGCAGACTTTACAGTTTTTCAGCTCGTGTAAGGGTGTGATATCACATTCACTTTAATTGTTGTAAGGAAACCCTTGATTCTTCACCCCAGAAGGTGGCAATTTCCGCCTCCCATGAGACAGAAAGCGAAATTTTACCAATAACTTATGGTGCAGTAGTATGAGTCCGTTTAGGAATTGGATTGGTTGTAACAAGATGGACTCAGGCGCGTGTATCATTGACAAATCACAGCATACTGCTGCTGTGTCGGAAATATGAGTAACGGTTTTCATGGTTCAGTCTGGGACGACTAAAAAGATTTTTGATGGACGGTTTGAGATCGTCGGCATCGTTGGCCGCGGATCTCAGAGCGTAGTTTATCACGCCCAGAATGCTCTCTCACCAGATAACCATGTTGCTCTAAAAGTTCTAGTTAATCATGGCAAATCTCAAAGTGCAGCTCAGTTAGGAGAACGTCTCCGTAAAGAAGCCCTAGCCATGGTGGCCGCACGGCACCGTTATGTTATCCGCATTGAAGATTTTCATTCTCTAGATTCTCTTTGCTACCTTTCAATGGAATACGCGCCAGAAGGAGATCTAAGAAAATACGTTTCTAGCCGACAAGGCAAATTACCACCAGCACAAGCAGAAAAATTCTTCCTGCAAGTAGTAGAGGCTCTTTGTGCGGTACATAAATCAGGAATAATTCACAGAGATATTAAACCAGATAATATCCTTGTTCTTAATGACCGTGAAATTAGACTTGGAGACTTTGGTACTGCGGTATTGCCAGGAGATGATGCTTCTATCGCTGAGCTTCAAAAAGGTGTTGGCACATTCGCATACATGGCGCCTGAGGTACTTGAAGGCACCGAGTATCAAGAAGCTGCTGACATATACTCACTTGGTGTAACCTTCTATGAACTTCTAACTGGCAAACATCCATTTGACGGTGTTCCATTAATGGAGCAGTTAAAAGTCAGACGAACAGAGAATTTAAAACCTATTCAAGAGATCCTCCCAAGCCTTTCCAGAAAATTCTCTCAGATCTTAATGAAGTGCCTCTCCTTCAAAAAAGAAGATAGGCCTCGCTCAGCGGAAGAGATTTTAGAATTTATGTCCGGAGTTGCACCTGCTGAACCTGTAACTCCATCATTAGCTAAAAAAGTTGAGGTAATTTCTGAGCCTCCTCCACAAAAGCCTAAGGCGATACAAGTTCCACCTCCAATTTCCCGTAAACCAACTGAAGAGTTTAGCCTTAGCTCTCCTGCACCTGTTACGGCTCAACCAATTACTCAACCTATCCCTCCGGCTCCAGTTGCACCGCCTCCGCCACTGAAAATGCCAATAGAGGTGCCAGCACCCAAACCTGTACAATCACAACTTCGAAGTGATTTACTAAATGTTAAGCCTTCTTTAACAACACCGACTTCATCAGTTACAAAACCAGTTATTCCTTCTGCGCCAGCAAAAGAAGTTGATGCTGATGTTAAAGATGCAGTGCGAGATATCATCTCTGGGAAAGCTCAACCTAAAAAGCAGGCTGGCCCAAAGGTTGATATTCCTGCCGCAAAACGAATTCCAGGTGCAGGAATAATCTTTATACTGATGCTCCTAGCTGCATATTGGCGCTTTGGTGGATTCTCTTCCCAAAGTGAAATCACTCAAGAGCCGCAAGCAAGAATGCGGATCGAGGACCCTGAAGTCGAAAGTCAGGTTCCATCTTCAGATGAGCCACTCGTTCCAAAAACAGAGTCTGGGAAAATAGCGTTTCCTCTACTGCCATCAGGAATGTATCACGGCGAAATACATGGTCTATACCCAGGTAGCCACCATAGCCTAACACTAATCTCTTTTGCTGATAGAAAGCGGCTCGCTGTTATAGTTGGCATAGAGGGCTTTAGGCCTGCTGTTGTTTCTACTGAAGGGCTAAAGCCTGGCGATCCTCTAAAAGTATCTGCAAACGGATTTGTATTACATCTTACTGGTCAACTTCTAGAAGATGGAGAGATTGTTGGATTCTTTAAAAACCTTGTAGTCAGAGATCAAGGGGAATGGCGAGTTAAACAGCTTAAGAGTGTGGCAATAGAATAAGGGTTATGAAAATAAGATTTTTATCCTTTATAATTCTAATTTTAACCAATGTTGGTCTAACAACTGGTGCCTTTGCTACCGAATTAAGCTTTCTGCATAAACCAGTAGCTCCTGCTCTCTTGCCACCACCTGGACGGCCCTTAACTCTCGAATTGCTAATTCCAAAGATTAAAGATCTTAGTCTCAAAGTGAGAGCTGAAGTTATTATTGACAACCAAGTTTTGGATGTGACCCTAGATGGGACTTTAGATGAGAACGATCGGACCTTTTACCGAACTACGATCAGAGCCCCGATTAGTGACCTTGCCTATAGATTCCACATCTCCGGAGCAGAGGATAAAAACATATCGTCTGAAGAGTACCGTATAGTACGGCCATGCACCTATGATCAAAAATTAACTGATACTACAATCGCTCCAGACCTGGCTCCTGTTCAATTAGCTAGGGAGCTGGTCCGAGTAACTAAGGGGCTAGAAAAAGACATCTCTGACTTCTCTGAAGTAGTTGAAGTACTAAAAGCTATCGAGGAGGAAACTCGATGAGACTAATAATTTCCGCATTAATCTTCATCTCTATATTCGGTTCTTCATCATTCGCCGCTGATGTACCATTAACTATCCCTGCAGGAATACAACCTAGTAAAGTGGTTGGAATAGTACTGAGCAAGCGTGGCGTAATTGAAAAGACAGGAGTAACAGTACAGCCTCAAGAGAATGGCTCCACTCATTTAACCATTCCAGTTAGTAGATCGGAATCCGAAAGCGACACACTTGTAACAGCAATGTTTGAAACAGCTTCTGGCGAAGTCATGTTTGCTCCCCTTACTTCACTTGAAGAAGAGGCCAGATTAAAAAAGAAAGACGCTAGAAAGATCTGCATTACGCCTATGCCGATAGCACATGATGAAACATTAGTTTCTAACATTGGAGCGCTTCAGTCCCTACTTGAGATAAGAAAAGTCAGAAGAGATTTTGTTCAACTCGAGATTGCCAATAAACTACGCGGGGATCTGTTAAGAAAGTTACAGAATCTCGAAGCAGGATTTGGCTTAGTTAACGGAACTCCACTGAGCCCCGATCTGCCTCCTGCTGAGTTAACTATCCGCTTATATAGAATTCTTACAGCTATTCGAAACTTCGAAGCTAATAAGTAATCCCAACTAGAATTTGGCAAAGCCTGGAAATCTAGGACAAGGGATAACATCTCTAATATTCTGCATACCGGTCATATACATAAGAAATCTTTCAAAACCGAGCCCAAATCCGGCATGAGGAACAGTCCCAAACTTACGTAGCTCTAAATACCACCACAACTCTTCCTCTTTAATTTTTTGGGCGCGAATCTTCTGCAATAAGACATCGTGTCGCTCTTCACGTTGAGAACCGCCTATTAACTCGCCTACTCTAGGCACTAACATATCCATGGCCCTGACGGTCTTACCATCTTCATTGAGCCTCATGTAGAAAGCCTTAATATCTTTCGGATAATCAGTTACAAAAAGTGGTCCCTTAAAATATTCCTCTGTTAGGAATCTCTCGTGCTCTGCCTGCAGATCAATTCCCCACTTAACAGGATATTCAAATTTCTTCCCACATTTCTCTAAGATTCCAACTGCATCAGTGTAGGTAATCTTTTGGAATTTTGATTCTGCTACTTTTCGCACAGCAGCAATAATGCCCTTCTCTACCCATTGATCGAAGAAGGCCATCTCTTCATCACAACGTTCAAGAACATAAGTGATCAAAAATTTAACAAAGTCCTCAGCAAGACCCATGTTGTCGTTCAAATCATAGAAAGCCATCTCTGGCTCGATCATCCAAAATTCTGCAAGATGACGTACAGTATTGGAATTTTCAGCTCTAAAAGTAGGGCCAAATGTATATACGCAGGAAAGTGCAGTTGCGAACATCTCTCCTTCTAATTGGCCGGAAACAGTAAGGCTTGCCTCCTGTTTAAAGAAGTCCTGCTCATAATCTATTTTTCCTTCTTTGCTCTTTGGTGGGCACGCCGGATCAAGGGTCGATACTCTAAACATCTGACCTGCACCTTCACAATCTGAGGTGGTAATAATTGGACTGTTTAAGTAGTAAAATCCTCTCTCTTGGAAAAATGTATGAACCGCCATCGCTGCTACTGACCGGAGTCTAAATACCGCTCCAAAAGTATTCGATCGTGGTCGAAGATGAAGAATGGAACGCAGGAATTCTAATGAGTGCCCTTTCTTTTGAAGCGGATAATCATCAGCAGAGGCATCACCAAGAACTTCGATTTCATCAGCGGCAAAGTCATAAGCCTGCCCCTTGCCCGCAGACTTCACCAGCTTCCCTCTCACTTTAATTGAAGCACCGGTGTTTAAGCGTTCCTTGAGGGCGAGATATTGAGCGTTAGTCGGATCGATGACCACCTGAACGCCCTTAACCCCAGTTCCATCAGTTATCTCAATAAAAGAAACATTCTTTGATTCTCGATGGGTTCGAATCCAACCAGAGAGTGAATATTCCCCAAGAGGAACCTTATTGCTGTTAATATCCCTAATTCGAATGGTGTTCATGTAATATCCGAAATAATGTTACGAAACTCAAAGTTAGACCAAATATACCGGTCTACATAATATCCTAATTAAATAACTCAATTCCTGGGCCATTAACCAGTCTATGCGTCATCAAGTATAAAAAAGAGTAAAATTGGGCATTAGGGCACTTGATCCGGTTTAACTCTACCGTTACAGTCCTCCCCTTGAATCGGGGCGTAGCTCAGCCTGGCTAGAGCGCTAGTTTTGGGAACTAGAGGTCGGAGGTTCGAATCCTCTCGCCCCGACCAATAAATCCGTGATCTTGTCCGAAACCTAATCTGACGATACCTTTGCGGTAACGGTTTAATTAAATACCATCGTCATGGCAAAGCGGAATAATCGACCCAGTCCAAAACTTACATTTAAAGATCTCGCTCGAGAGGCTTGGGCCGACATCAAGCGTACTTCTTGGTTAGAACGCACAGTCGTTATCCTTGGGTTAGTACTCCTTATTCAAGTTGCCTACCACATTATGTTCGTACCAGGAGAAGCAACTCTTGAAACAGAATTGGCCGAGGTCAAAACCGAGATAGCTCAAGCAAATTTAGCCATGACAAAACCGAATAAGGCAAAAAAAGCAGAGCCTCCGCCACCACCAGTAGATGTACTTGAGAAGTTGGATAAGATTGATGAAGGAATGGCAGGTTACAAATATGATCCTACAGGAAAGCGGGATCCTTTTCTTGCGTTCGATTTCGCACCTAGAGCTGAGGATGACGCAACCAAAACTCCTCTTGAGAGATATGATTTAGGACAGCTTAAACTTACCGCTGTTCTTGCAGGGTTTGATAAACCTCGCGCCATAGTAGAGAACGCCGCTGGCAAAGGATTCACCGTCACCGAAGGTACAAAAATCGGCCGTAACAATGGCGTGATCACAGTTATAGATAAAGATAAAATAACAGTCCGAGAACGATACGTTGATTTCACCGGCCTTGAGCAGATCAAAGACATCGAACTCCGCCTCCGCCTAAAAGGCACCGACGATCA
>CAZYRE010000145.1:0-1090 GCA_964650155.1 uncultured Bdellovibrionales bacterium
ATCATGTCTTCTGATCCAAATAGACTTTATATAGAGTCCTCAATACAGAATACGACAGCTGGTGCTGACCCTTCTGATGAATTTATAGCAGGCTTGGCCGAATTACTTTCAAGAGTAAAACGCGAAGCCAATATCTATCATTAAAATAGTTGAATTTCACCACTGCACATACGTCTTAAAGGTGGTAGTTCTATTTTGGATTTAGTCTAGACGGAGATCTTGTGATGATTTGTAGGTTGGTAGCCTTTACGGTGTATTCTTTGATTCCGCTATCTTCACTTATTGCTGAAGTCGTTGATGTTTCATCCCACGTTGCCGAGGTAACATTGTTTCCTGATAGGGCGATGGTTACTCGAATAGCAACAACGTCAATTCCTAGCGGAATATCAGTAGTCAGATTTTCTGATGTACCTGATTCTTTAGATAAGGATACTTTAAAAGTGAACGGGAAAGGTACCGCGACCTTCACAATTTCCTCTGTAGATTACCGATCAATTCCTGTTCCAAAATCAACTTCACCAAAATACTCTGAAGTTGAGGGTCGCATAGAACAGTTAGAGAGTGAGTTAAGATTAATCAAATTAGAATTAGAACGCCTCAACTCACAAAAAAAATTAGTAAGTCGGATCACCCTTGATGCAGGCATGCCCCAAAAAGGCGGAGAAGGATATAGACCCCGGACTGCCCAAGAGATGAAGGAGGTTTTAAACTTTGTAGGGGCTTCCACTGAAGCTCTTGATGGGGAGATTGAGAAAGCGCAGATCAAAGAGAAGGAGGCAACAAGTAAACTTAGAGCGGCTCGACGCGAGCTTGAGAGTCTTGGCAGTGTAGTTGATTCAAGATCCGTAGTTGAAGTGTCTCTGGAAGCTAAAGAAGCCACTCCCATGTCACTAAGCTTAACATACCAAATCGTTGGTGCTTCCTGGAGGCCCACCTACAATCTTCTGACTACACATGCCGACTCTAGTACAGAGTTTACTCTAGATTCATATGCTCTTATGAGGCAGCAAACAGGGGAGGATTGGAATGACATAGATCTTGTTCTCTCGACCGCGCGTCCAGCTCTTGGACTTAATAGACCAGAACCTCA
>CAZYRE010000145.1:1190-5867 GCA_964650155.1 uncultured Bdellovibrionales bacterium
ATGAACGTTGCTGCTACAGAAGAGACTGCAGAACTTTCAAAGTTTGGTGCCATTACCATGAAACTCCCAAGGAAATTTTCCTTAAAAAGTGATGGTTCAGAAGTAAAAGTGAAGGTACAAAGCAGCTCTTTGAGTGGCACTACTCGAGATGTTTCCGTTCCTTATCTATCGGCAGAAGTATTTGAAGAGGCAATGCTTAAAAATGGAGATGCCCCTTTGCTGCCAGGCGAAGCCAGAATTTTTGCTGACGGAACGTTTGTTGGTACTAAAGATCTAGAATTTGTGCCGTCCGGAAAAGAGGTTTCCATTCCTATTGGAGTTTCACAATCACTAGGGGTAGTAAGGAAGCAGACAAAGAAATTTGAGGATGATCCAGGTGTAGTACGGTCATTCAGGAGAGTAACAGTGCAGTACTCGATCGAAATTGAAAACTATTCTGCCCAGGAGCGTAATTTAGTCTTGATGGAGCGGGGCATTGTATCTCAAAACGAGAAGATAAAAGTAACTCCAATTACATTCAGTCCTGAACCTTTATCAGAAAACGATTCCAAGAGAATCTCCAAAGTTGCTGGAGTTTTGGAATGGCACATGGTGTTAAAACCAAAAGAGAAGCGGGTGGTTACTTATGAGGTCAGTGTTGAAATACCAGCTGGCGTAGCCGTCCCAGGGCTAGATCTTCTATAAATTCCAGGTTTGATTTTAGACCGGTATTTCACTAGATTGTGGGGCCCACAAAGCTCAAGGAGAATGTCTTGTTCTGGTCTCGTGAAAAGGAAGCACCACTTAAGTTCCGGTTCGAAAATGTTCGAATCGATTCCTTTGCTATTAACATGCCTTCCAAGGCGGTGACCTCTGCCGAGATCGAAGATAGACTTGCACCAGTATTCAAAAGATTGAAGATCCCGTTCGGAACATTTGAAAAGTTAACCGGGATTAAAACTAGGTACCACTGGGATGAGTCTGTGCCCCCTAGTCAGGTAGCAACTGTTGCAGCGGCAAAAGCTTTAGAATCATCAAGTATCAAACCAAATCAGATCCAGGCTCTATTTAATTGTTCTATTACCCGAGATTATTTTGAGCCTGCTACTTCATGTATAATTCATCACGAACTCGATATCCCTGAATGTGCGATGGTCTTTGATATATCTAATGCATGTTTAGGTTTTATGAATGGCATCGTTATGATGTCTAATCTAATTGAAACAGGTGTTATAGGTGCGGGAATTTTAGTTTCAGGTGAAACGATTGTTAGGCCTACTGAGCATTGCATCAAGCACATTCTTAGTCAGGAAGACCTGACTCGAGATGAGTTAATCAAATTACTGCCTACTCTCACACTTGGGTCTGGTTCTGTAGCTTACATTTTGGCTCACAAGGATCTTACTCCCTCTTCTCATAAAATCCTCGGTGGTGTTACAAGATCAGCCACACATCATCATGAATTATGTAATGGTAACGGTGATTTCTGCCATTACCATACTGGTGACTTTGATCCGATAATGACGACTGAGTCTAGTAAGTTGATAGGGGCCGCAGCCAAGCTAGGTGGTAAAGCCTGGCCTCAACTTGCAGAGCTAATTGGTTGGGATAAGGATGATGTCGATCACGTTTTCTGTCATCAAGTGGGCCGACAAGTTAATGATGCTTTCTATAAAGAGATGGGTTTGGATTACAAAAAAGAATTCACCATTTATGAACGGTATGGAAATTTAGCTTCAGCTGCGGTTCCAACTGCTTTGGCAATTGGGGCTGAAGAGAAAAATCTTAAACCTGGTGAAAAGATAGTTTTGACTGGGTTTGGCAGCGGCCTTAACGCGCTATTCCTTGGTCTTGAGTGGTAACTGCCACAATGGAGAGAGAATTTCCCTTTAAAGAACTATATCCATTTACTTCTAGATACGTTGACGTTGGTGGCTTTAAGATGCATTACGTCGACGAAGGTCGAGGCCCAGTTGTACTACTTATCCACGGCAATCCCACCTGGAGTTTTTATTATCGGGATCTAATTAAGAGACTTTCTACGACATGCAGAGTAATTGCCCCAGATCATGTTGGTTGCGGTTTGTCTGATCGTCCTAAGGGGAAGCATTTCCGTGCGAAAGATAGAGTAGCCCACTTAAAGGCTTTGGTAGATCACCTGGGGTTAAGTTCATACTCGATTGTAATGCATGATTGGGGTGGTGCTATTGGAACTACCCTGGCGATTCAGAATTTGGCCGCAGTAGAGAAGTTAGTATATTTTAATACGACACTAACAGAAACTGAATCTCTGCCTTTCTTCATTCGACTTTCCGCCCGCCCGCCGATGGGCAGGTTTATCACTCAAAGTACAAAGATATTTCTAAAGTTAGCCACTGACTTTGGGGTTGGGAAGAAGTTACCGAAAAGAGTAAAGCAGGGTTATCTATTCCCATACCGATCAAGAAAGGACCGAGTAGCAATTTGGGATTTTGTACAAGATATTCCATTCAACATAGACCATCCAACTTATATCGGCATGATGGATATAGGTCGCGCAGTTCCAGAGCTGGCAAAAAAACCGATTAAAATTATGTGGGGCTTAAAAGATCCCTGCTTTCATAGTGAAATGTTGACACAGTTAGTCAGGTTGTTTCCAAATGCTGAAGTGACTGAATATCCAAATGCCTCACACTTAGTCGTGGAAGATGAAACTGATTCTATCTCTAGAGCACTCGAGGAATTTATTCAGAGACGGGATAATGAAGTTTCAAAACCTACGCGCATTGTTACAAAGGCTCCTCAGGAACCAAGCACTATATACGAGTGTTTTCTCAAGGAAGCAGAGGCGCATCCATATCAGGATGCAGTCGTTATCCCGAGAATTTTAGGCAACAGTATTTCATATCGTCATATGAATTTTGGCGATATGAGAAACTTGATTGAAAGGTATCATCGTGGCTTGGTCGCTCTTGGCTTAAAACAAGGAGACAGGGTTCTCTTCTTAGTGAAGCCAGGAATTGATTTCTTAGCCCTAGCTTATGCAGTTATAGCTGAGGGAGCTGTCCCTGTATTTATTGATCCAGGAATTGAGAAGGCACATCTATTTAAAGCTATTGCAGATATTAAAGCTGATGTTTTTATTGGGACACAAAAAGCTCATCTTTTAAGAATGCTCAAGAAAGATCTTTTTAAAGGAATTCGTTTTCATCTATTAGCTCAAGATTGGGGAGTTAGTGGGGGGCCAAATTTATCCGTTTTACGTCGATTTTCCTCCACACCATCTTTGCCACATAAGTACTCTGAGATTGGCATGGTTGCTTTTACCTCTGGTGCCACAGGTGTCCCAAAAGGTGTGGTCTTTACTCAGAAAATGCTCTTATCCCAGCTAAGAATATTTAGAGATCAGTTTGGAATTGGACCAGGAGGAAGGGATCTTCCACTTTTGCCTATATTTTCAATATTTCAATTAGCAAATGGCGTGACTTCTGTTTTTCCACCCATAGATCCTGCAGCTCCTTTAGCACTTGACCCATCTAAAGTCGTAAAGATAGTGCAGGATTTAAATGTAACATATTCATTTGGATCTCCAACCTTGTGGCGAAAGATTGCTGAGTATTGTTTGCGGGTGCGCACCACTTTGCCCACCTTAAAACGAGTCTTTATGGCCGGTGCCGCAGTTCCAAAGGATACTGTAAGGATCGTAACTGAGTGCTTAGGAGCAGATCCATTAAATAGAGGAGCAGTTTTTACTCCGTATGGTGCAACAGAAGCCTTGCCAGTAACTGTAGCTCCAGGCCCTGAAGTTCTCTCACATGCAGTAGAAACCGCGAAGACCGGAGAAGTTGGAACGTTTGTTGGTTCCCCGGTTAGTCATCTTGAACTGAGAGTTATTCAGTCAGTTCAGAGTGAGATTCATAATATCAGTAACGCTATTTTCTTACCCCCTCTGGAGATCGGTGAGATAATAGTGAATGGCGCAAATGTAAGCCCAAGTTACTTAAATCGCCCGGATGCTGACAAAATCGGCAAAATAAAAGACGGGGATGGTTTTTGGCACCGTATGGGGGATGTTGGATATATAGGCACGGATGGCTGTCTTTATTACTGTGGCAGAAAGAGTCATGTCGTAGAAGCGGATGACAAGCTTTACTACAGTGTGCCTGTAGAGAATCTCTTCGATGGTGTGAAAGACGTAGCAAGAGTAGCTTTAGTTAGTGTTCATGGTGCCCCGGCAATTGTTATAGAGCCTGATCCCGGAGCTTGGCCAGATTGTGATAGCGGAAGAAAAGAGATTCTTACTAGAGTAAGAGAGCGCTCTCTTAGTTCTCCTTTAACTTCATCAATAAAAAATTTCTACCTACATCCTGCTTTTCCTGTAGACAGACGACATAATGCAAAAGTTTACCGCGATCGTTTAGGAACCTGGGCGGAGGACGAGGAGAAGCGATTATCTCGGGAGCGTCGTGTTGCCAATGGTTAAGCAATACTTGGTAACCGGTGGTGGAGGATTTCTTGGTACAGCATTATGTCGAGCATTAATTAAAAATTCTTGTTCAGTAGTTGCATTGTGTCGTGGTGATTATCCTGAATTACGAGCCAGCGGAGTAAAAATAATCCGACACGATTTGAGGAATCCAATTGGTTCTGAACTGAAGGAATTCGGTTTATTTGATGGCGTCTTTCATACTGCCTCAAAAGTTGAAATGTGGGGACCTT
>CAZYRE010000146.1:0-5821 GCA_964650155.1 uncultured Bdellovibrionales bacterium
TCCAGTAATTAATGTAATCGAGCCAGGAGTTCCACATACGTTGGTAACTTGGATCCGGATCACCTTGAAGTAAGATGAAGGCTCTTTCGAATAGGGTGACTAGCATCTCGTAAAGAATCCGTTGCCGCCTACTATCCTCAGAATCGGTCATCGGGGTTTCATGTTGATCAAGTTCAGGATGCTGAAATAATCGATCCTGAATTTTGGCATAATGCTCCATCATCTGATCATAGATCTCTTCCCTTTCCGATTGTCGCTCTTTACGCTCCTGATAAACAAAAAGAACAATAGCTAAAGGAATACCGACAACCGTAGCGATATAACTTAAAAGCTCCATGTATTCGAGAAAGGTGTAGGATTCCATATAAATTCCCTTATTGGATTATAGCTATAATCACTTCATCTAGAAGAAGTTTCAAGCTCTTCTTAGAAAACAAGTTGATTTGTTACGATCAGCTAGCGCAGAATCGCTTAAGCTCTTTCATAAATTTCACATGACGGAAGTAGGGAACGGTTCCCTATAGGTTTTCCGTGGATTCCAAAACCAATCAATAGAACTCCACATGACATGGTAGTAAAAATCTGGGCGTCTGTAGCAGGACGCAAGATCCCTCGAACTGGATTCGACAAGGTATTAGCATACCTTGATCCGACTAGCTTCGTGCTTCGGCATGAACTCAGACTCCTTGATCGCTACCTCTCAAAGCTCTCAAGGCTGCAGGGTGTCCCGCCAACCGAACCTCAGCTGCTGATCACCGTCTTCGAAAACCTCGGCACAAAGCGAGATCGTCGGAGACTTCGTGAAGGAATGAACGGGCAGAGCACAACCTTCTCGTTCACTCTAGGCAACATCATCACCGAGGTGTCACAAGCTCAATGCAGACACGGCAAGGACTCTCGGGCAATTCTCCACGAGGTGACAACAAAAGTCACTGAGATGAGAGAATATGCTGCCAAGCGGTACAGCGAACACCTGTCATTCAGATGGGATTAGCTACTACCAACAAGCGGTTCTAGGACGAGGGAGACTCCGGCATAGCTCCCTCGTCCTAACAATTTCAACCCTACTTACCGTTACCAAAACCGTGGGATGCCTAAAGGTCATTTTTTAACTCTTGGTTTCTGCGAAGCGCCACTCCATCGCCAACAAGTTTTCGCTTAAGCATAAATTTATTGATTAGCACGATAGTAAATAGTAAATAACGTCCTTCGTATGCGGGGGCATATCGTGCTGCGTGGCAGCTAAACGAAAAGGTGGTGATGGCTGAACAAGTTCTAACAGATGACAGAAGTACTATAGTTAACGATTCCGAGATTAACCTTAGCAATATTGCGACACCAGAGCAGATTCCCTCCCCCACAATTTTTGATTATCGAGGATCCTACGCGGAATACAGATGCAACGTTACAAAGTGGCATCCATTAAACACTGAATCAGGAGCAGCAAAAACTGGGGATTCCCTCACAGTGAGCGTAGGTGCGATTTCTTTTGGACAGGATCTCCTGAGTATAGGCAGCCTTTTAGTCACCCCTTACTTAGACTCAACACCTCAAACCTCCTCCGGTTTATCTCGAGCAATTTCTAATTTGCCAACGCAGCAAAGTCTTGAACAGAATCCCGTGGCAAGCGCTCTCCGACTATTAGCCGAAGACCATCAAGGCCTAGCTCTGATCTTAGGCCCAAACAATGATAGGACTGCGCACGAAACAATTCAAAAAGGTTTTAGAAAGTGGCTTGGAAAGCAAGGGTATTGTGAGTTTGAGCCTGCTTTTGGTGGGGATACAATTAGATATTCAGAGAATCAACTACCTCCACTAGTGATAACTTATCTATCGAATCCAAAGAGAAGAGGCTCTGATAGCCCTATGTATGTAGATGACCGCATTTTACCAGCTTCCTTTGCTGTACTTAATCTTTCAGAAAAGCGGGTTTTAGTTGGGGATGCAGAGCTACCACCATTTGGCATTCGCGACTTAACCGATCCTCATAAGGATTCAAAAGTAGAGCTTCTAATAACTGAAATACGTAAATTAACTGAAACCTCCTCTCCTATAGTGCTTCTGTTACCCAAAGATGCGCCCACATTACTAAACCAAGCCGTCGATAAAGTGTCAGCCTTAATCTCCAACAATTTTAGTCCTGCCATGGCAAACCATTACGCTCACAGAATTTTCCCAGTGATGCCACTTAGTCCGAGCATGCAGTATAAAAAGGTTTCCGAGACGCGAACGTCAGGAATAATTGTAAGTTAGATTTTCTAAAGATTAGGGACAATCTGCTCTTTGCGTGAACTCACCTATGGCCTTCTCAAGTGCTTTTTTATGCGCCTCACTTCCATAAACTGCTGCGGCCGCAGCTAATAGTGGAGAGGTATCTGAGGAATGCTCTGCAAACTTAAATCTAATGTCAGCGTCGACTGGCAAATGTCGGAATACCCTGTCCCTGTTTAGCTCTTCTCCAGTTAACCGACATAGGTGATCAAGACTCCTAGCGATATACATTCTGTATTCGAAATAATCTGAGTTCTCTGGGCGAAGTGTTTTATGAAAACTGGCTTTTAAATGGCGATCGAAGTTACCACTATGTTCATAATCTGATTTTTCTAGCAAAAGATATCCGCGGCAAATCGCTGAACTTGTATGCCAGCCACCGTTTAGATAATCGAGCTCGATATCATAGTAAGAAGCTCGAATAACCCCTGTTGATGGAACCCAATGTGCGGCGTAAACATGATGCTCCCATTCTGGATGACGCATATCTCTTTCTAACTGCTCAAATCCATATTTAGACGAAAAGAGGCTGCCCCATTGGATTGACTCCTGAACGACTTTTGGCAACGTTTTCCAATATTCATTAGGCTGATCATTGGTGACGAACTTTCCATTACTATAAATAATCTCCCGGACTTCAGATAATGCAATATTCTCCCAGCCTGTAAGGTCTATCGCCCCTCTAACTTGTGCTTCGGCAACTTTAGCTGCCATCTTCTCTTCCCATCTTTGCCATAGTTCTGTGGGTACTTCTTGAGGATGACCAAATATATTAACCCTCGGTCTCTCTGATCCAAGTTCGAATTGCTGTGTTAAATCTGAAATGGAGGAGTCTGATACTGGCTCGGTGATTCTTGGACCCTTAGTGTCCAGAAAAGAGTTTGTCATATTTTATTTGCTATCTAAACGCATTGCCCAGTGTTGGGCCATCATAGAGGCGACCGCGCATGGAGTCATCTGGTTCGCCGCGTTGGGATTCATCTAGAGCGCGTTGATGGAGGGCATCAATCTCTTTCTGTCGGGCATCAATGTCTCTTTGTTGAGAACGGATCTCTTCACTGATTCTGGCGATCTCAGCTTGCTCTTGCTGTTCAACGATATATCCAGTGGCAATACCAACAGCGGCACCAACACCTGCACCAAGCGCAGCACTCAACCCGACATCCCCATTGGATATAAGGGTTCCGACAAGGGCTCCGGCACCTGCACCCATGATTGTTCCAGCAGTACCAAGACTTACTGGTTTTGAAACCTGTGATGCAGCGCATCCAGATAGCACGATAATTCCAATAGCTAAGATAAAACTTTGTCTCATAAATCTAAGTAGTTGCCCAAAATTGTTACTAAAGACAGACCAAATCCCTACTGTTATGGTCAGTTCGGGTCAACTTGTATCTTTGTAGGAACCCTAGGATCTCTTGTAGCATCAATAACCTAGGGGTATTTCAATGAAAGAGATGTCCCAAAATTACAAAAAATTATTCCTCATACGGATTGGCCATGAACGGCGGTAAAATAAAAATTCTTGTTGTCGATGACGATGTAACGTCCCTCGATTTGATTGATCTTCTTTTTGAGGACAAAGGATTCCAAGTAATCCGACGCGCAGATGGGGCTTCCGCTGTTGCATGTGTCAAAGAGGAAAATCCAGATTGCATTCTTGTTGATCTAATGATGCCTGGAATAACAGGTCAGGAGGCGGTTCGCCAGATTCGCGCCCAGGGGATTACTATTCCAATAGTTGCTTTCACGGCGCTCGATGATCCCGATACACATGAAGAAGCACGGGAAGCTGGTTGCAACTTAGTTTTAACCAAGCCCTGCAAGCCTTCTGAGCTAGTGAAACATATTATGGGATTGGTGCGGTCCTAACTGGACACAACTAACGCAGTCTTTCCGATGATTATTTTGTCACCTTCTTTTAGGCTGACTTGTGTTCCGGTACCAAGCTTGTCATTCGTATTAACGTAAGTTCCGTTCAAACTTCCAAGATCCCACAAGATTACGGTCTCCCCTTTTCTTTCAATCATGGCATGACGCCGGGAAACTTTCTCATCTAAATCTTCTTTCTCTAGATCAATAAGGTGGCAATCTGCCCCTGCACAGGAACGCCCAACCAGATTTAAACCCTCGATAATCTCGAATTCTCTACCGGGAGTAGCACCCTTTACGACTTTTAATTTCATCTCTCTCTCCGACTAAAATCTGAGATCTCCTTAGCCCTTTAACTATCGACACTGTTGTTAATATGATTAAGCACCTGTTAACCCGATGATTTCATTACATTGTGCTAGCCTATAAAACGCATAGAATCCCTTGGTTCAGTTTTCGACTCTTTAATGGTACCATAGTCACTTGGGCCAAGGTTCAAGACGCCATTCAGGAGAACTGATTAGGAGCGCAGAACTGCAGTAAATGGTCCGGGGAGTTTTAGTCTTCTCCCTTTAACTGAGCAAAAGAACTACAGATTTTGGAGTCCCCAGAGGATTAACTTCTGGGCTAAAGTTTAACTTTTTTTAATTTCAACTCAGACTAACAGTTTACCTGGTTTATTAGAATTTCATGAGTCTTATATATCACTCAAACAATATGACTCTCTTACGGGAAGGCTTAATCGCTGCTCCGTTCACTGATCAGGATAATACTGTGGTCTGGTTCGATTTAGGACGGATCACATGGACAAGTACATGCTTATCAACGCCGTGCATTCAGAAGAGTGCCGGATTGCAATCGTTGAAGACAAAAAGCTCTTCGAACTAGAGGTTGAGTCAACCACTGGTCAAAACACAAAAGGAAATATCTATAGAGCTAAGATCTCTCGCATCGAGCCGAGTCTTCAAGCTGCTTTCCTTGATTTAGGTTCTCGCAGGAACGGCTTCCTCCAGATCAACGATATTCATCCAGCATATTTTAAGAACTGGGATCCTCAGGCTCGACGAGGTCGTCCACGCATCCAAGATGTTTTAGAGGCTGGTCAAGAACTAGTTGTGCAAATTGTTAAGGAAGAGCGCGAATTAAAAGGCGCAACCTTGACTACATACCTCTCCCTTCCTGGCAGATACATAGTGCTTATGCCTGGCAGTGATAAAGGTGGGATCTCAAGAAAGATAATTGATGAAGATCAAAGACAACGATTAAAGAAGCTCTCTCAAGAGTTAGAGATCCCTAAAGGCATGGGGATAATTGTTCGGACTGCTGGTCTCGATCGTAGCTTAAGTGAACTAAGTCGCGACCTCACAATTCAGCTTAAACTTTGGGAAGAGATCTTAATAGCTGGCCAAGAAGCCAGATGCCCGACTCTTCTTTATGAAGATAACCATCTACCAACCCGAGTTATGCGTGACTATTTTACGCCAGATATTCGGGAAGTTTTGATCGATGATCCAAAAACTTTTGAGCAAGTTCGTGAGTTCGTATCTAAAGTTATGCCACGATACCGCTCAAGGATCAGGTTATACGCTGGTGACGGCTCCCCACTTTTTTCTGCTTACAACATCGACGCTCAAGTGGAGACAACCTTACAACCAGAGGTAAAATTACCATCAGGTGG
>CAZYRE010000147.1:0-2084 GCA_964650155.1 uncultured Bdellovibrionales bacterium
CAACCCGATCACTGAGAAAAGGTTGAGTAGGGTAGAGAACTGAATCCCTGTCATGAGCTCTTCCTGGTGTGCCTGGCTCTCCAAGCCCATGGCCAGTTGGCAGAGGATGACTGTCGCAAGCCCTGTGCCGATGATCAGCAGAATCGCCACTCCTCGAAGGTTCGTGGCGATTCCACTCTCCAGAGTTCTCTTGCCGATGGGGGTGAGAAAGAGAAGCCCGATCCATGATCCAAGTTCAACCAAACCCAAGCCGAGGCAAAGGGTTTGAAAGCTCTTGGCATCGGTCAGGAAGCCAGTGCCGCTGTCTCTTACCATGGAGAGCTCTGTGAAGTGGTCTTTCATCATCACGAAGCTGGCGATGTAGATCGCCACCAGCATGAGGGTAATGAGGAGTTTCATGTGTGTGTAACCTCCGTAAAAACCGTGTGTTCTGGGAACAGACCGTCCGCTCCCGATTAGAGGCCCACCGAAAATAGGCCAATAGTAAGGAGCAGTGACGGTTAAACTTCTACTCGTATTAAATTTTTGTAGGAATCAGTGAGGTTTAAGCGGAGGGTTCTTGGTGGAAGAAGAAAAACGTAAGAACGGCTCGAAGAGAGCATCGACAATAAGCGCATCGTGAAATGGGAGCTGACTGTCTATTAATCATGCGTTTAAATTTAGCATAAGTTTAATTTTAACTCAAATAAACATGATGATTTTTATTGTATGGATTGTTGAAAGTTCTATATTAGGCGTGAAATTTAGACATCATGAAGGACATCTCTCATGCGTACTGCCACCATATTCTTATCAGTGTTTGTGTCATTCGGATTTGTTTGTTCTGCCCAGGCAAAGCCAGCTTTAACCATTAAGGTAAGTAATGGCATCTCGGCAGGCGTTAATGCTGATAGTTATGCTCCTGAAATTTCTGGGAATGGCCGGTATATAATTTATCGAAGCGTTGGTTCGAATATTGTTACTGGCGATGTTCTTAATAAGACTGACGTCTTCTTGTTCCGGGTCATTGATGAGACTACACGGAGGATCTCCGTAAGTACGATTGGAGCAGAAGCTGATAACAATAGTTATCCGGCTGCTATTTCGAGAACCGGTAGGTATGCTCTTATAAGCTCAGATGCTACTAATTTAGTAAGTAATGATACCAATGGTGCCAGAGATGCCTTTTTAATCGATACCAAGTTAGATGGTATTCAGCGAGTCTCGCTTGGTAATGATGGTAGTGAGGCAAATAGTACGAGTACAGCTTACGATGTGTCAGATAATGGGCGGTATGTACTGTTTGGTTCCGCAGATGACGATTTAGTTGATAATGATAACAACGGTTTTCATGATGTTTTTCTTAGAGATCTACAGCTAGGAACCACTACATTGATATCCGCTAGTCGTTCCGGTATCCCTACGGATACTTGCTACACACGGAATCCTGCTATGGGGTCACGAAGTAGTGCTCGATATATTATGTTCTTTTGTGAGCACAGCGCTGGTTTGAATGATGAAGCAACTATTTTTAGATATGATAGAAAGACCGGCACCACAGTTATGGTTTCAGTTGATTCTTCTGGTAATCAGGTAAATGCAGCGATAGATCCTGCGGCGATGTCTTCTAATGGCAGGTATGTAGTTTTTACAACTGATGCACAGTTGGTCCCTGAAGACATTAATGCTTTAAGAGACGTGTACATTCGTGACATTAAGAAACAGACAACTAAGTTAGCCGTTACTGGACTGAACGGGACTTTGCCAAATGCCGAAGTAATTTTTCATGACATGACTCCTGATGCACGGTACTTAGCGATAGTTTCCGGAGCAACAAACCTAGATACACTAGCTAATCCAAGCGCGATTGTGCATGCCTACCGCTACGATCGTAAGAAGAAAAAAGCAGTCAGAGCTAGTTTAAGTGTTGATGGCACCTCTGGTGATATAGATACTTACTCAGCTGTGATATCTACTTCTGGTAAGAGAATGTCTTTTGACTCAGGAGCTACAAATTTAGTTGATAACGATACGAATGCTTTTGATGATGTCTTTATGCGAACAGTGAAAATTACAGGTACAGGTAACTAGTTAGAATAAAATAG
>CAZYRE010000147.1:2184-5762 GCA_964650155.1 uncultured Bdellovibrionales bacterium
TAAGCAGCGTCCCTATTTATTTAGCCAATTAGGATAGCAATTATTCCGTTTATTGCTTTTTTAGCTTTCAACTTGTTCTTCTTAAAATCAACAGCGTTAATCTTAGTCGCTTTTTTCACAGTCTTCTCCAAGTTTACTGAGAGAGCTGAAATATCTGCTCCTGAAGTAATTTGAAGATTAGAGCTATTGCCATTGATTTGTGCAAGCACAGCTATTAGAGCTGTTTTGACAGTTTTTGGTTTGGTAGCTTTCTTATTGGCGCCGAGTTTTCCGACTAATCCAAGTAGCTTGTTAAGCTCGGTCTTTAGATCGGAAGTAGAGAAGCAATCAGTAATACCATTGGCATTCTGATCTAGGTCTTGGACCCCACAGCCACAGATTCCAGGGTTTGTTTTCTTAGCATCAAAGTCACAAGCTTCAACGCAGTTGAGGAAAGCATCGCCATCTGTGTCTGCATCAGAGACACCACAGCCACACTGTCCAGCCGCAATTTTATTTGGATCAGTAGGGCAGAGATCTCCTTCTTCAGGTACTCCATCTCCATCAGAGTCAACAATGACTGTAACGGAATCAGATGAGAACGCATTTGGTCCGTATGGAGAATGCCCAGTCCATGTTGAGGAGCTAGTTGTAGAACTATTCACTAAGTATGTTGAAGTTATGAAAGCACTAGATCCAGGGTTTAGCAGATATGGGAAGCTATTGAGGATAGTGCCTAGGTTATCATCCACAAGGTCGTGTGAGACGATAGGCAAGAATCCAGTGTTTAGTATCTTGTGGCAGTATCTTACCGTCTGGCCAGGTAGAACACTCAATGACTCATTAATGCCACAAGACTCAACTCCTGAATCAAGTTCAACTGTTGCAGAAAGTGAAATAGTAGGTGGGATTGGAGTGAATAGCATCGAACTGGATGGCGGGATGCTTCCTGCAGAATTGCAAACATTCGTAAGACTAATGGAGGCTGTGCTATTTTCGATGCCAGTCGTCGAGCCAGATCCTGTCTCTGGATTTCCAGGAGCATAGTTCATTAAAATGTTGCCGTTTTCATATAGAGCTACTTGGAAATCAAAGGAATCAGCACCACCACCAAAATGATCTGCATTGTTCCATTGGAAAATGACACAAGCAGAAGTGCCACCAGAAGTAAGAGGGCAGTTATTAAAACTTTGTGTAAATCCTCCTGCCGTAGCTCCTCTAAGATCCAGATCGTCCCAAAGAACATAGATCGCGTTATTCGGTTCAGCTGCACTTTGAGCAGGGCAGGTATTTGTTAAAGTATCTGAATTGGAAGTTAGCGTGAATGTTAGAAGTCCATTCGTGCTCATGTGAACTTCAGTATAGGAATTTCCATAGAACGGAAATCCGGCCCCACCATTAAGAATAGTTAGAGGAATATTTATAGCTACTCCATCATCTGCATTCGCACTTGATAGATTGCCAGCATCAAAAAAAGTTAATTGGGTTCCGGTTCCGGAGATATCTTCGAATTGATAACTAGGACCGCCATTTGTACCCGAATCAATTGAGAAATATCCAAAGGCATCTGGGCCAACAGCAATCGCGTTTGCTAAATTAGTGAGTGATATCGTTGAGGTAAAAAGTATGGAAATACCTACAATTAGTGTGGATATTCTTAATTTTGTTTTCATATCGGCCCCCAAAGAAGTGTACGTTGTCAGTGGATAGGTGGGCAGGGTGCCATAAACAAAATATTGAATCAATTTAATAGGCAGAGACCATATTTTCGATTAGTATAATACCTCATGGAATCAAGAATACTAGGCAAAACTAATCTTAAAGTAAGTTTACTTGGCTTCGGTGGAGCTGAAATAGGTTTTACCCCAGGGATGACACAGGCAACAGTAAACTCTTTAATCTCTTCAGCACTTGATTCTGGTGTGACTCTTTTTGACAGTGCCGCAGCATATCTGGAATCTGAAAAGCTTCTAGGTACTGCACTAAAAGGTCACCGTAAAGATGTTGTGATCTCAACAAAATGCGGTGCCATTGAAGGATTTTCAAAGAGTGACTGGAGTAAGTCAGGTATACTTCGCACCATAGAGACTTCACTAAGATCTCTACAGACTGATTATGTAGATATCGTGTTGTTACATAGTTGCGCAGAACTTGAATTTACTTGGGGAGAGGCATTAGCAGGATTAGAAGCGGCACGAGAGAAAGGCTATGTACGGTTTATAGGGTACAGTGGGGATAACGCGGCGGCCTTATCAGCTATTCAGTGCGGTAAGTTTGATATACTTGAAACCTCCATCAACGTGGCAGATCAGCTTGGAATTGATTTACTTCTTCCCAAAGCCAAAGAAGGAAATATTGGTGTCATTGCTAAGCGGCCAGTTGCAAATACTGCATGGAAACATACAAAATTGCCCGAAAATGATTATCATCAAGAATACTGGCGAAGACTACAGAAACTAAAATTTCGACTTCAAGACAGTAATCTAGCAGAAGGCGTAGCCACGGCTTTAGGTTTTACGTTAGCCCAACCTCAAGTTGCTTCAGCAATTGTTGGGACAACAAATCCTTCCCGCTTCAAAGAGAACATTGATAATCTAAAAAAATTCAAAATCTCTGATGCCACGATTAACGAATTACGGATGCGCTGGAGAGAAATTTCAGATGTGACTTGGGTGGGACAAGTATAGAAATTAAAAACCCACCCCGGATATCTACTCTCATAGATATTCCGGAGTGGGTTAGCGAGTTAGTTAGGGAAATTGTAAAGCGCTCCAGTAAACTCAACTGTACACCACTGCCAGTCACACTCTAGAAGGGAGAAGGAGAATGCCTGATTTGGATTCCAGTAGGCAGTATTCATTGATTCAATAAGCCTTAAGGTTGCAGTTTGATCAACCTGCCGAGCTTGGTAGAAACATCCGCTTGCATCCTCAATCAGCAATGAAAAGCCTTCAACTCTTCCTGAAATGTTACTTATAAGAGGCATAGCTTGAAGGTTTTTAACTTTTGATCGTAGGTCTTGAGATTCTTTGACCATGTGGCCATTGTGGAATCTGATTCTATTATTAATATAAGTATCAAAAGCATCTTCGCCAGCTTCTAATCTTGCAACTCTTGGACAAGGACCTTGCGGCGCTGGAGGAGGAAGTTGAAGTTCAGGGCTCATTACACCTTTCTCGCCAAACTCAATAAGTGGTGTGCTTAAATTTAGTTCAGGCCACTGCTTGTAATCACCAAAGTCGTGGAAGGAAGGAGGAGGGGTTAATGAGGCATCTCCTTCAAGTTTTGGGGCTTCTGTGACTGAAGCATCAAGAGTCTCTGCTCCAGAAGTAGTTTGAACGTACTTAGGAGGTGTAGTCTGATATGCTTCTTTCCCGTCCTCAGCACGAACGAAACCTTGTGCGACTAGTAATGATATTCCCAAAAACAGAATAGTTCTAAGTTTTAACCACATATTAACCTCTTTTAATTAAACCGTCTCAGCACCTTTCCATCCTGCTAAGATATCAATTCGGAATATTTAAAGAGGTACGATGTGACAAAAATCACAACTACAATAGAAAAGAGAGAGGCCCGATTTTATATATAAAATCGGGCCT
>CAZYRE010000148.1:0-5691 GCA_964650155.1 uncultured Bdellovibrionales bacterium
GCAACTTTTTCAATCATTTAGCGATTAATAGATGGAGTGAATATAGAAAAATGGGCCTGTCCCTAATTAAGGAGAGATATGAACGGTATTTCATTGTTTTCAAGTCTGTTTCGCCAGGATTCGCAAGAAATTGGAAGACCATCCAAGGCAGATATATATAGTCGACCAGTTGTAAAACCAACCCCAACTATCGAAGAGAGATTCAATACAAAAGCTGATAATGTAACCGAAAGAATCATACTTCCCGCGAGCGAACGATTTTTTGATTTCAGTAAAGTCATTCCAAAATTTATAAAAGGCATTGATGCGCTAACTGGATTCTTTGATGTTTATAAAAGTAGCCAGAAAGATATTGCTGAGAATGGAACAGTAGGTGTTGAAACGATGTCAGCAATTGCAAGGTCAACAGCAAAGACGATGACAACTGGAGGAATAATGTATTCTGCTCCAACCATTATCGGCAGTGCTACTATGGCAGCAGGACCGGTTGGTTTTGTAGGTGGAGTTGGAGCAGTCGGCTTAGGACTTTATTATGGACCAGAGGTTGCTTCAAATATTGCCGATTCGGCCATACGTGGGATTGATACAGCAACGCAAGCTGTTGGTAGGGGAGCTAGATATGCTCATGAAAAGCTGATCGATTTTGGTGAGTATATGTCTTACAAATTTGAACAAGCTGGCGAGGCTATTGATACCATCCAAGAGGCTCTAGATAAGAGGAAAGGTTACTGAAGCTTTCCAAAAATTAACTGGCTGTGTACTCTCCCTTTAACTATTGAGGGAGAGTTATGGCCGTTTCAAGTGATGATATCGAGAATGCTTTAGCTTGGCGCTACGCAACAAAGAAGTTTGATCCTTTAAAGAAAATTTCAGAGCAGGATTGGAAGACACTTGAAAAGTCTCTCCACCTTGCTCCTTCCTCTTTTGGACTACAACCATGGAAGTTTATTGTAATAAAAGACCCAGCGCTTAGGCAGAAGTTGCGTCCACATTCCTGGAATCAACCCCAAATTGTTGATGCCTCACACATGGTGGTAATGACAATCAGAAAAAATCTCTCAAAGAAACAAGTTGAGAGACACCTCGCCAATATTTCTAATGTTCGTGGAACACCGGCCGCAGCATTAGAAGATTATAAAACTAGGATTTTCAATTTTTTAGACCAGCCGGAAAGTGCGTTTGATGTGAATGCGTGGGCTACGCGGCAGGTTTATATAGCGCTTGGAATGTTTTTAGAAACTGCTGCACTGTTGGGCATTGATGCTTGCCCGATGGAAGGATTAGATCCCTCAGAATATGATAAAATTTTGAATCTAAAAGATTCTGGATATCATACTGTGGTGGTAGTTACAGCTGGCTATCGCGCGAAAGATGATGTTTTTGCAACATACAAGAAGGTACGTTTTCCGATTACAGAAATCATAGAAGAATTATAATCATCGATTCTAAAATTAACGCGAATCGAGTAGTTGTCTAAGTGTGAGGATATTTGCAGCGGCAGCTGGATTATTAATCCTATTAGTAAGCTCTAGTGGATCTGTTGATAGTTTATAGAACTCCTCTTCGTTGTTGCCGGAGCGGATTAATATCGATTTGCCGGTGTGAACGGCTGTAAATTTTGGTTTGTTTTCAGATTGGATCCCCCACCCTTCTATAAAAAGGTGACTGCGCCAAGAAGCATTCTCGTTTCGAAGTAACGGTACTAACGAAGAACCGTCCATTTTTGTTGAACAGTTTGCACCAGAGAGTACGCAAACTGTAGGAGCGATATCGATATTAGCGACTAACTCTGATCGTGCGCCAGGAATCACTCCAGGGCCAGCTATAGCAAATGGAACTTTAATTGCTGGTTCGTAAGCTACATCTTTACGAATTAGTCCGTGTTCTCCCCAAAGAACCCCATTGTCAGAGATATATATTACGTAAGTGTTTTCAAGCAGGTTCAAATTAGAGGCTGTAGAGATGATTTCTTTAAGAGACCTATCTAATGCTTTTAACGAAGTTAATTGACGTGCGTGCGCACGGTCGTTTACCTGCCAAGTATGCTCATCTAAATGAATAGCTTGTACCCAAGATGGTTTATCGGAGCGATCCTTCTCACGGTATGACGCTGGACGATAAGGCTTTACCTCCATCATAGCTGCTCTATCTTCAGGAGCAGGAAGTGCCGGACTATGAGGGGCATTTGGAGTAAAATAGAGGAAGAAAGGAGCATCTTTTTTTGCTGCTGTAACTAAAAATTCTTTGACAAAATCTCGGAGGATATAGGTGGCATAGCCAGGGACTTTTTTGCGAACTCCTTGAACACTTAACTTTGGATTATAATATTTTATATGACCGTGTCTTCCAGTAACCCAATAATCAAATTCAGGCCTTTTGCTGCCATCCCACGAGTTTAAATATTTTCCTACAATTCCTGTGTAGTAGCCTCGTTCTTTTAAGCTGGGAACAATAGTTTTTTGAGTAAGAGGCAATGTATTCTTAAATACACCATGATTTTTAGCGTATAATCCTGTCAATATTGAGCATCGACTGGGGCAACATGCAGGAGTTGTAACGTAAGCTTTATTAAAGCTCGCCCCACCTAAAAATATCTCTTTAAAAGTTTCTGGCATAGCCTCTTCGACAGAGTCTGCACGCTGATCGTCACTCACAATCACAATAAAATTGGGAGGACGTGCCGCGCTAGGGCTGCTTGAAAATAAAATTAACAAAATAACAAACGTGAGAGCTGCTAATAATGCGAGGTGGATTTTGCGCACTTACTTCTCATCAAGAGCTTCAGCCACTGCTTGCACTACAACTTCGGCTTCGCTCTGAGTCATTGCTCCAAATATCGGTAAACTCAAGCAGTGATCTGCGATGTATTCTGTAACTGGAAGACTAAGAGAAGGGAATCTCTTTAGCCAAGCTTCCTGGCGATGCACCCCGTGTGGATAATGAACCCCAGTTCCTATCCCGCGCTTTTCTAACTGTTTCTTAAATTTCTCTCTATCTTCATGACAGACTACGAATAAGTGATTGGCTGAAGCTACATCAGGAATTGTCTCGATCAGCTTGATCCCGCCCATAGCTTTAAGCCTTGGGGTGTAGAACTCAGCAACTGCAGCCCTATCGTTGTTCCAGCCATCAAGATACTTCAATTTTGCTGATAGAAATGCAGCCTGCATGCCGTCAATACGCATGTTCCAGCCGAACTGCTCATGCTCATATTTTTTGCCGCGCCGACCATGATCACGAATGCAACGTAGAGTTTCGGCGAATCCATCATCATTAGTAACGATGGCTCCAGCATCACCCAATGCACCTAAGTTTTTCCCAGGGAAGAAACTAAAGCAGGTACCTAGTCCGTAATTCGAAATCTCCTTTCCTTTATATTTCGCGCCGTGCGCTTGAGCAGCATCACCTATGCAGGGAATGTTGTGTTTCTTACAGATCGCCAGAATTGGATCCATATCAGCTGGTTGACCGTATAGATGGACAGGTACCACAGCTTTTGTTTTCGAAGTAATCGCGGCTTCTAGTTTAGCTGGATCCATTAGTCCAGTTGTTGGTAGAACATCAATCAGAACTGGATGAGCCCCAGCCGAAACTATCGCTTCGACCGTTGCAAAAAAGGTATGGGATACAGTGATAACTTCATCTCCGCCACCAATTCCAAGAGCCAAGAAGCTAAGCACCAAAGCATCAGTTCCGTTAGCACAACCGATACAGTGCTTGGCTCCAGAATACTCTGCCCAAGACTGCTCAAAGTTTTGAACTTCAATGCCCTGGATGTAGGAACACGCGCCGGTAACTCGTTCGAATGCTTTTCGCAGGTCAGCAATCGCCATGTCCTGCTGACGCTTAAGATCTACAAAAGGAACTTTTGGAGAAGGCTTTGGAGAAGAGAGTGGAGTTAACTTAGGAGCGGCTTGCACCATAAAATATTCTCAAAATTCTACAACACTAATTAAACAAGAATTTATACTGATCCACCGTCTCAATTGAGCCCTTGAGTTTGGCTGGATTTCCGACCCAGATAGTACCTGGCGGAACATCCTTAGTCACTACACTTCCTGCGCCGATAAGAGCGTGTTTTCCAATTCTTATGCCAGGCAAAATAGTAGAATTTGCTCCGATCATACACCCTTGTTCAAGATATACCCCAAGGAGCTCGTCTTTAGTTGTTGGAGTATTTGGATATCTAGCATTGGTAATTACAACATTCGGTCCAATCCAAACCCCAGTTTCAATCACTGTAAACTCAGGAACAAAAGCTTGGGAATGGATTCGAACTTTATCTGCAATCTTCACATGGTGCTCAACGATAGAGCCGGTCCCAACACTCACGCTGTTGCCGATCTGATTATCTTCCCGAATCATTACATTGTGACCAGTTTGAAAATTATCTCCGATCACGTTACCTGCATAAATTGTGGTGTGAGAACGGATGACGGAGCCTTTACCGATTTTTAATTTAATATCGCCAGGTTTATGGCCGCGGGAAGCTTCACCTAATATAATAAATGGACTTAGTGATATACCTTCACCAAGTTCAACATTCGGGTATACGACTACGTGTTCCATTAATGATCCTGTTTTTTCCCGAGTTTGGCACGCTTTGGACGGAACCGGAGTTTAACTTCTTTTCCAGTTTCCATCGATTCATACATGGCATTAATCAAAATCAAAGATTTAATACCTTCTAGCCCATCAACAGAGCCGCCTTTCCCTGTACGTATGACTTCACATACTTTATCTAGGTATCGACTATGTCCAAAGCCATACACATTTGGAGGATTCTCTTTGAACTGAGCTAGAACTTCATCGTCGCCTGGCTCCTTCTCGATAAAATTCCAGGTCTTCATCTCGTTCATCGCAAAGCCGCCAATTTCAACGGTTCCACGCTCACCTAAAATTGAAATTGACCCTTCGAGATCTTTAGGCCTTGCAGCAGTTGTAGCTTCAACAACCCCTAATGCTCCGTTTGTAAATTTTAGTACCGCAGTGGCCGTATCTTCAGTTTCAACATTCACTAACCTTGTTGCGCCGTAACAAAAAACTGACTCAACATCTCCCATCATCCAGGTGAGCATATCGATGTGGTGACTTGCCTGATTTGTGAGTACTCCTCCATCCATTGCCCAAGTGCCACGCCAGGAATCTTGATCGTAGTAAGCTTGAGTCCTGCACCATCTTACTCGAACAGTACCCATAACCATTTTGCCAAAGCGATTTGCTTCGACGGCTTTTCTAAGTTTCTGAATAGGTAAGTTGTATCTGTTCTGCTTAATAACAAAGAGTCGAGTGTTGTGGGCAGCGCATACACGAATCATCTCTTCGGCATCTTCCAGTGAAAGTGCCATCGGCTTCTCAACCACGAAGTGTTTACCGTAGTCTGCAAGTTCCAAAACATTCTGAGGATGGGCTCCGCTTGGAGTAAGAATATCTATAACTTCGATCTCCGGATGTTGATTCATCATCTCATGAGCATCTGTGTACCAGGGCACGCCATATTCTAGCCCCACCGCCTTCGCTTTATCAGCTTTCGTATCGCACACGGCTACAAGTTCGGCAGCCTTTACTTCCCCAGTAAGAGCATCCAGATGTTTTTTTGAAACTCGGCCGCAGCCGATCATGCCGAATTTAACTTTCTCACTCTTGTCACTCATGTGAGTAATTCTCCGAAGGTGGCGGAAATCGCAATTG
>CAZYRE010000149.1:0-5677 GCA_964650155.1 uncultured Bdellovibrionales bacterium
GTAAGTCTCACTCATTGATAGCTGTTATTTCAATTGTCTTGGCTGTCACCTCAACTGTAGTTGGTGGAGGCAGTTCTTCTGGGCTGTCTACGCCAAGCTCTTTGAATTTGCGAGCTGTTACAATAACTCGACTTTCAAGGGAGCTGACTGCTTTGTTGTAACTATTAGTTACAGTATCAAGGCCTCTCTTCATGTCGGCGAAATATCCAACGAAGGTCATCAAACGATCGTGTAGTTCTTTTCCTAATTTACTTACCTGCTCGGCATTTCTGGCCATCTTGTCTTGACGCCAGCCGTAGGCCACGGCTCGAAGAAGCGCTATCAGAGTAGATGGCGTTGCAATAATTACGTTACGACTTGCTGCAAACTCAATTAGTTCGGGATCTCTCTCAAGCGCAGCACCAAAAAAAGATTCTCCTGGAATAAATAATACCGCAAATTCTGGGGCTGGCTTGACGTGTTCCCAGTAACTTTTAGATGAAAGTCCAATGATCAATTGTTTAATCTGCCTAGCATGATCGCGCAGTTTATTTTCCTTTTCATCTTCGGTTTTTGCTTCAAGTGCAGCAAGGAAAGCCTCTAACGGAACTTTAGAGTCAACTACGATGTTCCGTTCACTTGGAAGCTTAATGATCATATCAGGGCGTAAGTTCTTTCCCTCGACAGAAACATTTTCCTGTTCAACAAAATCACAATACTCAAGCATGCCGCTCATTTCTACGACACGTTTTAGTTGAATTTCGCCCCAACGGCCACGAGCGCTTGGTCTACGAAGAGCTTGAACAAGGTTATCTGTTTCAGAACGGAGTAGTACGTTTGTCTCTGATAAGCTCTTCATCTGCTCAACTAAACTAGTGTGAGCCTCGATTCTAAAACGCTCTAATTCTTCCAGCTTCACATCAACTTTCAGGAGAGAATCGCGGATTGGTTTAACTAGCTCATCCATCGAAGTTTTCTTTTTATCCAGCTCTCCTTGAGCAGTTTGTTGAAGCTTTTCAAATTGAGTTCTAGCCAGTGCGATAAAAGATTCGTTGTTACTCTTTAATGCATCATGAGAAAGAGCTTTAAAAGCATCACTGAATCGTGACTCGAGTGATGATAGTTCAGAATTCTTTTCATCAAGGGCCTTTATTCTTTCAGTGAGAGTGGCAATCTCAACGCTATTCTTTGATTGAATTTTGGCTTCCTGCTCTTTTAACTTAGATCGGTGCACTATATACCCAATTCCAAAGCAGAGCGCTGAGCCCGATAAAAATCCTATAACAATTGAGCTAATGTCCATGTTCACCTCGAATGACAGGTAAACTTACCACGGGGCACGTCCAAAACTCCAGTTTCCTTTGAGCGCTCATAATTAGTGGTGTATAGAGAGTTTCATGGCAATTGAACGGGAATTTCTTGGTTGGGACGAGCCTCTGCTCTTCAAGGCAGCTCAGTATCTCTGCCAGAACCATTTGTCCAATAAGATTCTTGATTTTTCTAGAATTACTTGCGCCTTGCCAGGTAAAAGAGCCGGCCGAAAACTTTTGGAGCTACTAGCTCGTGAGGGCGAGAAGGTAGGCATGCCAGTGATCCCGCCAAGAGTAATAACTTCAGGGGCTCTTCCAGAATATTTACTTCGAATCCCAGTAAAGTTTGAGAGTGCGCTACTAGGACAGTGTCTTTGGCGAGAGACGCTTCTGAAAACTAGTGATGCTTCGATCTTTAAATTATTTCCGCATTTGGCTGGCAAAAAAGATCGGGAACAGGAGAGCTATGCTTGGGAGCTGGCCGGATATTTAGATTCTTTAAGAGGTGAGGTTGGAGCTTCTGGCAAAAGGTTTGCGGATGTGGTTCCAGTTGTTCCCTCAGTCGGATCTGAGGAGAGATGGCAAATTCTTGCTAAACTTGAAGAGAGCTTTATCTCTCTTGGGAAGGCCTTAGGGTTGTCTGATAAACTTGAGAGTAGACTTACGGCACTAGCAGCACCACCCAGCCAAAATGAAGGTCTCCTTTATTTGATAGGCATTATTGATTGCAATGGAATTAGTAAGGCCGCCCTTTCTGTAAGTAGATATGAGATCAAAGCTTTGATTGGCGCCCCACAGGAGGAAGCTCATCTCTTTGATGAATATGGTTCCGTCTTAGAGAAAGCCTGGAGTAAAAAAACTATTTCGATTTCGAATGATCAAATTACTTTTGGAGCCACCATAAGTGACGAGTCCGCGCTACTAGTTGCAGAGTTAAGTAAGATTCAAAATGAAGTTAACCTTTCAAAAGTAAGTCTTGGCTTAGCAGATGAAACAATGATTCCAACTCTTAGTGAAGAGCTAATCCTGGCAGGTGTAAAGTTACGGCCACCAGAAGGTCGCAAATTAGCAGATTCATTGCCCGCAACTTATTTAGAATTAATTGCTGAATTTTGTGAAGAACCGACATTAAATAGACTTGGCACATTAGTACGGCATCCTTTCATATCCGCACTAATCGGTGAAGCAGATTACCGAGATATTTTATCAAAACTTGATGCTTACCAATCTAAGCATCTTCAAGGAATAACTTCCGAAGGGTTATTTGGTGATACCAGTGTAGTAGTGTTATCTAGCAAACTTGCTCCAGTTTGGACTCAGATGAAGCTATTGGAAGGTGGGGCTAGGCCAATAAGCCATTGGCGAGAGTCAATCTCTAGAATTCTTACAGATGTGTGTCCGAAGGTACTGCTTGAAGGTGATGGAGTCGAGGAGCCGGTTCAGGCACTGGCTAATTTTTTTAATGATATTGAACTTATTCCGGATAACTTAACGCCTGTAGTAAGTGGACCAAGAGCTATACGAATGGCTCTAGAATCTTTAGGCAGTGGGGCATTGCCTCCAGCTGAAATCGGCCCAACTCTAGAAGCTGTGGGCTGGCTTGAGTTACTACTTGATGATGCAAGTCATCTATATGTGACAGGTTTTCATGAGCAAGCAGTTCCAGAAGCTATTAACGAAGATCCACTCCTGCCAGATTCCTTGAGAGCAAAGATCGGAATCGGTAGTAATGGCAGTCGATATGCTAGGGATGCGTATGTGGCAACAGCACTTTTAAATAGCAGATCGAGAATTAAATTTTTATTTTCACGGACCGCAGCGGATGGTACCCCCAGAGGACCTAGTCGATTGCTCTTTGCATGTGAAGATGCCGATTTAATCTCACGCGTTAATCTAATTTTAGAGGCTGGTACAAAAGTACTATCCGAGAAATCAATCCCAAGAAAATTGGATTGGTTTAATGAGCTAAAGCCTAAACCGCTAGAGGATCTGCCGCATCTCTCTGTTACGGATTTTAAAGAGTATCTAAGTTGTCCATATAGTTTTTATCTCTCTAGAAAATTAGGACTTCGCCGAGTTGATGATTCAGCACAGGAGCTTGATTCTCTTAGTTTTGGAACGATCCTTCACGATATCCTAAAAAGATTCGCAATCTCTCCTGTCAGAGAAGAAGGTAGCTCAAATGTTATCTACGAATACCTATTAACGATGCTTTCAGAATTATGGACGGAAAGATTTGGAGATAAAGCACTTCCTGCTGTCTATGTTCAAAAAGAGATCATCGCGGAACGTCTAAAAGTTTGGAGTGAGGTTCAGGCTCAACAAATCCTAGAGGGTTGGCAGATTCACAAAACCGAAGTTTCAGTTGGACCAAGAGTTTTAGAATTGCCACTTACGACTGGGAGACAGATCTCTGTAGTTGGCAGGATCGATCGTATTGATCACAACCCAATACAGAAACGGTACCGAATTATTGATTACAAAACGAGTCAACGAAAATCAACTCCAAGTCAGGGTTACGTAAGTAAGCGCGGGACTTGGAAGGATCTACAACTTCCACTCTATTATTTTATGGGGAAGGGGCTTGGTTTAGGTGAGGAGATTGAGCTTGCATACTGGAATCTTCCTGCTACTCATGCAGAGGCAGGAATTGACATCGCTGATTGGGATAGCGAAGTACTTGAAAGTGCTTTAGTTGAAGCCAGGCGTGTAGCAGAATTAATTGTTGCCGGGGAGTTTTGGCCTAGTAATGCTAGAAATGAACCGTTTGATGAAGGGATTAAAGCCATTCTGAATCAAACAATATTCGTCAGTGCAGGAGAAGAGGTATGATTACACTTCCTCCTTTGCTAATTAAAGCAAGTGCTGGGTCAGGTAAAACACAAAAAATTACTGATCGCTTCCTCTCTTTGATCTTATCTGGAGAGAAACCAGAGAGAATTTTAGCCACCACGTTTACTAGGAAAGCAGCTGGGGAGATCCGGGATAGAATCTTAAGGCGGCTATGTACTGCTGCATCTTCAGATTATGAAGCCGCAAAGTTTAGTGACCAACTTGGGATATCATCACTTACAGAGAAAATGCTTAGGAAGGCATTGGCAGATTTTGTGCAGGACTCCCACCGCCTAAGGATCCAGACCCTTGATGCCTTCTGTATCCAATTAGCTAAAACTTTCTGTTTTGAAATTGGCCTGCCTCCAGCTTGGAAAATAGCGGATGAGGCAACGCGTAGAAAATTAATTGAAGAGTCCGTAATTAAGCTAAGCCAAGAGATTGGATTTTCAACATTGGGTCGGGAAGTAAGCTTAATAACTCGCGGTGAGGCGAGTCGTTCTATTCATGCGGCAATGATTGATGCAATGCCGCAGTTGTTACCATTAATTCGTGATACAGAAGATTCAGTTTGGAATTGGTTAGCGCAGAGTGAATCTCCATCTGATAGTGAGATTAAAAATGTACTTCTTGAAATTTCAAAGATAGTCCCACCGGAAACCAAAGAGAAGAAACCGATGAAGCGGTGGGTGGATGCAATCGGAAAGATTGTAGAGTATGGCCGTCTGCAAGATTGGAGTGAGGTTTGTAAGACTACCTTTCTTAAGAACTTTTTAGCCAAAGGCCAGTTTGATAAGCGGGATTACGCAGCAGATGCTACGGTAGCTCTAGAAAAGTTAATCTCTGTTATAGCGAAATCTGAAAAGTACAAGGCTCATCAACGTTTATCCGCGGCGTTTGGTTTAGGCAAAAGATTCGATTCAATTATTTCAGCACTTGAATCAGCAAGAAGTAGTTATGGGTTTCAGGAGATTAAGGGGGTCTTATCTAATCAAGCCATTTTTGGAGATCTAAGTGAGGTTTACTTTAGACTTGATTCAACTATTGGTCATGTACTCCTTGATGAATTTCAGGATACCTCATTAGCTGAATGGAATGTGATTCAGCCCATGGCTGAAGAGATTCTTTCAAAATCCGGCAGTGAAAGTTCCTTCTTCTGTGTAGGTGATGGCAAACAAGCTATTTACGGGTGGCGTGGCGGAGTTTCAGCAATATTTGATTCTTTAACTGATACTTGGCCACAGTTGGGTGTAGATAATTCAAGTCAAAGTTTTAGGAGTGCTCCAGAAGTTATCGATTCAGTTAATAAGGTGTTCTCGAATATTAATAACGTTTCACAACTTAGTGATTATCCAGAAGTCCTAGCAAATTGGCAGAATAAATTTCATGAGCACCGAAGTAATCGCCCAGAGTTAAAGGGGCACGTAACTTTAATGCAGTTGCAAAGTGAGGATGCAGATAAGGACAGCTCTGTTATTGAGCTTGTTAAGGAGCTTTTAAGTGGAGGAACTTCCTCTGATATCGCAATTTTGCTCCGTACTAATGATCAGGTCGGA
>CAZYRE010000150.1:0-1637 GCA_964650155.1 uncultured Bdellovibrionales bacterium
CTCATGTATCGCTAAAAAATGTCCATGTTTACCTCGAAGATATGAAAACAGGTACTCGAATTGATTCTGACGGCGCCGATGATGTTCTAATGTTTGATGGATTAGAGCCCGGCCAGACATACCAGCTAAAGATAGCAGATTAGGGTTTTGCTGTCGCAAACTGCTCCCTATATACTCTATCCCCATGAGAGTTACCGAGGTCAACCAAAAAAAAATAAACCCGCAAGGAGAATTTATTCTTTATTGGATGATCGCTAATCGACGGCTTCAATACAACTTCGCATTAGAGCGTGCGATTGAGTGGGCAAAGAAACTCGAGAAGCCACTTGTTGTTCTTGAAGCGCTTCGGTGTGGATATAAATGGGCAAGTGATAGAATTCATCAGTTTGTCATCGATGGGATGAAGGATAATTTAGCTCAATCTTCTAAGTTACCGATTCTATATTATCCTTATCTTGAGGAAAGCCCAGGTGATGGGGCTGGCTTGCTCGAATCACTAGCTGAAGAATCTTCTCTGATTATTACTGATGAATTTCCTTGTTTCTTCTTACCTAAAATGGTGGAGGCGGCTGGCAAGAAAGTGCCCGTACTACTTGAGCAAGTAGATTCAAATGGGATTCTGCCAATGAGAGCAACGGACAAGACTTATCCAACCGCTTATCAGTTTAGAAGATTTTTACAAAAATCACTTCCTGATCATCTTAAAACTTTCCCTGCCAGCAATCCTTTTGCAAAAGTTAAACTTTCAAAACTGAGTGCTCTACCGAAAGATATCGAAAAGAGATGGCCCTCGGCAAAGAAACTTTTGGAAAACGGGGTTGCCCTTTCTGACTTAAAAATAGATCACTCCGTTTCCGTTACTACTGTAAGGGGAGGATCCACCGCAGCAAGAAAAGTACTGCAAGATTTTATCGATATTAAGCTTCCGAAATACAAAGAAGAACGAAACGAACCGGATAACGATATCGCTTCTGGTCTTTCGCCATATCTTCATTTTGGTCACATCTCATCTCATGAAATATTTCTGGCTATCGCCGAAAGAGATGAATGGACAATTGACATGGTTCAACCTAAAGGCAACGGCAGCAAGGAAGGTTGGTGGAAGATGACTAGAGAAGCGGAGGGTTTCTTAGATGAATTAATTACTTGGCGTGAAGTTGGATACAACTTTTCTTTTTACCGCAAAGACTACGATCAGTTTGATTCATTACCAGATTGGGCTAAGACAACTTTACGAAAACATTCTAAGGACACCCGAAAGTATCTCTATTCTCTTAAAAAATTTGAGAGTGCGGCAACTCATGATCCGCTTTGGAATGCAGCCCAAATTCAACTGATGACCGAAGGTAAAATCCACAATTATCTTAGAATGCTCTGGGGAAAGAAAATTATTGAATGGTCAAAATCCCCTGAAGCAGCCGCAGAGATAATGATTGAATTAAATAATAAATACGCCCTAGATGGACGAAATCCTAATTCTTACACAGGAATATTTTGGGTACTTGGTCGTTTCGATCGACCCTGGGCTCCCGAGCGTGAAATTTTCGGCACAATTCGTTACATGAGTTCCGAAAACACCGCGCGCAAACTTCATGTAAAAAAATACCTAGCAAAATATACTAGCCAGTTGAATTTAA
>CAZYRE010000150.1:1737-3665 GCA_964650155.1 uncultured Bdellovibrionales bacterium
CCTTTCTCGGTACCACCGTAAAAAGTACTGCGATCGTATTTTGTAAGGGGAGTATTATTTTTCAACTTCTCTGGCAAATCGGGATTTGAGATAAAATATCTTCCAAATGCAATGGCATCAGCGCACCCTTCAGAGATTGCCCGCATAGCATCAGCTCTGTCATAACCTCCGGCAGAAATCAGCACTCCTTTAAAAACCTTTCGGAACAAAACAGCTGTATCAGGCATGTTATCGATATTTCCATCTCTTCCGCCTGCTCCTGATGAGCGTGGCTCGATTACATGAGCATATGCAATGCCTTTATTCGATAATTCAGTAAGTACATAAGTAAATAACTTTACTGGATCGGAATCACTCATGTCATTAAATGTTCCGTAAGGTGATAATCGCACACCAACTCTTTCTCTTCCCCAAACTGAGATCACAGCATCAACTACTTCGAATAACAAACGAGCGCGATTTTGTATGGATCCACCATATATATCGCTTCTCTTGTTCGCTCCATCCTGCAGGAATTGATCTAGTAAATATCCATTAGCTCCATGAACCTCAACGCCATCAAACCCCGCATCTCTAGCGTTCATAGCGCCTTGACGGAATGCCTCTACAATTCCCGGCAACTCAGATAATTCTAACGCCCTCGGCGTTTCATAATCAGCTTGCTTCCAATCTGCAGTAAAAACCTTCCCAGATGGTTTAAGTGCAGAAGGTGCCACAGGCAATGAATTTCCGGGCTGATGAGAGCTATGAGAGATCCGACCTACATGCCACAGTTGCAAGAAAATGCGACCGCCTTTCTTGTGAACAGCCTCTGTAACTTTCTTCCAGCCAGCTACCTGCTCAGCAGAATGAATGCCGGGTGTTCCAGGATACCCCTGCCCTTGCTGGCAAACTTGAGTTGCTTCAGAGATAATTAACCCAGCAGAAGCACGTTGTTCATAATATTTAGCATTCAACTCCCAAGGAATATTTCCTGGTTGTTTGCTTCGCATCCTTGTTAAGGGAGCCATTATTAACCGATTAGGTAGTGTTAAATCCCCTAGTACTAATGAATCAAATAAAGTTTTCATAATTTTATGAATTGATTGGATATACTATTATCGTTGATATATTCTTCGTCGCTGTGAGCACAGATATCTTATCAATACAGCAAATTGCGGACAAGTTCTCCTTGGATCTGATAATCCTCTTCGGTTCTCAAGCTACAGGCAAGACACACTCTGAAAGTGATTGGGATATAGCAGTCAAGGGGTACCATGTTTTAACTATGGATCAACGAATTGATCTAATCGGGGAATTTGAAAAACATTTTCCCAATGTGGATATTGTAGATATACGTCGTGCCGATCCTCTCCTGCTTGCCTGCATAGCCTCAGACGGTAAACCATTATATGAGCGAGACCCATTAAATTTCGCCGAGTTCAAATTATATGCGCAGACACAATATATAGATGCTCGACCACTTCTGGATAAAGTGATCGAAAAAAATAAAGCTTTTATAGCTTCATTGAAGGATGAGCAATGAACCCAATCAAGATTGATCTCCTTGAGAGAAAGAAATTAATTCTAAAAGAAGAAATTGCTCTCATCAAAAAAATCGAAAAGGAGTTCGGCGATAAAAAATCAGAGCCGATAATTCAACGAGCACTACTTCATGCCATCCAAACTGCGATAGCTGCTATAATTGATATCTCGCAACATATTGCCTCAGAGAAATCCGAGTCCCCTACTACTTCCTACGCTGAAGCGATTGAGATTATGGGAAAACTCAAAATAGTTCCTGCTGAATTCGCTTCTGATTTTTCTAGAGTTGCCAAACTTAGAAATGTCATGGTTCATTTATATGACCACATAGATTACAACTTCATCTGGTCCCTCATTCCCAAGTTTCTAGATGACTCAAGTAAGTTCCTGAAATTTCTAGATGC
>CAZYRE010000150.1:3765-5662 GCA_964650155.1 uncultured Bdellovibrionales bacterium
CTTCTTTTTGATCTTCTTTACTGAGTAAGAAAACTGCCAAACTCCTGTGGATAAATTCGCAAAGGTCACGGATCTCGATTTTCTTTCGTCGGCTTCAAATTTCACTTTCTTTTTAGGCAGATCTTCATCGCTTATGGATTCAGCTATCACAGTATATTTAGCTCCTTCCTGTGTCTTAACCTTAACTACTGCTTTAGAATTTTTTATAGTGACTTTCGGATCTTTAAGTTTTGAACTGCATTCCTCAGGGGAATCATCTGGAGTTGGTGTTGGACTACCCGATGGCGAAGGGCTTGGGGAAGGACTAGGAGATGGAGCAACCTCTAAAATAACTACGTTTTCGACAGAGCTACTCGCTACAGGATCTGCGATAAAATTAGAATAACTTACCGTAACGGTATATGTGCCCTCATCGAGGGGGAATCCACTAGAAGATGTTACGTTAGCGTTAACGATTGAACTAGCAAAGGGATCTATCGTTGTATTTACTGACATAGAATCAGACATACTCAAGCTGGCTATGACTGTCATGCTTTGAAGAAATTGTATCTGTACTGATCCACTTAATGGAGCTTGTGGTAAAACATACTCAATATCTAGAGTTGATATATTTACACTACTATCACTGGGCGAAATAATCGTTGCAGGGACTGTTTGTGAGTAAGTTGTTTCTGCTAAAAAAAAAACTGAAGAGATAAACAGCGCCGCAAGAGATAGTCGAAGAGGAATAATCATATTAAATCCCTTAATAAATCCGGACAATCTGCAAAGATAGCATCTACTCCGTAGGCAGTAACAGTATCAAAAGAAAAGGGAGCTCAATGGGCTCCCTTTTCTAGTCAGCTAGGTCATAGCCATTACTTAAATGCTTGACCAATTCCAGCCGCAGCACTTCCAATTGCTGAACTTATTCCGCGTGAAGCATTGCCGATAGAATCACTAGCTATATCAGCTTGAAAAGCTTGCATGTTGCGAAGTGGCGCTACCGTAATACTCCTTACTAGGTTCACATCTGCTGGCATTGTATCGTGCTGCAAATACTTCTCTGAGAATAAAAATACTGTTTTTGTTTCCAACGCTGCTGTTGCCAAAGTCTGACATAATTGCAAAGCAATTCCATTTGCGATTGGTGAATCACTTAACGGTGCGTGCACTACATACCTCTCATTTGATTCACATCCTTGAGGAAATACCTGGGCTTCACATAGAGGACCAGTGCCAAGTTGTATATATTGATGAAAGTGTCTTACTTCTCCTTTAACCACTAAAGTCGAATTTAATGCAGATATTGAATTGTAAATTCGATTTTTCAAACAAAGAGCTGGATCTGGTTTGTCTAGCAACGGTTCATCAGTGACAAGTGATGGATCAATCTTACCACTAGGATTTTCAAACTTAGGAGCTGCTACTTGAGTATGAACAACTTCCTTTTCCACTACTGGAGGATTTAATTCTTTAGCTACTTCATTGAAAATATTTTTTTCTGTTTTCTTTTTTGTTACTTTCTTTCCTGCAGCAGCGCCTTCCATATCACTGGAGTTAATCATGGCAAAGGCGACCACACCTCCTACTACTCCTACTGCAGCAGCCATTTTTAATATCGAACTTATATTCTTCATAAAACCTCCAAAAAATCATCCCGATGTAAGGTATAACGACAAAACAACGTGGAAACGTTGTGCGATTTATCACATTTTTATTGTATTATTAATCTGCTGAATTTATTGGGGATAGTAATTTACTCAAGTAAATATTTAGCCGCTGCATATATATAATTACTTTGAGGTGGAATCTTTCACAGCAAGGACGCGAATTTTTATAACCTTCTTATAAATCCTACATGGTAAGATTCACCTCGGGGCCGATCAATAAATAGGGTTGCTGTCCCCATATTCAC
>CAZYRE010000151.1:0-2664 GCA_964650155.1 uncultured Bdellovibrionales bacterium
GAGATACTACCATCTCCGTTCTTATCTACTAATAATGATTCTTCCTCTGCTTGAGAGATTGAAGCAATCAGAAACAAAGATCCAAACAATAGATTATGTATTTTCATAGACCCGGTTTATAGCCTGGAGTAAGGATTCTGTCAGCAATTTACCTTTTATAATTTATTGGCTAGACTCCTATATCCGTTAAGTTTTAATTTACCCCGCGACTTTATTGTGGCTTCAGTTAACATCCTTGGTCTCTCCGCCTTTTATCACGATTCAGCAGCTTGCTTGGTCCAAGACGGTAAAATCGTAGCCGCTGCTCAAGAAGAGCGGTTTACAAGAAAGAAGCATGATCCTGACTTCCCTACTCGAGCCATCGAGTACTGCCTTAATGAGGGGGGTATAGAGTCGAAAGATATTACTTATGTAGCCTTCTACGATAAACCTTGGATTAAATTCGAGCGACTATTAGAGACTTACCTGGCATTCGCGCCTGTCGGACTCAAATCTTACCTTTTATCTATGCCAGTGTGGATCAAAGAGAAACTCTGGATGGGAGATTTAGTAAAACGGAAAATTGGATTTGATGGGGATCTTATTTACCCAGAACATCACCAATCGCACGCCGCGTCTGCTTTTTTTCCTTCACCTTTTGAGAGTGCGGCTATCTTAACCTTAGATGGAGTTGGTGAGTGGTCGACCACAAGTTATGGCGTAGGCAGAGGAAATAAAATTGAGTTGCAACACGAGCTACGATTCCCCCACAGCTTAGGCCTACTTTATTCTGCATTCACTTATTACACCGGATTTAAGGTGAATTCCGGTGAGTATAAAGTCATGGGACTAGCTCCTTACGGCGAACCTAAATATGTTGATCTAATTTTCAAGAATTTAATAGATCTCAAAAATGACGGTTCTTTCAGATTAAATATGGAATATTTCAATTACTGTCAGGGTCTAACCATGACGTCTGAAAAATTCCATTCCCTTTTTGGTGGACCACCACGGGAAGCGGAAGGTACCTTAACCCAGAGAGAGATGGACCTAGCCCGATCAATTCAAGAAGTGACTGAAGAAGTCATGCTCCGCATGGCCAGGCATTTAAGAAAAGAGACTGGCGAGAAGAACCTCTGCCTTGCTGGTGGAGTTGCACTTAACTGTGTGGGGAATGGCAAAATTTTACGCGAAAATATTTTTGATAAGATATGGATTCAGCCTGCTGCTGGCGATGCAGGTGGTGCACTAGGTGCGGCCCTTTTTGCTTGGCATCAAGTACTAGATAAGCCTCGCGCTGTAACTAAAGATAGGGACTCTCAAAGAGGTTCATACCTCGGGCCAAACTTCGAAGGGAATGAAATTGAATCTTGGCTCAAATCACAAAAGATTCCGTATCACCGGATGAATAGATCCGAGTTATATCCAAAAGTCGCAGATATCCTAGCTAAAGAGAAGGTGGTTGGCTGGTTATCCGGTCGGATGGAGTTTGGACCCCGTGCGCTTGGCGGCAGAAGCATACTTGGAGACGCACGCAGTACCGCAATGCAAAAAATAATGAATTTAAAAATTAAATACAGGGAATCTTTCCGTCCATTCGCACCAGCAGTACTAAAAGAAGATGTTTCGGAATATTTTGAACTCAACACCGAGTCTCCTTACATGCTACTTGTAGCTCCAGTAAAAGAATCACGTTGCCACAAGATGACCTCTGAGCATGAGAAGCTATGGGGCATAGAAAAGCTAAATGTTCCAAGAAGCGACATCCCGTCAGTAACTCATATAGATTACTCAGCGCGAGTACAAACAGTAGATGAAAAGGAGAATCCTCATTTTCACAAACTGATTTCCGAATTCAAAAAAATCACAGGCTATAGCGTCCTGGTTAATACATCTTTTAATGTACGCGGCGAGCCTATCGTATGCACACCACAAGATGCCTACCTCTGCTTTATGCGCACAGAGATGGATGCATTGGTACTTGATGATTGTGTTTTAATTAAAGAAGAACAACCAAAGTTGGCAAGCGATGTGGACTGGAGGAGTCAGTATGGCCTCGATTAAAACTGATACTGAGCTAAAAAGTTTCGGGCTTACTATGTCTTTTATCCTTAGCCTGTTCACTATCTATGGTTTTTGGCATGGACGAGCTTCTGCCCAGTATATTAGCCTTTTTGTAATTTTCTTTGGCGCTGCCGGGCTCTTAAAGCCCACACTTCTTAAGTACATTGAGATTGCATGGATGTGGCTGGGAGAACAGATGGGGAGGATAATGACTCCTCTCATTATGGGGTTGGTATATTTCTTTGTTATCACCCCTTTTGGCTTACTGATGCGTCTGACTGGCAAGGATTTATTACAAACTAAACTAGACTCAAATGCAGATAGTTACTGGATCAAAGTAGACCCTAATGGTCCTGGATCAAGGCACTTCTCCCCTTACTAGACTAGAAAAATTAGCATTGATTAATTTACGGACTGGTATTTTATAATTTAAATGTTCTAAACTAGCTTGGATAACTTAATTTAGCTTTGTTTTATGGCCAGCAAATCGAATGCGTTAATGCTTTGGGATTTTCTAAAAGTTAGAAAGAAATGGTGGCTTGCTCCAGTTATCATCCTCTCACTTTTATTTGGAATGCTACTTGTTGCGACACAAGGAACAGCGGTTGCTCCATTTATTTA
>CAZYRE010000151.1:2764-5512 GCA_964650155.1 uncultured Bdellovibrionales bacterium
GACTCACCGTTAGTTTAAGCTACTTATACTAATGACCCTCCTCTTTTCACACGAAACGTTTGTTAACGAAAGAGATTTCATAAAAAGCTACTAAAGCAATCCATATATTCAGATTAAAACTATCCTGCTGTTGTGTTTTTAAAATCACAACTCTTTGACATTACTACCTAATTAAGGTAACAAACCAACTCTCGGTACCAGGTACCGTTTTCTAATGCCCGAGTGGCGGAATGGCAGACGCGATGGATTCAAAATCCATTACTCGCAAGAGTGTGGGGGTTCAAGTCCCTCCTCGGGCACCAAAAATTTCATAGTCATAAAATAAAAATGGTGACAGTTACTCTTTTTCTTTTCGAAAAAGAGTAACTGTCACCTATTTTTTGTCACCTATTTTTTATAAGGTGCCAGTCATTATCAGGTCATCATCGGCATAAACCGCTGCGGTATCTCCTGCTTGAACCTGTGGAACACTAGGCTCTGTTTCACCAGAAGCGACACATGAACCTTTCTTCATTCGCCTGGTGATGTCACCGTTTTTGTTGATTAAACGAAGGTCGATCTTATATTCAGCCTTGATTCGATCATCATCTTCCAACTCGTCGAACTCAAATTCACATGTAGAATATATAGTGCCATCAGATCGCTTAAGTTCTAGTTCTACCAAAAGATCTTCTGCATCGATCTCGTCTTCGACTAAAGGAAATTCGCTTGGCACTGGGATCTCTACTTTAGCAGCAAACTTAGTAGTAATCCTTCCATTTCCGAGACGCTCTTGAAATCGAATCCAACCTTCAGCTCCATCTGTAACGCCAGGTTCAGAAACAAATTTATCTCTAAAGCGCATATTCGTGTCGCGAGAGTTATTACCTCCATTATTCTTATGAGAACCACCATTATGATTCTTTGAATCATCATCAACCTCTAACTCAACTTCTTTGGCTACAAGAATTCCGGAAGCTAAATATCCTTTTACCTTGACGTAATCCCCAACACTGAAAAATGTTCGGCTAACGTGCTGATCTTGAGCATTCTCGTACTCAGTCCCACCTGTTAACAGAAAATCCACCGCGCTAACTGTGATCACAGATTCATTTAGGGCTGAGATTGTCCCCTTCTGAACTATCTCATCATCATCGTTATCCTTGGCTAACGCGACATTCATCGTCATTCCAAGGAGAGCAATGCCTAGCATTAATATGTGTTTCATGTTCATTCTCCTAGTTATAAAAATTAATCATCATCTCCGTTTCCACCCGAGCCAGAATTACCTGACCCACCAGAACCTCCACCACCTTCATCTTCCTCTTCATCATCGTCTTCATTGTCATCATCACCTGAGTCACCATCTTCAGAATCATCCCCGCCCGAAGAATCACCATCATCGTCATTACCAGAGTCATCATCGTTATCATCAGAATCATCATTACCAGAGGAATCATCTCCATCCTCATCTTTTCCTGAATCGTCATCTGAATCATCATCGCCATTACTGTCGTCATCGGAATCACCCCTGTCATCATCTGAGTCATCATCGTCGTCATCAGAATCTTCTCGAACAGGATCCCTTTGCTTACGACGAATCTGAACATCTCCTGCGTCTACTCTTTGTCCATTCTCACGAACGGTAAAGGTTGCGGTGACTCTCTCTGCATCCTCTGGAACGCTTGTAATTTTAGCTTGGGCATTGACAGCAGCGCTTTCAAATTTAATATCAAGCTCCCCTGCTACTGGAGAAATTAAAGCGAAACCTCCATCTGCCGCAGACTCTGTCTGTGCACCAGTTTGAAGAAGTGTGACGGTTACGCCAGGAATTGGAGCATTACTCTCATTTAATACCCGCCCCGATACGGTGATACCTCCAGTGCCAGAAGTGCTGCCACCACAACCAGAAAGCAGGAGAACTATGCCTGTTAGAATAAAGGAAAATGTCATTATGACGAGTTTTCTAGCTATTAAAATGGTTGCTTGATTCAGACTCATGCTATCTCCTTTGATATCCTGCTAAATGCTCCAAAAACTACTCTTGCACCGGCTCGAGTCCCTTTTAGTTTTGGATTTAAATCTTGATCAAACTGAGAGAGGTACTCTCTCACTCGTTTATGAAAAAGGCTCCCCTCACTTAATAGCCATTCCCTGATTGTTGGAAGGGATTCTCTTGATACATTATCGAACTCTGTCTTAAGGTGAAGATTCGGAACTTTTGGATTAGAATATATATTTTCTTCTACGGCAGTAATTAAATCTTCCGCATCACCAGCTAGCATATCAAAACCTTCTGCAGCATCACCCGAAGAGACATAATCGCGCCAAATTAGTTTTACTTTTTTACCTTGCTTTTGTATTGCTCCGATTCTCTCCATCTCGAAAAGTAGAGCATAAGCTCCAAGATCTCCTCCTGTTACGGATTCTACCAAGGTCGCAAACTCACTATTACGCCCTTCTGCATCTAGCACTCTGGGCTCGCCTACTTTGGTACGATATTTTTTATCGTGCTGCCACCTAACCATTACCTTTGCGATTATGTTTTTATCTGATTTAAGGCTGACACCTTCGCTTTGTATTCGAACAACATCCTTACGATGAACGCCACTCATTATACTTATCTTACTTCCGCTAAGCGTCTGACCTTGAGTTCGAATTTCTTCAGAAGCAGCCTCAACAAAAGAAGCTTTTAAGATCTCAACCACATCGAGCAACTTCACTGAATTCCTAACGCACAAACGACAAATGGGCTTGAGAAGCTTTCCG
>CAZYRE010000152.1:0-5485 GCA_964650155.1 uncultured Bdellovibrionales bacterium
GGCGACCCAGACCAACTAAAATTTTCAGCACAGAAATTTCGATTCAAGTCGACATTATCTTCATTAACTCGTCGTAAATTCATCATCCCCCAGGGATTAAGGCAGTGCAGAAATACTAAGGCAGTATTGGATGGAATTTCGCCTAAATTAGAAATTGCGGCCAACTGAATTGCAGATCCAAGAAATCCCTCGATACCATGAGTACCGGCTATGTGAAGTAAAACTTTCGGAGCATTGCGATCACCGAACCAAGCAAATTCTAAGGTGAGGGGAATCTTACTGGATGAGGGAAGAGGGATTGATTCGATTTTGCCACCAGCAACCTCAACTGCCTTAACCCACCTCTCCCTGGCCTCGATGTAATCCTTTGAGAAAAACTTCTCAGCCGAGGCAATCTCTCCAGAAAATCTCTCAAAATTGATTAAACTCACAGCCTTACCTCCAACATACGCACAGCCTACACGTTTCTAGGATGTCCTGAAGCAGCATTAAAGGATGTTCATGATGCGGAAGGACATCCTAGAAACGTGTAGGCTGAACTATATTGCACGTTGCGTGAGTTTCAGCTATAACTGCCCGATTCGGTTACTATTTTAGCATTTTTCGAATGAGGCTCCATTGGCTATGAACGCGATATACATTTGTGGATTCCTGGCTGTAATCACAGCTTTTATCTACTCCAGAAAAGTTCTTGCAGTAAAAGTTGAAGGGAACAACGAACAAGAGACTGCTCGATTCGTAGAGATCTCATCTGCAATCAGCGAAGGCGCTATGGCTTTCCTATCTCGGCAGTATTTTTATGTCGGAATTTTTGTCGTCGTATTTGCCTTAGTTATCTCCCTTGCACTTGGGACCGGACACACTGGAGTAAATGAAGGCCTGTTTAGTGCCATAGCTTTCATCGCTGGCGCAGCAACCTCAAGTCTTTGTGCATTCTTAGGAATGAAGATCGCAACTAAGGGAAATGTACGTACCACTGTAATGGCTCGAACAAGCATCAGCGCAGCGTTCAAAGTGGCGTTCGGTTCTGGCGCAGTTATGGGATTCGGACTTTCTGGTTGTGCAATCCTCGCTCTAACAACCATGTATTACATCTTCTCTCAATACATCGCTGACGTTCCAGTACTCATGGATGTATTGGCTGGATTCGGCTTAGGTGGCTCAACTGTGGCCCTTTTTGGCCGTGTTGGCGGGGGTATTTACACTAAAGCCGCAGACGTTGGTGCTGACCTAGTAGGAAAAGTCGAGCAAGGTATTCCGGAAGATGATCCGAGGAATCCTGCTGTCATCGCAGACAACGTAGGTGACAACGTGGGTGACGTAGCTGGAATGGGTGCTGACCTTTTCGGTTCATGCGCTGAGGCTACATGCGCTGCACTCTTAATTGGTGCATCATCAGCACAGCTACTCTCAACAGAAGGATCTACCCTTTATCCGATCCTTCTCTCCGCAGCAGGAATACCTGTCTGCATTATCACAGCTCTATTTGCAAAAGTTACTGGAGAAGGCGCCGGCGTTGAGCCAGCTCTGAAGAAACAACTTCTTCTCTCCACCGTGCTTATGACATTTGCCGTGATTGCTGTAACTAACTTCTTTATGGTTCCTGAATTCACCCTTGGTGGAAAAGTAATCACAAGCAATGGTGTTTTGGCTTCCGTTCTTTGCGGACTTTGGGCCGGACTCTTAATTGGATATGTGACGGAGTACTACACTTCCCACGCATACAAACCTGTTAGAGAAGTCGCCGAAGCATCCCAGATGGGTCATGCAACTAACATCATTTATGGCCTATCTTTAGGGTATAAATCAGCTGTTATTCCGGTTTTTGCCTTGGCGATAACTGTTTATGTTTCATTCCATTTGGCTGGAATGTACGGGATTGCCCTTGCTGCAATCGGCATGATTTCAACAATTGCAATTGGCTTGACCATCGATGCTTACGGACCAGTATCTGATAACGCTGGCGGAATAGCTGAGATGTCACATCTTGGAAAAGAAGTCCGTTCAAGAACTGACCTTCTTGATGCTGCTGGAAATACAACCGCTGCTATCGGCAAAGGATTTGCAATCGGTTCAGCAATCCTTACTGCACTAGCACTTTTTGCAGCTTACCTAACCCGTTCAAACATCACATCACTTAACTTATTAGCTCCTACCGTAATGGCAGGATTACTAATTGGTGGGGTACTGCCGTTCCTATTTACTGCTCAAACTATGAAGGCAGTAGGACGAGCTGCACTATCGATGATTGATGAAGTTCGTCGTCAGTTCCGTACTATCCCTGGAATTATGCAGGGCACTGGACGTCCTGATTACAAGGGTTGCGTGGCGATCTCTACAAATGCTGCTCTTAAAGAAATGGTCGCTCCAGCGATTCTTGTGCTTGGAACCCCATTAATAGTTGGAACACTTTTCGGGGTTGAAGCCTTAGCTGGTGTGCTTATGGGCGCACTAATTACTGGTGTAGTAATGGCTCTTTCATCATCAAATGCTGGTGGTGCTTGGGATAATGCGAAGAAGTACATCGAGACTGGAAAACTTGGTGGTAAGGGTTCCGATGCTCACAAAGCTGCTGTTGTAGGCGACACCGTAGGCGATCCTTTCAAGGATACTTCTGGTCCGTCACTCAATATTCTTATGAAGTTAATGGCGATTCTTTCTGTAGTGTTTGCTCCGTTCTTTGTGGAACACGGAGGAATACTCTTTAAGCTTCTGGGATTGTAAAAGAGATCATCTCTTTCACGAACGAGAGATGTTGGCTATGTCCCTCCGCGTCATGAACATCCTTTAATGCCGCTCCGGAACATAGCCAACATCTCTCGTTCGCATTCCAACCTCTGATAATTACAATTCAGTAAATTAATTCGTTTGATCGGTAATTAAGAATAAAAATCAGGGATATTTGGATTGTTCTTCGGAGCGGCATTAAAGGATGTTCATGACGCGGAGAAGGACAATTCAAATATCCCTGATTTCGTTTATTAGCGTCCAAGCTCAACAAGCAGCTTTTTTGGTTTACTAGAATCGTAATTAGTTTTCTTTACGATGATTAACTCATGCTTCTGCAGAACAGATTCATCGAGCGCCTCTGAATCTTCGCCTGTCATAAGGAAAAGAGGGGATTCCTCTTTAACAAGATACTCACAATAGCCAACGAATTTCTTCATCGGACTAAAGGCACGGGAGATTGAGAAATGCTCCTGATAAATGGGGACGATCTCATCCCCTTGAAGATCTTCAATCGTGCGGACATGAAGAGTTACATTAGAAAGTTTTAAGACCTTAATCGCCTCTTTTAAAAAGTTGGCGCTTTTTTCTTTTGGCTCGATTAAGTGAGCTTCGCGGGTTGGCCAAAGTAATGACAAAACCAAACCTGGGAACCCGGCACCAGAACCGATATCTAAGAATGCTTCTGATTCAGGAAGGAACCTGGCGACTCGAATCGAATCTAGGACATGATCACCTGCTATTTCCTGTGCCGTCTTGGATCCGGTAAGACTAATCTTCTGATTCCATTTATCTAGAAGAAGGCAAAACTCAGAGAGTTTATTTTCTGTTTCGGTTGTTACTGAGAAGTGGGGAAGCTCGCTCTTGACGGCGGCTGGTAATGAGAAGTTCATAAACGAAGTTGTTGTTAACTTTCCTTTTAAGTTAAGGGAATAACTACCTAAATATATCGAAAGTTATGCATATAAAGGCAAGCACTTTTATATAAATTTAGATGAGAGTCGGTACTATTAGTTGCGAAATTCTCCACGGAGGGATTTCCCTACTAAAACAAGGCTTTGCAATTACATTTTTGGGTTGTGCTAAGACCCCTCTTCTATATTATGTCCCTCAGTTCACGATTTTATTGATTTCACCTTTTGAATGACGTAGGAAAAGGCGCCGCCTAAAAGTTCTTATGGCCAGAAGAGAGATTGAAACCAAAATAACCGATTATAACGCCTTTGCTGCGACGACTCGCGGCATCAAGGTCTCGGTTATTCCAGCATACCACGAGGATCAATCCGATCCTGAGCGAAGTCTATATATTTTCACTTACACAGTCTCGATAGAAAACATCGGAGAGAAAGTTGCTCAGTTAATCAATCGTCATTGGATAGTCTACTCCGCAGACAAGCAATGTGCTGATGTAAAAGGGGAAGGCGTGGTTGGCGATCAGCCCGTTCTGCTGCCTGGAGAAGTCTACAGATATACAAGCGGAACTAGCATTAACGATCCCGTAGGAACGATGTGGGGATCGTATACTTTTCAATCTGAGACTGGTGAGTTTTTTGACGTGCAAATACCGCGATTTGAGCTCGTATGTACTGGCGTTCCTGAACAGCTGCTTAACTAATTACAATCCCAGCAAATCTCTAACAAAAGTAATTGTACTCTTTCTTCGGCGACGGATTATCGTGGCCATTGGTTGAATGTCTTCAACTGGAATAGAATCGGTATTGGACTCAACTTGTATTTCCTCAACTACACCAAATCTTTGTCGAATATACTCAGAGGTACTCTGACGCTTTCTTCCTACGTGCGCTTCCATTCGGGAAGTTTCGTGACCATCTGTCACAACCATCTCATCGTCTTCCCAACCACGAAGGCGGCCTTCGGAATTTGAATCTGCTAGGAAACCTGTTCTGTTTAGTACGGCGTTACGATTGCTCATGTGATACCAACCTTAAAAATAACCAGAAGCAACTTCGCTTCTATGGCAGATTAGGTGCAAGGGATGTGCCGTCCATGCTTAACTATCCATGTCATTTCAGTTACCAAATACCTGATAACTTTAAGAAAATACCTTAGAAAGATAGGAAACTATCTTAATTCGCTTGTTATTACAGGGCCTTAATCAGCACGAACTTAAGGTACCTAAGCTCCTGACAAGCCATTGGGAAGGGATGATCTTCAGGTTGTCCGTGTACTCCAAGCACGATTCCCTGCCTCCTTGCTGAGGAAAGAGCTTTCTCACATAGGTCTAAAAACATCACCGGAGTAACTCGGCTTGTGCACGAGGAGGCAGCCATAATGCCGCCTGATGAAACTAATCCAAAAGCACTAGAGATTAATGAGTGATAGGAAGTTCTTGCTGCTTCCAATGATTCTTCAGAGTGAGTAAATGAGGGAGGATCTACTATGACAATATCCCAAGTACGTTTTTCTTTCCGTGCTTCTTCAATAAATTTAAATGCATCAGCAGCAACACCAGTATGAGATTTATCTAAAAGGCTATTTAGTCGCCACTGTTTCGTTGCAGCTTCAATCGCAGGTTTTGCAAGGTCCACTGAAGTAACGTTTTTAGCTCCACCGATTCCAGCATTAACAGAAAAGCCGCCAGTATAAGAGAATAAATTCAAAACGGATGCGTCCTTAGATAATGCACGCATGCGGAAACGATTCTCCCGTTGATCAAGAAAAAACCCTGTTTTTTGGCCGTCTTTAATGTTTACAGAAAACTTTGCACTGTTCTCTAAAAACTCAACTTCGAATGAAG
>CAZYRE010000153.1:0-5370 GCA_964650155.1 uncultured Bdellovibrionales bacterium
GCTCTACCTAATAAGAAGCAGAGAGCACATAAGAACAGCACTCCGCTGCCGTGCAGCATCCTAGTTCGTCGCAATGAACTAGTATCAGTCGAAATATTCTTTAATCTTGGGGCTGTGTCTAGAAATGCGGAAAGGAATAGCAAGGTGCTTAGAATAATTCCGCCAGTTATTAAGAGGGCTGCTTGTGGTGAAATTCCTAGTGCCCATGCAAATGAAGCAATAAATTGAGGTGAATCTAGGTGGTAATCACGGTGCGGTGAAAGGAGGTATATTGCGGCCGAGCCAAGAATAGTCAGTTCTATCGTTCCTGTATGACGGTGTCGCAAAAAAATAAATGTTAGAATAAAGCCGAGTAGTAGAGAGATTAAGCATAGTTCGAGATGCTGCAAGAAAACAAAAGTAGAGAATGAATTATTAAAAGATCCAAAGTAGTTTGCAATTTTAGAGAGGCCTTCATAGCCGAGCCAAAGAAATACAGAGCCGAGTAAAGCACCACGAGATAGTAGCCTAGTCTCAGCAAGGCGTCCTCCAATTCCGATGCCTGTTATTCCACACAAAGCTAGTGCGTAAGGTGAAGTTCCGAAATCAACTAAGCCATCGAATGCAAAAATTGAGAGAGCAAAAATAATTGCTCTTGCCCAGAGAGCAACACGAATATTGGAAAAGCGAAGACTTATCGGTACTATTTGGGGCGAAGCAGCCATGTTTCAGACGATAACGTGCCATTGGGCTTCGGCGCAAACCTTTAGAAATTGTGGATAGCTTTCAGGGTTCTTTCTCTGATCCATCGGTTCCGGGCTGGCCAGGATAAATCTATTTAAGGACTCTTTTATTGAAGAAGAGGTTGATTGGGTACTTGTTCTTTCTTGGACGCAAAAGATGGGTTTAATCCCTTGGTCTTCAAGCTGTTTTCCCAAAGTAGATAAAGCAGAGACTTGGTTTGCTTCTATAATAGAGTCTCCGTTAACGAAGACGAGAATCTTACTTAATCTTTGACCCGTATTTGCGGAGGTAGAAATTAAACCACCAAGATCGCTGTTTATCTCGGCGGCTGAGAATGACTCAGCCTTCTGCCAATAAGAGCTCCAAGTAGTATTTATTAGTAGCTCACGAGTAGCATCTAGTGTCCTGGCAGGCGCGTGATTTCCTCGGTGCATTCCAGAGCATCCTGTAAAAACATCAAGCTTTAATTCTTCTAGCTCATTTATGTAGGAAAGTGCCCACTGACAAAGGATGTCGTCATCTTTGCCTGCTAAGATAAAGATAACTACTCTTCCTTCTGGAGTCATGGAGAACTCTTCTAATCTAGAGAAGAGTGCCCCGCTCTTTGCAAAAAGTTTCCAGAGTATCCGACGGGATCCATCAGCTGGATGATAACTTTTAAGATCGTAAGGGTCTCCGGTCCGGGTCAATTGTTGCTCAACAGCATCGCCGGTGCGCTCACTCGAGCTTACTACGGGGATATATTTGGGGTGAACGTCTACGCACGGTTCAACTCGAACAGTAACTTCCCCTGTTGGTTCTCTCCAGAAGAGAGAGGTGAGGCCAAATATATCCCGTAACTCACAAGAGATACCTGAAACTCTCCAGTGACCACGATGCGGGAAAATAACATCCTCTATTAACTGCCGGGGTTTTGAGTCTCTTCCATCTATTCGGTGTGTGTAAGGAGTGATCCCGTCCTGCGCCCAATGAAGAGTTGCTCGAATTTCAAAGAGAGGTGGCAATTTTACAGGGAGAAGAGTTGTCACGATTCTTTCCTGGCGAAGTGCTTTCAGCGTATCGCCGGAGGTAGATAGTTGTGGAGAGAGAGTATGGCGAAGTCTGAGCCATAAAAACAAAGCGATAATGGCTGCTCCCAATATGACCAAGATGGTCGATGAGCCTATCAGCGCGGAGACTAAATCCGCATGGCTCTTTGCCGGAACGATAAGTAGATATGTAGCCGCTATAATTGCAAGGGTTCCACGAAGAGTGAGTGGATACTTCACACCACTACCAAGCCGTGTTTAATAGCGTAACGAACGAGATCCGCATTAGAGGCCAGTTGTAATTTTTTTATAACTCTAGCTCTATGAGTTTCTACTGTGCGAGGACTAATAAAGAGTTTCTTGGCGATAGTCCTGTTTGGTAGCCCATCTACAATGAAAAAGAACATTTCCCGTTCCCGAGGGCTGAGGACAGAAAGAGGATCGTTTGTTGAGCTGTGACCGTTTGTGCCATTTGTCCCGTTAGTTGGAGGTACATTCGCCAGATGGGCAAACTTTTGAGGAACAAAGACTTTGCCGGCAATAACTGTATTTAGGGCATCACTAAACTGTTCTGGTGAAAAATCTTTTAGTAAGTATCCATTTGCCCCATTGGCAATAGCTTGTTTTATTTTTGCTTCGTCCTCGTACATACTTAGTACGACAATTTTTACTGGGAGCTTGGCTCTGCGCAGTTCAAGAATCACATCTAGGCCACTTCGTAGTGGCAGTCCGAGATCTAAAATAAGAATATCAGGACGTTCCCGGGAAACAACTTTGACCGTTTCCTCAGCGTTAGCAGCTTCGCCAACTATTTCATAAGTTGAAGCTTTGCCCAGGATGTCCCGCACAGCATGACGTAGTAACTTATGATCGTCAGCGATTACTACACGTTGGCGAGACGTTAAATTGTTTACTGCTCCAATCATACGCGGTCTTAATAATTCCTTAGTGATGAGTGATTTTAAAACTATTGCCCTTTCCAAGTCCAGTCACTGTTAGATTAGAATGGTTCCTGTGAGATTCCAGGAATTAAAATATTACTTGACACAAAAATCTATCGACGAAGATCTATGGATCGAGCCCTTGTTATCTCAGGAAATAGCCAAAGATAGCGATCCTATTTGGCAATCAAATATTTTCCCCCATGACCTAGTACCATCTTCTTTTGATGCTGGGAATCCCGGAGGATATTTGCCATCACGCTCCTTTATTAGATTTTTAGGTATTGAGCCAAGCTTCTCTCTTTATTTAGATAAGATATCTGTTCCTAGTTGTCCGAAATGTTCAGCGCCTACTCAGCCTAAACATCGGGAACAGATACGTCAGGAGCTTAAATCCTATCTGAATGGAACTTTTTTATTTGGCATATGTTTTGAAGAAATTCAGTTTTCTGGACTTACGCTCGAAACCGTCTTGTCTATGTTTGGTATTCGATCGGTTGCTATAAATGGCACAAGGTTTGTTGGTGAATCTTTAAGGCCGTATCTTCAAAATGAGGTAGGGAGCCTTACCGAGCTAGTTCTTATTCTTGATTCAACATCTGCCCCGATTTCAGACATTGATATTGAGAGAATTTACGGACTAAGTAATCAACACAAGGAATTAGGAGGCAAACTCCTCTATGCCTTCTCTCGTAGTACAAACGAACGACTCGATTTCTTCCCGCTCGAAGCTCAATTCTTATGCCCTAATGGGCACGGGCAGATTCATTCAAACTTAAAGAGTGGAAAGTTAGTAGGTGTACAGCCAATCAATACTGTTCTTAGTAGTAATGTTGCCAGCATTCTCTTGTTGTTAGTTGATAAAGTTGAAGAAGCCTCTCAATTGATTGGCGCTTTTAAGGTGTTAAGTGTTGCTGGATTTTCTGGATACAAGCTCTCTGATGACATCGCGGTATTTTCAAAAGGAGAGATGCTCCGATTATATGTGGCTCGTTTTTTGATGCGACCAGTTGGAGATTGGTCACTAGATTGCTCTAGTGTCTCCTCTTTTCTTGCCCAAGACGAGCTCCAGCATTTGCGTAATGAAATAGCGACTAAGTTCCCTGACCATGATTCTAAAATTAAATGGGGGGAGAAGACACAAGGACTGAGAGATTTCGTTAAGAAGAAGGCTCTCTCGCTATCAAGCGGTAAGAATTTTGAAGTGGGCCCTTACACAACGGGTATACTAAAGAACATTTGCCTTACCCTCCCGACTACGGGAATAGTTACAATTGTTGGCTGGTCCGGCAGTGGTAAATCCACTTTATTGCAGGCAATGGCAACCGACAAAAGTCTTAGAAACTTTTTTAAATCAGTGCGCCGATTTCAGATTCCCATTCAGATTAATCCAGATACCACTGTGCTAAGCGCATTAGGGCTATCTACTGTTACAGGAAAATCGTTATCCGAAACTTTCGAAGCTCGTTCTTTAGGCATCACTCCTAAGGAGATATTAGCAGAGAGTGATAGATCCTCCTCTCTTCGTTTAAATGGACATACATATAGCGAGATACTTAGTGCAACAATTATAGAAGCAGAGCAGATTTATGCCGGAATGCCACAAGGGAAAGAGGTTCTTGAGTTGGCGGCTAGACTTGGTTTTGGGCAGATCGCCCTAGGAGAAAAGTTAGAGTCCTTGTCTTTTTCACAGCAGCTTGGACTATATTTAATTGAATTCATATCTTCCTTTAAGCGTGGTCCTGGCTTGGTACTTTTAGATTCTCCTTTTACTGGAATCGAGTTTGATGAGCAGGGCGGTTATATTAAATTAATCCAAGAGATTGCAGCGGCCGGTTATACTGTGGTTGTCGCTGATAACTCCGTTCAATTTCGGAATATTTCGGAGAGTGTGGTAGAGTTAACGACTCGGGTATCAGATAGTGGTATCCGCACCGCAAGTATAAATTAGGACAGAACATGGCAGAGAATGATATCCAAATATCTCTTTTTAGTGGTGATCGAGAATCTCGTTGGGGTCGAGGTAAATATTTAATTCCTAATGCCGTTACCCTGGGCAATATGTTCTGTGGATTTCTGACCATTATCTATGCGGCTTCGGAAAGATATGAAAAGGCCCTTATAGCAATCGCTATCGCAATTCTTCTTGATGGTTTGGATGGTCGTATAGCCAGAAGACTTAACGCTACTTCTAAATTCGGTGTTGAATTTGATTCCTTTAGTGACTTTATCTCTTTCGGTATCGCCCCAGCGTTTCTTATTTACTGTTGGTGCTTTCGTGTTCCAGCAGATGAGTTCGGAGTCATCGTAACTTTTATTTATTGTTTAGCAGCAGCAAGTCGATTAGCCAGATTTAATATTGCTGAACCAATGACTACTAATAATTTCCAAGGTATGCCTACGCCAGCTGCAGCCGGAATTGTTGCTGCCACTGTTAATTTTGCCACTCGAATTCATCCATCAGAGTTTATGGTTGTTATCTTTTCAGTAGTGATGGTTGGTATAGCCTATTTAATGGTTTCCAAGATTGAATTCTTTAGTATCAAACGACTTAAATTTTCCACAATGAATAAACCCACACTAATCCTACTTGGTGGCGCCATCGCCTTGGTTTGGTATAACTCCGCAGTTGGGTTTCTGGTACTGGGCGTAGCGTATGGTTTGAGTGGGCCACTTGC
>CAZYRE010000154.1:0-5309 GCA_964650155.1 uncultured Bdellovibrionales bacterium
CTGGTAATATCCTCAGGCTCTTCGAAAGAGGCATTCCCTGCGCCAATAATTGGACTAGATGCTGAAGGCTTGGCATTAAGCGCCGTAGCGTTCCAGGTTAGATTTTGAAAGTCTTGCAAACCGTTGCCGAGAATATATCCGCTAGTCACTCCTGATACGGTGCCTTTAACTACATTACCAGTAACGGTGACTCCAGCTGAGCCACCTGAGAACATTATGCCGTAATTACTTTGGCTGTAAGCCACATTGTTGGCGAAAACCATCCCGGCTTTGTTTGCCCAGGCAGAGACGTTAAATGCTCTACCCGTATTTATAATAGTATTGTGAATGACCTGAAGGTTAGTAACGGTGCCTTGATGATTGAAACTTGCAAAGGCAGCTCCAGCACCATTCATAATTAAATTATTTCTAACAATGGCTTCACCCTGCACCTGCATAGTGTTATCGCCAGAATTGTAAACGATATTCTTTTCGATAATATTTACAGGCATGCCTGCCGTTCCATAAACAAGAATTCCTGGATAACGGGTGTCATGGACTAAGTTCTCTGCGATTAAATTTCCGTAGGAACCTTGCTTTAATTCAATACCATCACCTTGAATCGGATTAGTAATTGCGGTGTCGTGCACATGGTTTTGAGCAATGATAGAATTACTCATTATTACCGCGCCATTGTTGGCACCGAGGTACATTCCTTCACCGTACCCTCCGGTGTTGTAGATGTGATTACGAGTTAAGTAGATCTGGTCGGTATTGTAAGTATTGGTACTAAGCCCACCATCTGCCACATCGTGAATGGTGCACGAATCAAACCAAACATTCGAGGCTTTATGGATTCGCACTCCGATGCTGCCACCGTAAATATGAATTCCTCTAAATAGAACATATTGAACCAGAGTAGAGCCGTTTCCAACTTCCATGCCATTCTGATTAGCTGTGCTTCGATAGATTATCGGAGTTTCACCGGATTTTGCGACAATCGAGATAGGCGCAGTCGAAGTTCCGCTTCTTAGGTAGGTAAAATTGTTTGTAAGAGTATATGTGCCACCACCGACCACAAGTTGTTGACCTGCAGTTAGCCCATTCATGGCGGCTTTTAGTGCAGTTCCATTATCTATTGATGTTTTTAACGGATCGTAAGTGTAGGTTTTTACTTGAGTAGGCGTGATGTTCGCCCAAGGTGGATCGTATAAATTATTAGGAGTAGGTGAAGGCGTAGGGCTAGCCGTAGGAGATGCGCTTGGAGAAGGGCTAGGGCTTATTGACGGCGATGCTCCAGGAGGAGGTGGTGTAGGCTCTCCCCCGTCTCCACCATTATCATCAAAATCAAGGGTGTCATTCTTGCACCCCTTTAAAAATTTAATTACTTCTTTCAGTAGGATTTTTTTGTCGACTTGTGAAGTTGAACCTGTTCCACCGATGAAAGTAATTTTCTGTTTTAGTTTATAAAGTTTCTTTTTTACTTTTGTAATTGCGTTTTTTGGACTGGCAATTGTTGATACGCTATTGCCAATTTTATAAAGAATAGGCGGACTAAATGAATCTTCCTTTAAGCAGGAATATTTTCCATCAGGAGAATCAAGAGCGTTGGCTTGAATTACCACGCTAATATGGATGGACAATATCGAGGCTACTAGCCAGATTATTCTAAAATTTTTAACCACTTAACCCTACACCGTACGAAAGCTGCTGAATTAATCCATGCAATATTTGTACCGCCGATATGTGCTAACATTTAATGATAAATAACCAGAATATGCGGAATTTAAATGCTTTAACTATGATACCTCACGCGTAGTCTGGTCCGTGGCATAACCAACTAGGAAGTTTTTTTAGGTTATATCAAGGGGGATCATGGTTAGGTTTTGCAAGTCGGGATTAGTCCGAATATTTTCAATTCTATTCTCTTTCTTACTCTTAACGTCGAGCATTCCAACAGAAGCTTCAGCAACGACATTAGTTTCCTTGATAGGGTTGTTAGCCGAGACTACAAAAAACGAGACCGTAGTCACAGAGGCGCCTTTGTTTCCAGTTCCTCCGGTCTCCGACCCAGAGCCTTGGTATGAGTGTATTAGCTATACAGACCTCTCTGATGTTATCGCCGGTGGCGGCGGAGCCTTATTGTATGAATGTAATAATTGGTTAGATGTAGGAATAGGTCTCGGGTCTAGTGATATAGGCGGTGAGATCGATGAGGTTGTATGTTGCGTCAGTATCGATTTGGTAGATTTGTTTGAAAGATTCAAATAACTTTATTATAGGCTGATCAGCTTATTTATCTATCGCCTCTAATAGTATTCTCTGATAGGGATTGATGGCTTCGTGATGAAGTCATTAATCTAACTCTTATGGCGATTATTTTTGCAATTCCAATCTTTCTAGCTTCGTTCTCTCTCTTTCTTTTGGAACCACTTGTTGGAAAATTATTATTGCCTTCATTTGGTGGAACTCCTGCTATTTGGAATACCTGTTTGGTATTTTTTCAAATGGCTCTTTTAGCCGGATATTTTGTCAGCGCATCATTGATCCGTATAAAATCGACTTTGGCTCAAGTTCTTATAATTGTATCTCTGATGTCTTTGCCCGTGCTGCTTGAATCCTTTTCCACGTTTAGCGCGGGTGAGATAGGCAGATCTTCCAACCCTGTTGCTACATTGAGTACTTGGCTAGGCTTTACTATCGGCTTACCGTTTGTTGCTATATCCATTTTGCCCTCTGCAATTCAGAGCTGGTTTTCAAGAATAAGCGGTAAGACGTCGACTCCTTATCGACTATACGCGGCAAGTAACGCAGGAAGCTTAATCGGTCTAATTTCATATCCATTTCTTTTTGAAAGATTTTTTGGTCTCAAGGACCAGATAACGATTTGGAAGAACCTATATTTTGTTCTAATCGGCTTTATTCTTCTAATTGGTTTATTTACTTCGGCCAAAGGATCTCAGCTTAAAAAGCATGTTTCTTTAGAGACCGCACAGGCGCCACCTTCTTCGGCTGCGTTCTTCTCCTGGGTCGGATTAGCTGCAATCCCTTCGGCCTTGCTCTTAGGAGTAACTACATTTTTACTTACAGATCTTGTTTCTCTGCCACTACTCTGGATCGTGCCTCTGGTTATCTATTTAATTACTTACATAATTGCCTTTGCCGTTAAGAGTACGGAGTGGAGCAGCTTGCTCGTTATCCCCACATCTTTTACGGCCATCTTGGCGACGATTTGTTTCTTTCTTGATTTAAGCACACCGCTTTGGTTTTTATTAACGCTCCATCTTTTGCTTTTCTTTTTATTAGCTCAATTATGTCACTGTAAGTTGGCAGCATCAGCGCCGCCTCCTAAATTCTTAGGACAATTCTACGTAGCCTTAGCATTAGGAGGGGTTGTGGGTGGGCTTTCAATTCAGCTCTTAGCACCACTTTTCTTTTCAAGAGCGATTGAATATCCACTGACAATTAGCCTTGCTTTGCTCGTGCTTTCTGGATTCAAGATTTTACGTGACGAGTTCAGTTTTGTTCGAATTTATCTGGTGCCAGGTGTTTTGATTCTTGGTGCTTTTATTGGAGCGAAGGTTAGTCCCGAGCTTTCGTTCGTGTCTGGCTATGGTATTGCAGCAATCCTTTTGTATTCCCTCTCCAGGCTGCGGGGTGCCTTTGCAATAAGTTTTCTAGGATTTATTCTAGCGGCCTGTTGGATACCATCTCCTTTAGGCAGCTCAATAGATGTACGGCGCAGTTTTTATGGGATTACAAGAACAGTTCTCTCTGATGAAGGTCGAGCACACGCAGTAGTTCACGGTTCCACTATTCACGGCGTTCAGATGATTAAAGATCGTGAGTCTTGTGTGCCTACCTCATATTTTCATCCCACTGCACCAGTAGGTAAAATACTAGATAATTTTGAATCTAAACTTAGCACCAAGAGACGCATTAGCGTTTTGGGTTTAGGTGTTGGTTCCTTAATTTGTTACGCTAGAGATAATGACACTTGGGTTTTCCATGAGATTAACCCAGACATGAAGGATGTAGCGCAGGACCCCAGACTGTTTACCTTTATGTCTAATTCTCCAACCAAGAATTATCGCATTGAACTTGGAGATGGACGTTTAACTTTGTCAGATGAAATTGAGAATTTTGATGCCATTTTTCTTGATGCTTTTACATCTGACGCTATCCCCGTACACCTTCTTACAACTGAAGCAATTCACGGATATTTAGGGAAGCTCAACGAAGGTGGACTTTTAGTATTCCAGGTTTCCAGTCGGTATTTCCATCTTGAACCGTTTGTTACGGCCGCTGGAAGGGCAAATGGCCTTACCTCTTGGGTGGCTAACGATTTAGACCTGACACCTAAGCAAGCACTTGATGGAAAACGCGCTTCTCAATGGGTAGTGTTAACAGAAGAGAATGCCAACGAAGAGTTACTTAAACAGGCAGGGTTTTCTTTAGCTCCGCAGAGCGCCACTACCGCTTGGACCGACGACCGATCTAATCCACTCGATGCCTTGATGTAGAAATTCGTGCCTGTCCCTATATTTCTTGATAGGCAACTTGGTCGATCGCGCGTATATTTAAAGTTATGGAAAAGAAAAAATTTCTCTTCGTCTCTCTTGATGGATTAATTACCGATATCGCCTGGCAAGTCGCCCAGGAGGGACACGAAGTCCGCCTTTACATCGATAGTCCTACAGAACGTGAAATAGGTGATGGATTCGTTCCTAAGACAGAGAAATGGGAGGACCGCATAGAATGGGCAGATACAATCATTTTTGATGATGTATTGGGTCAAGGAGAAAAGGCTGCACAGCTTAGGCGTGACGGAAAGATGGTGGTAGGCGGTACTCCATATACTGACAAACTAGAAGACGATCGTAGCTTCGGCCAAGAGGAGCTTAAGAAATACGGAATCTCGATTATTCCTTATGAGGAGTTTACCTCCTTTGATACTGCTATCGAGTTTGTGAACCGAAATCCTGGCAAGTACGCCATTAAACCAAGTGGAGAAGCCCAAAACATTAAGAGGTTACTATTCGTCGGTGATGAAGAAGACGGCAAGGACGTAATTCAAATGTTGGAAGCGTATAAAAAAATCTGGTCTGACAAAGTAAAAGTTTTTCAGTTACAGCGCCGCGTTAATGGTGTCGAGGTTGCGGTTGGCGCGTTCTTTAATGGCCAAGAGTTTATTACTCCCATTAACATGAACTTCGAAAATAAAAAGTTATTTCCTGGGAATATTGGTCCTTCAACTGGCGAAATGGGGACCACTATGTTTTGGAGTGATCCCAATAGGATGTTTAACCTTACTCTCAAAAAGATGGAGG
>CAZYRE010000155.1:0-5218 GCA_964650155.1 uncultured Bdellovibrionales bacterium
AGGCCATGGCTGAGGAAGCAGAAGAGAAAAAAGAAGGGGAAGCCGCGGCAGAACCACCGAAGAAAAAGAGCAAGAAGCTTTTAATCATAATAATTGTTGCTGTCTTGTTAATCGGCGGCGGAGCCGGTGCATTCTTCATGATGGGCGGGAAGTCTGAGGATGAGGCTGCAGAAGAGCCAGTAGAGGAAGAGCACGCTGCAGACGAGCATACTACAGAGGCTGTTGAATTAGATACCTTTGTAGTCAATCTTTCTGAGAATGCTACCTTTTTAAAAACAACAATAGTTCTTGAAGTTAATTCCCATTTGATTCACGGTGCGCCTGCTGAAGGTGGAGAAGGTGGTGGTGGTCATGGTGGTGGTGGCGGTAGTAGTAAATTGCCAGGTGTGCTTGGCGAGAAGGAAGCCAACATTAAGGACAGAATTATAAAGATTCTATCAAGCAAGAAAGCTCCTCAGTTGCTGGATCCTGAAGGTAAAGATGAGCTTAAAGAAGAGTTAGCCGACGCTATAAACCAAGTTGTAGAGCTTGATGAAGAGCTAGTTGTTAACGTTTTCTTTACTACCTTTATCATACAATAAGGCACGGTAAGCCTTTAAGTTGTTCTCTACGGGAGCAAAGCAAAGCCTTCTGTCGGGTTGATCGCACAGTAGCGAAAGAACTTGCGCTGCTCGTAATGGCATTTTCATAGAGTAAAGTAGATCTGAGTACAGCATGGCCCGTAGTTCAATGTAGGCAGCTACGTCTTGGCTAATTGAGTGAGGCATCTGATAGAAATGCTCAATCAAATGTTCTAGTTCTAGCAAAAGTGTATCTACGAATGCAGGCTCTAATAAGGTTGAGTTGTTTCTTTGCAGCTCGATCATTCCCTGATTGTTGAGCTTGACGACCTCTCTAAGATAAGAATTTAAGAGAGTAACCGGCTCGGCATAAATAGTGGCAGCAGTAGAGGTAAAATTAACAAAGTTACTTACGTTCTCAAGGGATGGTAGGTGCGGTAGGGGCAGTGGTGACGGAGTAAAAATCTTTCCATCTTTGCCTTGCCACACCCTTTGTACAAAGAGCTCCGGATAATAAAGGTCTAGTAAGTAAACTACATTTACATCATCCCGATATCCTTCAATTGCTGTTGTGTATAAGAGTAGAAACAGAGACGGTTCGGTTAGATAATAAGAGTTAGGCTTTGTGCTTCGTAATCTGGCGCGTCCTTCATCTCTGGCCACGGAGTATCTTTTATATGCTTCAAGCTCGAAAGTTAAATTTGGTCTCGCGCTACCTAAGATTAAAAGGCTAGCAAGGCTGCATGGTAAGGCGACCGCCAGGCTTGGAGAGGAGGTTTTTGTTAAAAGAACTTTTGTAAGTAAGGCAATAAATGTTGTTGTACCAAGTGCGACTGTAAAGAAGATTGGAAGCCAAGGATCTGGGTGCCAACCAGAAAAGAATAGCCATGTTGATAGCGCAGAAAGTGCTACGATGGATCCGATGACGCCACTGTTAAAAGTTAAAAGAAAGATTCCTACTATCCCTAGGAGCGTCGTAAACAGGGAAACTTCCTTCACTACCCTTTTGCTATCGTTGATTATAATTTTTGTAGAATCTCCACCCAGAATATTAAAAACTTCGTTAATAGATTTGTTTTCAGGATTAGTAGCATGTTCCCCTTCTTGTAGGGCTCCTCTAATCATCCAGTCTCGTTCATTAGAGATGTGATTAAGAAATCTATGCCATGAATTCGCCATGCCAGTATTTAGCGGCGGATTAGAAGATGCTCGTATTGGAATATATAAATAAACCGAGAGCCCAAGAATAAAGACCATCACGCAGGGAAGAAGACAATTTTTAATTCTTTTCCAGTGAAAGAAAAGAAGCGGCAGGATAAATAGGTAAGTTAACGCAAGAGAGACGTGATTCCCGAGTGCTAATCCTGCAATAAATGCAGCGGCTATAAGTGATGAGTCTTTTCGTTCGTGCCACCAAGAGTGCGTACATAAGAGCAGGATGAGTAGTAAATTAAATGATAGAACATATACCTCTGCAGAGTACGCTTGGCGGAGAAATGTTTCAGAACAGGCAATTAGAATTGGAGCAAGCATGCCGCAAATAAACGCAATGCGGTTCGAGAGCTTTAGGTCGCATACTAATACACGAATAGTGAAAATATAGATTAGTCCTAGCGCAGTTGATGCAAGAAAAGTTGAGAATAGGTTTATTCTCCAAGGAATTGGCCCTATGGGAATCTGAGCAAATAAGTGAGCTAGCTGTCCATACAGGGGAAAGCCTGCTGGGTGAGCAACATCAAGATATGTTCCCTGTATTATAAATTCGCCAGAATCCCGCCACAGAATGTTAGCAGGCGTAAACCAGGATAAAATTAGCCAGCATGTCGCCCAAATTAACAAAGCAACTTGTGTTAAGTTTTGATTCCAATTCTTTGATGAGTTCATCAATGACGATTTAACAGTGAATGAACCTTAGGGCCAAGGGGGGTTTATTATAGCTTACTGGAGACCGCCAGCATCGCTGTTCCAGGTGAATGTAGCGCGAGCCTGTGGGTGTGTAGCCGTCATTACAAAGTACTGCGTTGTAACTGACGTAGTGGCCATGAGCACACCATCAGAAAGTCTGAGATCTGGCAAGGAAGATAGGCAGGTTGCTGAGTCGGCGCAACTTTTAAAAACACCCCAGTCTATGTAATAGGCGTCTTGCGCGTTTGCAGCAGAGACAAGGTCGCTTTTGCAGCGAGCATCGAAAGCCCTTTGTCTGTAGGCGTTAAACTGTGGGATTGCAATTGATGCGAGTATTCCGATGATTCCAACTGCTACCAATAGTTCTAGTAGAGTGAATCCGGTTTCAGATTTATACTTTTGTACCCGTCTCATCTGACCCTGCTTCTCGCTGCATTCTTCAGGGACACCGTACTAACGTGCAGAGAGGGGCCGCACCTATCGATACGGCCCCTCCCTTCTTATGCGTACCGAGAGTAGTTCCCGAGACGCACGGTATTTATGCTAGGCCAACTTATTGGAGACCGCCGTTAGAGCTGTTCCAAGTAAAGGTAGAACCAGTTCCACTGCCATGGTTAGATGTTGCAGTGAAGTAAGTTGTAGCTTTTGTAGCAGCCATTGTTACGCCTTTAGATGTTTGCAATCCAGGCAATGCTGTTTCACAAGCACTAGCGTTGGCGCATGTTTTGTAAGCTTCATAGTCTACAAAGTATGCTTCTTCAGCTGTTGCTAGCGACACGATGTCGTTTTTAGCGCGAGCATCAAAAGCTCTCTGTCTGTATGACGAGAACTGAGGGATAGCGATAGCAGCAAGAACGCCGATAATCGCAACCACAACTAGAAGTTCAATAAGTGTAAAACCGTGCTCTCTTTTCATAACTACTTCCTTAGCAGTCAAAGTTAACCTAAATTACGCTCGGTCAGTCCAGGATTGGATCTGCGCCAAGCCAAGTTGGCGCTGGTACATCTACCAGCTTCCCCATTAGAGCAAGTCGGATGCCAAGCGAAAAATGTTTAGGACATTTTTCAAACAGAGGCTCATTCAACCGCTTAACTCATCCTAGGGCTGAGTTTCCTACGAATTTCTCCGATGCTGCAGCTGCGCACGGAAACTCGATACATATTCGGACGCAAAGGGTGCATAGCAACCTTGCTAGCTGCTTGAATATGATGAGAAATATGCGTAGATCGGAGCAATTAAAATATACAATGAATCTAAGCTGTTGCGATAAAGGAAGGGCCAAATTAAAGGAGAATATTCTTCCGCGTCATGAACATCCTTTAATGCCGCTCCAGAATATTCTCCTTTAATTTGGCCCTTCCTTTCGATCTACTGTTTAGGTGGCATCTTTTCGTGCTGCCCTATTCTCATGGCGGTGGCAATCATAGAAGACACATCTGAGAGATTAGCTGGAACAATCATGGTGTTGTTCTCTCGGGCTAGGTTTCCAAATTGCTCTATGTATTGTTGTGCAACTCGGAGTTGCATTGCTTCTACCCCGCCCTTGTTAGATACAGCTTCTGCAATCTGTTTGATTCCTGTAGCCGTGGCCTCGGCAACTGCAAGGATAGCTTTGGCTTGACCTTCAGCTTCATTGATCTGTTTCTGCTTGGTTGCTTCGGAAGCTTTAATGACCTGCTGCTTCTCTCCTTCTGCGGTATTGATTGCGGCATCCCTTTCACCTTCAGAGGTAAGCACAACTGCACGCTTCTCTCTTTCGGCACGCATCTGCTTTTCCATTGCAGCTAGAACATCTGCTGGCGGGGTAATGTTTTTGATTTCATAACGAAGAACTTTAATTCCCCAAGGCTCAGTAGCTTTATCTAGCTCACTGACAACCTGATAGTTAATGGTGTTACGCTCTTCGAATGTTCTATCCAGTTCAATTTTCCCAATTTCGCTTCTAAGAGTTGTTTGAGCTAATTGAGATATTGCAAACCCAAAATTGTCGATCCCGTAAGATGCTCGTTCAGGTTCAAGCACCTTCATATATAATACGCCATCAACAGCGACTTGGACGTTATCTCTGGTAATGCAGATCTGCTCTGGAATATCGACAGCCATCTCTTTTAGAGAGTGGCGATATCTGATTACATGAAGAAACGGTACCAACAAATGGAAGCCGGCGCCTAGAGTTTTGCTATACTTGCCTAGCCACTCCACAACATATGCACTTTGTTGTGGCACGATTACGGCAGTCTTAAAAATTATAAAAATTACAACAACGGCAAGTACAACAAATGTTCCAGCAAATGATCCAGCTTCCATAATATCCTCGGTTATAAATTAAGTATGCTTTTCAATCTCGATTTGTAAACCAGAACGGCCTCTGACTATACAACGATCTCCAGGTTTGACCTCTGTTGATCCTATGTTCTGCGCCTTCCAGGTAGTACCGCGAAGTTCAGCAGAGCCAACGCTACCAGCGACAATATTGATAGAGGCAGTAGCAAATTCTCCGATAAGCTCATCTTGCTCCTTGGAGTCGGCCCCCAAGCTAGAAAAATATTTTCTCAAAATAAGAAGTGAGCCGATAGAGATAACTGAAAAGCTCAACCACTGATGAGAAGATTCAGTAATAATCCCAGTTGCAGTTATAATTCCTACGATGATAGCACCGATGCCAAAAAACAAAGCAACAAAGATTCCTGGAGAAGCCATTTCAAGAGCAAATAAGGCTAGCCCAGCAATAACCCAAATCCACCAAGCCATA
>CAZYRE010000156.1:0-3377 GCA_964650155.1 uncultured Bdellovibrionales bacterium
GGCGTTACATGAATGGTTTAAAAATTTCGTTTCATCACATGGAAGGAGCCAAGTAATATCGTCTTTGCGATATCCGTGAACATCAAGCTCTTCTTGCTCTTCTGCTTTGAGTTTCTGCAGATCTTCTTTCTTGTATAATTTACATTTTTTACATTCAAAACAGACGATAGTACCCCGAGGAACTAGTTCTCTAGCAAACAATCCCACATTTCCTATAGTGCTTGGCCGGATATCAAAAAGTTTAGCGATCATCTTTACCAAAGGGGATAGTTAATTAATTGCCAATCTTAATAATCCTAGTGGCTCTAAGTTATTTAAAATCCGGTCATCAAGAGAGAGCACTACTAAATCTGGGAAAGGAGCAAGAAACTCTAACGCGGTAGCTAAGTGAATTGCATCGAGGGTGCGAATCGGTTCTATAGGAAACTTTTCCCGTGCACGAACTTCGATTTCTTCGCTAATTGTTAATAGTTGCCACCTACTGATTGTTGCTAGAAGTCTGTTTCTTAGCTCACGAACTTGTGCGGCTTTCAAACTTTTTGATGATTCCATCCGAAGCAGTGCTCTTTCTGCCTCAATAACAGTAAGGGAAGATGATAAAATATTTTTCCCCTCTGCTAAGGATTTGGCAATTTTATTTGCCGGGGGTTCATGGAAGAGCCAAGCTAGTAAAGCCGATGTTTCAACATAAATATTCATACCAGAGTGCCCAGAGACATTATTCTCCGCGATCTTTGTCTAAAATAGTTTTCCATGTCCCAGCCGGACAATGCACCGTGGATTTGGCTAGGGCCTCGACGTAATCATAAGATGTTCCTTTAGCCGGTTTTAACTTTCCACTCCGTGCCCACTCTCGAAGGATAGATTCAGACGATTCCTCCTGTAATGGTACATCGAGAGAAGGTGCCCTTAACTCAGCTATGACTTTACCTCGATCAGTGACGAGTATTCGAACACCCAAGGCCACCCGCTCAAGAAACTTACTTAAGTTGTCCCTTAAGACCTTAATTCCAACGGTCTCTATCTCTTTTCTTTCCATCTTCATATTGTAGCCACCAGGCGCCACTTTGGCAAATAAGGCATGTTTATCTAGTGATTACAGGATATTAAGATTACGTCAGGTTCGCTACCTCATCTATCTTTGCTTAAAGCCAATATTTGACTGTTTCCTCTAAAAACCTCTATATTCCAGGCACTTTAAGGGAACTAAAGGGTCCCGATGATCGACTTCTAAGATCACGCTCTAGACCCTCCGTTGTCGTTAAATTTTAAAACTTAGCGACGACAATCACGGTAAGGTGACTGCTTAGCTTGCATAATTCTGTGCGAGAGCGGTCTGTTGTTGTTTTATTTCTAATAAACTTTAGGGATTATTTTGAGCAAGAAAGGAAAAGAAAACGTGGAAAGCGCACAAGGAAGCACTGCTTCAGGATCTGGATTCTCATCTGAATTTGAAAGACTTTATGGTGAGCAAGTTAACAAACTCCGAGAGGGAAGAGTCGTCTCAGGTACCATCGGAGAGATCGGAAAAGAATTCGTCGAAGTCGATATTGGTTACAAGTCGATTGGCTTAGTTCCAGTTGAGCAATTCAAGGGACCAGATGGCGCCGTAATTGTTCAGCCTGGCGATGAAGTAGAGGTCATGATTATGACCGCTGAAAATGAGATGGGCCAAGTAGTGTTGTCTCATGAGAAAGCAAAACAGTTTAGAGTTTGGAAGCAAGTTGAAGAAGCTTGCACAAAGGGCGAGATGGTTCGCGGAATCGTTACCGTTAAGGTAAAAGGCGGACTCCAAGTTGACATCGGAATTCCAGCATTCTTGCCTGGTTCCCAGATTGATATCCGTCCTCAGAGAAACCTCGATAAGTACATCGGTCAGACTTTAGATTTCAAAGTTCTAAAGATCTCCCGCGATAAAGGTAATATCGTTCTTTCTCGTAAGTCTGTTCTTACATCTGAGCGTGATGCTCTTCGTAGCGAGACCCTCAAAGTTCTCTCTGAAGGTGTCGTGCTTGAAGGTATCGTCAAGAACATCACCGATTACGGTGCGTTCATTGATCTCGGCGGAATTGATGGTCTACTCCATATCACAGATATTTCATGGGGTCGGATCAATCATCCATCAGACAAGCTCACCATTGGACAGAAGGTTCCAGTCGTTGTCTTGAAACACGATCCAGACAATCAGAGAGTAAGTCTTGGTATGAAGCAGTTGACACCTGATCCATGGGTCACTGTTCCAGAGAAGTATCCTGCTGGTAAACGCATTAGCGGCAAGGTTACAAACATTGCTGACTACGGTGCATTCGTAGAGCTCGAAGAGGGTCTCGATGGTCTTATCCATGTTTCTGATATGACATGGTCTAAGAAGAGCCGTCATCCAAGTAAGATTCTATCAATTGGTCAGGAAGTTGAAACAATCATCCTTACTGTTGATACTGAAGAGAAGAAAGTTAGCCTTGGTCTCAAACAGCTCACTCAGAATCCATGGGTTGAGTTTCAAGCTAAATATCCTACCGGTACTCGCGTTAGGGGTCAGGTTCGTTCGATCACAGACTTCGGTATCTTCATCGGTGTTGCCGATGATATCGACGGTCTCGTGCACGTTTCTGACTTCTCTTGGACTAAGAGAGTTAAGGATCCTAAAGAGATTAAGGATCTCTTCAAGAAGGGTGACGAAGTTGAGGCAGTTGTTCTCGAAGTTGATATCGATAACGAGAGACTCAGCCTTGGTATCAAACAACTTGGCCAAGACCCATGGGATGCTCTTTCCAAGAGATACCCTGTTGGATCGAAAGTTAAGGGTAAAGTTTCCTCTGTTACTGACTTCGGTGTCTTCCTTGAGATCGAAGAGGGTGTTGAGGGGCTTATCCACTTATCACAACTTGTTCTTGAGCGCGGAGTCGATCCTCGTACCATCTACCAAGTTGGTCAGGAGATGGAGGCAGAAGTCACCAATATCGATAACGCCGAGCGTCGTATCAGCCTCAGCATGAAGGCTGTATCTCGTCGTAAGGAGAAGGACGAAATGGCTGGTTACATGGAAGATGATTCCCAACCAGTTACTTTCGGTGACTTGATCCGTCAGAAGATGGAGCAGGATAACTAAGATCCAATTAGATAAGGGGTGGTTGGGTCTGCTCCGGGAAGAACTTCTTTGCTTACCTCGCAGACCCAACCACCCCTTTCTTATTGAATACTTCGTAAAGAAAACAAAAGGGAAGAACTTCTTTGCGTCCCTCCAAAGATAGGCAACGCCCTTCTGCGTTAATACTTTGTTCATGAGAGGCGAAAAGGAAATAAGGGGTCAGACCCATTTATCTTGGTTGTGACAAGATTTCGACTGAACTTCCAGACATTGCGCAATCACCAGAGCA
>CAZYRE010000156.1:3477-5135 GCA_964650155.1 uncultured Bdellovibrionales bacterium
AATGGCATCGGTTCCGTTATTGAAGGTTTCAACATCGCCGCCCATGGCTCCCAGCATGAGTTTTAAGGCTAGAAGGACGCCAGGCTCGTCATCAATGAGCATTATTTTTGGGCGTCTTTCGGCGTGATTGGACACAGTAAAATCAGATAAGAGTTAAACTTTATTTTCCATACAGCAGTATAGTACCCTCTATCCCTGCTGTATGGAATCCTACGTTAAATCAATCGACCCCACCAACTTACCGCCAATGTTGCGGCAGTATCTCGAATATAAAGGAAAGTATCCTGAGGCCCTTTTATTTTTCCAGGTAGGGGATTTCTACGAAGTGTTTTTTGAAGACGCAGTTACCGCTGCCAAGATTTTAAATCTGACCCTTACCAGCAGAGATAAATCAAACCCAAATCCTATACCGATGTGCGGTGTGCCGCTCGCTGTAGTGGATACATATTTAGGGAAGTTGGTAAGCCATGGACGATCGGTTGCCATAGTTAGCCAAGTTGGTGACGCTTCTGCAAAGAAGGGGATGGTTGAGCGGAAACTTGAAAGAATAGTTACCCCAGGGGTGCAAGTTTTAGGTTCCGAATCAAAACCAAGGGAAGAGATATACTTAACAGCAGTGTTTGTATCTAATCTGGGAGAGGAATTTTCCCTAGCATACTCAGATGTCAGAACCGGAAAGATATCTATCCTTGATGGATTAAGTAGCGAGGCACTTTACACTCAACTTAGAGTAATCGCGCCTGCTGAGATTATCTTACCAAGAGACTTTGAAGGTAAACGGTTTGATAGAAGAAGTAATTGGGTCAAAGAGGTCGAGGCTGTAAGCCAAGGGAGATCCACTATAGCGTTTAGAGCTTTCGAGCGAGTCTCTGGCGAGAGATTATCAGAGGTAAATGGTTATGTTGCCCTAGGGGAAGTTTCAAAACGGGCAGTTCATTTACTAGTTGGATATGTTGATGAAACCACGGTCGGTGAGCGGGTTCAGTTTTTGGGAATCGAAGAGGATTCCCAAGAGGAAGCTCTTATTATGGATGCAGGAACAAGGGAGCATCTTGAGCTCGTTTCAAATTCTAGGGATGGCGGACTACACGGCACTCTTCTTAGCATCCTAGATAGATCTAGAACTGCACATGGCGGAAGATTACTGCGGCAATGGATCGTACGTCCACTGAGAGCAATTAACCTTATTGAAGAGCGGTACGATGCTCTTCAGAATTTAATTGAGGATGGAAGAGTCATTAGGGAACAGATCTCAGAGGAATTAAAATTAATCTCTGACTTAGAAAGAATTGCTACAAGAATAGAGCTCTTAGCCGCATCTCCAAGAGAGATGGCTGCACTTAGGGAGGCACTTAACTCATCAACCAAGATACAAGCATTATTAAAGAGTGGTACCACAGTAAAATCTTCATTACTCAGCAAGCATGCTGAAGGATTAAGGTTTGATACTTCTCTTCTAAAAGATCTTGAAGTGACGTTGGTAGATTCTCCGCCAGCTTCGCTCGTAGATGGTGGAATTATAAGGCCAGGAGTGAGTGAAGAGCTTGATAGACTCAGGAATATTCGGTCAAATGGGAAAAGCTGGATAGCAGAACTAGAAGCAAAAGAGAAAGAGAGAACAGGAATTAATTCCTTAAAGATTAGGTTTAATTCTGTCT
>CAZYRE010000157.1:0-5128 GCA_964650155.1 uncultured Bdellovibrionales bacterium
ATCGTGCGACCACTCCCACTCCGGAAGTGGTCACCGAGGCGGCGGCCGAGCCGGAGGAGTGTGGTGTGGAGGTCTCCTTCACGCTGAAGACCGTCCACTACGCCACCGCCAAGAAGCTGATCGCTTTCGTGATGGAGAAGCAGATCATGTTCGACGTGGAGTGGGGTGATATCTTCCTCTGCGAAGGCTGGCGCGACAAGTTGTCGGAGTACGGCATGAGAGTCGGAGCACCGCCCGCAGGGTGGTTCTTGCCGAAACTCAACGTCGTCTACGGCACTTCGTGTGAGTCGCTCCAGAAGTTCGTCACCATGATGGACAAGGAGCGACAGAAGAAGCCGGGTGTCGATGCCATCATCAACGACATGAGGAAGTCGTGCGACAAGAACTGTGATCACTTCGGCGTTCCCGGAGAGCACGTGCAGCTGCGGTATGCACGGCACCTCGGAACCCACTTCGCTTTCACCGCAAACGTGGAGAAGCCGACGAAGGTCCTCACGCTCGAGGCCTACAAGGCGACGCTTCAGCCGTAGGAGGAGCTCGTCATGAGTACTCCTCCTACGCACACCATCCACGGCCCCGAACCGCCGTGGATGAGAGTTCGTGATGGTCCGATTCGCTCGAGGGGAGATCCGAGCAGCAATGCCCGTGATCCTCCCCTCGATCGACTGGCTCAAACTCTGAATGAGGAATTTTGTGGGGGTTCTTCTAGAATCAGGTTGAGTCAGCACAGACCTACCCCACCTTTTCTTTAAATTACATTGATTTTCTATTTAGATCAGCTTTCGATTTATGGTGAGAAACTTTGTCCCATAGACTGCGATTAGATAGTAGAGACGGTCAAATAGTTAGGGAAACATTTAAAATATAGCGATTGTCGTTTAACGTACAATGGTATAATATTTGGGAGTTGTAGTTGTGATTCGCTCATTTAGGTGCAAGGAAACAAAGAAGATTTTTGAGTTAGAGGCTTCTTCTGTAATGGAATTTAATTATGGCAAAGAAAAAATTAGAACCAGTGCACCCAGGAGAGGTTCTGCACGCAGAATTCTTGGAGCCCATGGGACTCAGCCAGAATAGATTGGCCTTAGACCTAAGAGTGCCTGCCAGGAGAATTAATGAAATTGTACTAGGGAAGAGAGGAGTAACTGCGGATACTGCTCTTAGACTCTCTAGGTACTTTGGAAATTCTGCGCAGTTTTGGCTCGGTTTACAGATGGATTATGACCTAGATTTAGCGCGGCAGGAGAAGGGCGTTATTATTCAGGCAGAGGTAAGGAAGCGGGCTTAGATATTCTGCAATAAACGCGCTCTCCGCAGCATTGTGCGTAGGTATCTGAATGCTTTTGGACAAATAAGTTTGCAAGAGTTGAAGTTTCTGGCCAGTCGGAGAGATCTATCCAGAGGGCAGAAGGGGAGATTGTTTCTAGTTGCTTTATTGTAGCTTCCGCTGTTGGAAGTTTAGAAAGAGCTGGATCTATGGCTGAGGCATAAAGAAGTCCACGACCAAGTTCAAAAAATTTAAGATTATTTTTGAAGTAAATATATTTTGGGCCAGGTGCAACGATCGGACCATCAGGGAATTTCTCAGAGATACAACTAGAGATTCGTTGATTATCAAATAACTCTTCGTCAGGAATAATCTTTGAAGCAGCTACGGCATTTGTGCGAAGCCAGGTGAGGGTGAGTAAGATAGAAAATGTGATTGTGACGTAAAGTTTTCGTTGCTCTAGAAAAATAATTTCGAGACCTTTACCGGCAATTGGTGCAAAAATTGACCATAGGAAGAACTCCCGATGTGGGGGAAATATCGCGATAAACACAATAGATGAGCCTAGAAACATACCTAATCGACGTTTAAGAATAGAAGCTTCCGAGGGCGACTTTTCTTCCCTTAGAATACTCACTGCAGCAAATGCAATGAAGAGAAGAGTTAAGAGAATTGCTTCAACCTGATATCGACCGTAAAAATCTTTAATGCGAAGTAATTCCTTTTCGAAGAATTTTAGATCGCACATGGCGCAGTTTGCGGCGAGTCCTGAGATAGTAGGGGCAACATATTGATAATAAGTAAACCAAAAAGTTGCTCCACCGATGGCAAGTCCACACAGATACAGAAGTAGGTTTCGTTTGGATGCGGCAAAGAAAACATACCCTAAAGCAATCGCTGAAATTATAGCCGCAATTTGTAGATGAAAATGAAGTGCCATTACAGAGAGAAATCCAAATAGGAGATGGTGCCATATGGTAGAGCTTGAGCGGAATTTTTCCGCAGCAATCAAGAGCAGAAATGAAACGACCAATGCCGTTGAGTCAAAACGAGCGGTGATAAAATGACAGAGAATGATTGAGCCAGTAAACAATCCTGTAGCCAAAATTGCAGATTGGCGGCCAAAAATGAGGGTTACGTAACGAAAACAGAGGTAAACTGAAAGGCAGGCAAAGAGGTAAGAAAAGAATCGTGCCGCAACAATACTAGGCCCGACTAACTTTAAAAAATAAAGATAGAGATAAAATCCCCAACCTTGGCCACCACCATTAATAAGATAAGAATTAGATGGAAGGGGCCACATTGGAACAGCGGTAGTTCCATTGGTTGCAAAACCGATAGCGGTATTAAGATAGTAACCTTCATCCCAGTTAAGAATAGAATTAGAAAAGATCATTACGCCGAATAAGATCAGGCTGATGGCTGGAAAAATTATAAATACTCTATTTAGAGAGTGAATCTTATTCTCATCCATTAGGATTTAAGAACACGTTTATGTAGTTCAGTTAATGCATTCATAGTGTCATCAAGTTCCCGTTCTTTGTGGGCAGCATTGATGATAAATCTTAAAATAGCCCCGGTATCAAGTCTGTTTCCAGAGGTGATAACTTCAGCCAGGATACCTCTTTGGAATAGTCCTTCGTTTAGCTCCTGGACAGTTGATCTCTTCCCAATTTTAATTGAAACAATTGGGCTATCTGAAAGTAGGGGCACTTTAAAACCAGCCCCATTTAGGGACTCACGAAACCGCAGCGCAAGCTCTTTAAGCCGCAGTCGTTTTCCATGATCCAGTTCGATGATGCCAAGTGCTGTTTCTATCGCTGCTGCAAGTGCTGGAGGCATGGCAGGTTCAGTTACAAAAGTTCTGGATCTATTTACCAAGTAATCCGTGAGTGATTTTGGTCCAGCGATAAAAGCTCCGTATCCGCCAAGGCCGAAAGCCATAGATCCAAAACGTGCTAATAGATTTTTTGGAATCTCTACACCATCAAGTATTCCGGCCCCACGTAGGCCAGTAACACCGAGGCCGTAGCTCTCATCTATTACCCAAGAAATGTTTGCTTTTGCCGTAAGTTCGGATACCACTTTAAAATTAAGTAAATCACCAGTTAATGGACTGATGGATTCGGAAACGATCAGTTTATTCTTATAAGGTTTAGATTGCTCAATGGCCCGAGCCAATGAGTCAGGGTTAGAGTTATCAAAGTTGATCGTTTCGGCATTCACTAGGGTTGCCGCATCAACTACACGGCCGTGACTACTTTCATCTACGATTACACAGTCACCTTCGCCAAGCAGAGCAGATACCACAGATAGTACGACTTGGTTTGCAGAGGAGAATAGTAGTGCGCTTTCTACTCCAAAAAAATCAGCTAAACGACGCTCGAGTGAAAAATGTGCTGGTAGGGTTCCCGATGAGGCACGAGAAGCCATAGAGCCTACCCCACTAATTTCAGCTTCCCTCTGAAATGAAGAGATAAATTTAGGGTCGGCGTTTAGATTCAGTGAGTCCCAATTGGTAAAATCAATTAATTTTTTGCCGCGTATCGTGATTGAACCAGGAACTCTGGCAGTCCGGACATGCAGCTCCCGGAGGTTCTTTGCCTCGCCCAACTTAATCAGTTCGGATTCAATTCTCTTTAACATAGAAGTGCTTCTTAGCATGAAATAAATGGGGACGCTGCCTAATTAATTATATATCTCCCTGAAAGACCCAAAGTACCCATTGCAAATTAATTAGGCAGCGTCCCCATTTATTTCCCCATTTATTTCATCATCAAATAGGCTTCGATAAAGGGATCCAAGTCGCCATCAAGAACGGCCTGAGCCTGGGAAGTTTCATAATCGGTACGGAGATCCTTGACCATCTGGTAAGGATGTAAGACGTAGGATCGAATCTGACTACCGAACTCAATCTTCTTCCGTTCTCCTTTAATCTCGTTCATCTTATCTTCCTGAATTTGACGCTCACGTTCGATGAGTTTGGCTTTTAGAATCTTCATTGCCCTGTCTTTATTCTTATGTTGAGAGCGCTCATTTTGGCAGGCCACAACAATTCCAGTTGGAATGTGTGTAAGTCTTACTGCTGAATCAGTTTTATTAACGTGCTGACCTCCTGCACCAGAAGAACGGTATGTGTCTACCCTTAAATCTGCTTCGTCAATTACAACATTAATGTCCTCTTCGATGTCTGGTGTTACTGCAACTGAAGCAAAAGATGTGTGTCTTCTAGCATTGGAATCAAAAGGTGAAATCCTTACTAATCGATGCACGCCTTGTTCTGGCCGAAGATGTCCATAAGCATATGGACCTTTAATGATACCAATAACGCTTTTATATCCGGCTCCGTCCCCAGGCTGAGTATCTAATTCCTCAAAAGTAAATCCTTTTCTCTCAGCCCAACGGAGATACATTCTGTACAGCATCGCTGCCCAGTCTTGAGATTCTGTACCGCCAGCACCGCTATTAATTTCAAGAATTACATCAGAGTTATCGTGCTCTCCGCTCATCTTGCTAGCAAATTCTATTGCGTGAAGCTCGGTATCTAACTTTGTTACTGCAGAGATAGCTTCTTTAAGAAATTCTTCGTCCTTCTCCGAGTCGTACAGTTCAAGTGCTGCATCTGCATCGCCGATTAACTTAGTTATCCCAGCACATGAGTTAACAAGTCTTTCTGTATCAGACTTTTCTTTTGAGACGATCTTTGCTCTCTCTGGATCGTTCCAAAGATCCGGAGACTGGGTCATCTGTTCTAATTCTTTTAAGCGAGTCTCTTTATTAGGTAAGTCAAAGAAACCTCCGTAAATTGGAGAGCCGTTCCTTTGCAGATTCAAGTTTTTTGTTGATTTCGAAGAGTTCCAT
>CAZYRE010000158.1:0-5061 GCA_964650155.1 uncultured Bdellovibrionales bacterium
TTGATAGAACAGGCAGTGTAAGCTCTGGTGAGATGACACAGCAGAAGAACGCTGCAAAGGCGCTTCTAAATTTCTTTTCTGCCGCAATAGTAAAACCAAGAGTTGGAATTGGAACGTTCAACGTGCAATCTGGGCCAGATGCTCGCATCCAGCCGGGAGGAAGCTTGACTAGTACGTATGGTCACGATGATCCAGGTGATACCGGTCTCTATGAAGTAATAAACGACACGATTCCAAGTTCCGGAAGTGGCAACACTGATATTTCCGCTGCGATTACAGTTGCTCAGTCCGAGTTGACGGCGCATGCTCAGAGCTCAGCGCGTTATATAATCCTGATTTCTGACGGTATTACGAATGAGCCAGACGCTAGCAATCCTGGCAGCTGCTCTAATAATAATCCTGGTGCTGCAGCTAGTGCTGCCGCCGATGCTGCAGAGGCTGCTGGAACACAGATATTTGCTATTAGGTTCGGTGGCGATGGCAGTTGTCCAAGTGGTACCGGAGCTACTTTCTTACAGAACATTATCGCAACTGCTCCAGCCATGTATTATGAAGGGAATGGAGATCTCAGTGGTGTGTTTGGTGCTATATCAACGGCATTGGTTTGTGACGATGGTAATGCTTGTACTCAAGACGTTTGCACTGAAGGAAATTGTACTCATATCCCAATCGGCGATGATTCAGATGGTGATGGAGTTCCTGACTGTTTAGACCAGTGCCCAGGAGGTGATGACACTCAATTAGGTGAGGTTTGTACCGCAGGAGTTGGTGCTTGCTTGGATGAGGGTATCAAAGCTTGTCGTTGTAACGGTGAGCCTGGCGCAGCTGGCACAACCTGTCAGGTGTTGTGCAATGCTAGACCTGGCCAACCGCAGGCTGAAACCTGTAACGGTATCGATGACGATTGCGATGAGATAACTGATGAAGACTTCCCAGTTGGGGAAACTTGTATGGTTGGCGTTGGAATCTGTATGAACACAGGCCAGTATGTTTGTGATAATTCTGGTGGGGCTTCATGTAATGCTCAACCTGGAACTCCACAGACTGAGGTCTGTAACAATTTAGACGACGACTGTAACGGTGATATTGATGACAATATCCCGCCTTCCGGCTCATGCTCGGTTGGGGTTGGAGTTTGTGCAAGCCAAGGACAATACGTTTGTTCCGGTGGCTCATTAACTTGCAACGCTGAACCAGGCTTGCCAACTACTGAAGTATGTAACGGTCTAGATGATGACTGTAACGGATTAGTTGATGACGGTATTCCGCCATCCGGTTCTTGCAGTGCTGGAACAGGTGCTTGCTACGATGCAGGTCAGTACGTTTGTTCAAATGGTCAGCTAACTTGTGATGCACAAGCTGGTGAGCCAGGAACTGAGACATGTAACGGTGCGGATGATAACTGCGATGGCAATGTTGACGAGGGCTTCGGACTCGGAGACTCCTGCGTAGTTGGAATAGGCGCTTGTGAAAATACTGGTGTTGTTCTCTGTGATATCAACGGTGGAACAACTTGTTCTGTAGAGCCTCTACAACCTGGTATTGAGGTCTGTGACGGAATTGATAATGACTGTAACGAGCAAGTCGATGAGATATTCGACGTGTGCGGAGTTCAATGTGGTGACGGAAGTAGCTGTGCTACCCCATCTCCATCACCTTCTGCTTCGCCTTCACCTTCTCCAACAGCAACACCTCAAGGCTGTGACGGAGTTCTTGATGCTTGTGGAGTATGTAACGGTGACGGAACATCTTGCCAGTGCACCGAGACGAGCTTTGGACAGGCTATTACCACAATCGATGGTAATACCTTGGCATTGTTCGCTCTTGGCAAACAGATTGGGAACGTTGCCCTTAAGGAAGTTAAGAAAGGCAAAGGTAAATCTGGATTGACTTATGCTCAGGCTAAGAAGTTCGTTAACAGCGTTGTGGCTCAGATGAGCACCATCCATGTTGAGAGCTGGAGCAAGGCTAACCTTGAGTTACCTCAGAAGAGTCTAACTTGTGGCGGAGCATTCCAATGCGCCTCTATTAGCACTCTTCCTGCTATCGATAAGCTCCTTAGCAACAATGCTCAGACAATTGCATTAGCTAAGAAGATCGCTAAGAAGTTGGGTGTGTCTGGAAGTCCAAAGGTAAAATTCGTGCTTAATGCACTTGTTAACCTCGGGGCAGATAGTGCAGCTGTGATTAATTCCTTTCCAAAGGAAGTATCAAGCTGTGACCCAATTCAGCAATCATAGTGATTAGCTAGTATAAGCTAGCTTTACACGGAAAGGGTGGAGACGACGGAAGTTGTCTCCACCCTTTGTCTTTTTGGTTTTAATTGACTTAACTGCCTGATTCTGTTAGGGTCTGTGCGCTGGTTCGATCGTCTGTCGTTAGCACGCTTACTGGATAGATGTGGAGAAACGAAGCAACTGCTTTTCTTTAAAGTGTTTGCTTCGTTCCTTCCATCAACCTACCAGAAGCTACGAAGTTCAGTGCTAATTTACGATTAAATGAGCGATACTAGCGTTAACATAGTCAAGACAAAGTAATTAACTGAACTGAATAACTAGGCAAAGGCTGTATGGAATTATCCGGAAATGCATCACGTCAAGAAACAATGCGTAAACAAGGAATGCACGATAAGGACACCGGTTCACCGCAAGTCCAAATTGCTCTTCTTACACAACGCATCGATTATCTGACCAAGCATTTCGCTTCTCACGCAAAGGATCAACATTCTCGAATGGGAATGATGCAGATGATCAATCGTAGAAAGAAATTGTTGCAGTATCTCAGATCCAATAATCCAGATCAGTACAAGAATACCCTTCGTTCATTAGGCCTACGTAAATAGTGTCCTCCAGAGAAAGTTCTGGACGCTTGGTCGTTCTGTATTTAGTTTCATTTGTCTCGATACACAAAATCGATAGGAGTTCTTATGCATATTGTTGAACGTGAATTTCATGGCCGCAAAATCTCAATTGAAGCTGGCCGTATAGCAAAGCAAGCTAGTGGTGCTGTAGTTGTTCGTAGTGGTGACACGATGGTGTTGGTCACTGCTTGCGTCGGCGCAGAGAAAGATGGTGACTTCGTACCTCTAACTGTAGATTACGTCGAAAAAACTTACGCTGCTGGAAAGATACCAGGCGGATATTTTCGTCGTGAAGGAAAGTTGAGTGAGCATGAGACTCTAGTTTCTCGGCTCATCGACCGTCCATGTCGTCCACTTTTCCCAGAAGGATATTGTTCAGAGACACAAGTAATCGCAACCGTAATGTCTGTTGACGCAGACAATGATCCATCTGTCTTAGCTATGGTGGGTGCTTCTGCGGCACTTATGATCTCCGAGATGCCATTTGAAGGCCCCATTGCCGGCGTTCGTGTTGGACGTGTTGGTGGCAAGTTAGTTATCAACCCTGGAAAAGAAGAGCGGGAAGCATCAGACATTAACATGATTGTTGCTGGTTCTCGTGATGCCATCGTTATGGTGGAAGGCGGAGCCGAGCAGGTTGCAGAAGATGAATTAGTAGAAGCTCTTTTTTACGCACAAGAACAGCTTCAGGTCCTTAATGAGATGCAACTTGAGCTCATGAAGAAGTGCGGCCGAAAGAAGATGGAGGTTAAACCAAAAGAGAAGCCTACAGATTTCATCGGTGAAGTTAAGAAATACATCGAAAGTAAACTTACTGCCGCAATGTGCGTTAAAGAGAAAGATGCAAGATCTGAATCTCTAAAAGCACTAAAGAAAGAGACTATTGCTAAGTTTGTTAAAGAAGACGCTGAAGATGCGGCCGAGAAGGAAGCAATTGTAAGCAAGACATTTGAAGATACTCATTACCACGGTATGCGCGCCATGATCCTTGATAAGGGCGTTCGCGTTGATGGTCGTGATAAGAAGACGGTTCGACCGATCACAGTTGAAGCTGGAATTCTTCCTCGTGTTCACGGTTCTGCTTTGTTCACTCGTGGAGAGACTCAAGCAATCGTAGTCTCCACTTTGGGCACAGAAGATGATGCTCAAAGAATCGAGAGTTTAGCTGGACAAGAGTTCAGAAATTTCATGCTCCACTACAACTTCCCACCATTCTCTGTTGGTGAAGTTAAAGGACTACGTGGAACAGGACGTCGTGAAGTTGGTCACGGTGCCTTGGCCGAGAGAGCAGTAAAAGCAATTCTGCCAAATAGCACTGAGTTTCCATACGTAATCAGAATCGTATCTGAAATTACTGAAAGTAACGGTTCAAGCTCCATGGCCACAGTTTGTGGTTCTAGCTTGTCTCTTATGGACGCTGGTGTGCCTGTGAAGGCCCCGGTTGCTGGTATTGCAATGGGTCTTATTAGTGAAGGATCCAAATACGCAATTCTAACTGACATCTTAGGCGATGAGGATCATCTTGGTGATATGGACTTCAAGGTTTGCGGAACCGAGAAGGGAATCACTGCCATTCAGATGGATATAAAGATTAAGGGTCTCAAGCGTGAATGGGTTATCGAAGCGATGACTCAGGCCCGCGAAGGTCGCTTACATGTTCTTAAAGAGATGAATTCAGTTATCTCTAAGCCTCGTGAAGAGATGTCTGTTTTCGCACCACGTATCACAAGCTTTAAGATCAAGACTGATAAGATTCGTGACGTTATCGGGCCACAAGGCAAGACTATCCGATCTATCACGGAATCTTTCGGTGTTAAGATCGAAGTTAAGGATGACGGCACAGTTAGCATCTTTAGCAGCGATCCAGAGAAGACTAAGGAAGCAGTTAAGGTCATTAAGGCTCTAACTGAGGAAGCTGAAGTAGGTAAGATCTACACAGGTATCGTAAAGAAGATTACTGATTTCGGCGCATTCGTTGAAATCATGCCTGGAACATCCGGACTTCTTCACATTTCTCAGATAGCTGACAAGCGTATCGAAGCTGTTGAAGATGTTCTTGCTGAAGGAGATCAAGTTCCTGTGAAGGTGCTTGAAGTTGACCGCATGGGTAAGATTCGTCTTTCCCGTAAAGAAGCTCTCGCTGAACTTGGATAATAATTAGGGACAGGCCCCATTTTCTATAGAAAATGGGGCCTGTCCCT
>CAZYRE010000159.1:0-5058 GCA_964650155.1 uncultured Bdellovibrionales bacterium
CATACTTCAGTCAGATGACCCCTGGATTTAGTGTAGATTATCCCCTCGGGTACACAGAGATGACTTCATAGGCACAAGATTTCTTTTTGATTCTACATCATAAGGGTACTACTGTTTCTTTTGTGGAGAGATTCCGACACCGACATCACCAGTAGAAGTAGGAGTAGTTCCATTGTTATCCGATACATAATACGGGGACAATTTGCTGGCATAAATTCGATCCCTAGTGCCCACTCTAATTACGCCTGCAAGTAATCCTGCCGCATTCGGATCATCTATAGCTATAGATGGAGGTCCTTGCACCTGAGCAGCGCCTCCTGCTATTGAACTAGGGTTTAAACTCTCAAGTTGAGGGGAAGTCTCCGCATCTTCAGTTGCTAGCAAAGTATTTTCTGTAACCTTAAAATCTTTTGGGTCTTCGCAGTCTTCGCTGTTCAGATATGTAACCATATCTAATTCATAAGAATCAGGGCATATAGGCTTACTTATTGCCTCTACTAGGTTGGGAGCCATGCAAAATATAAGAGTAAAAACCAGAGAGGTGGTTTGGATCTGTTTTACACGTTGGTTAAGAGTCATACTGCCTACCCTAATACACAAAACCTTATTCCATCCCCAAGTGGATCATCGACTAAAAGCGGCACTTCATAAGGGAATTAATGGTTGAAACATTAAAATGTGAATGCTCTTCAAAATATAATAAAAAGTACCATTGAGCCTAGATAACTATATTAATCCACTATGTTTTCCTACTAATCCCAAGTTGTGAAGGCATTCATGCTCTGATAAACTGGAGTCATTGGATGCCACCTTGTAATCGGCTATCCGAATTCTTCGTAAGGAAAATCAATGTTTAGCGGAATATTAAATATGCCCTGGTGGGGTTATGTAGTTGTAACCCTAGTAATGACCCATATTACCTGTGTGGCTGTGACCGTCTATTTGCACCGCCATCAGGCCCATCAATCACTTGAGCTTCATCCAATAGTATCTCATTTTTTTAGATTCTGGCTCTGGCTCACTACTGGAATGGTAACTAAAGAATGGACTGCTGTTCATCGAAAACATCACGCCGTAGTAGAGACAGAAGAAGATCCTCATAGCCCAAAAATTCATGGGATCTGGAAAGTTGTATTCGGAGGAGTCGGACTTTATCAAAAAGAAGCTTCTAAACCTGAAACCCTCCGTACGTTTGGTAGAGGAACTCCAGATGACTGGTTAGAGAATAAGATTTACACCCCACACCATGTTTGGGGAGTTGTGATTATGGCTATCACTGACTTAATTCTATTCGGAATTATTCCTGGAGCAATAATTTGGGGAATTCAAATGATCTGGATCCCGTTCTGGGCCGCTGGAATTGTCAACGGGGTTGGTCATCACGTTGGATACAGAAACTTCGCCACGAAAGATAGCAGCACCAATATCTCACCTTGGGGAATTATTATTGCTGGAGAAGAGCTACACAATAACCACCACGCTTATGCTAGCTCTGCAAGGCTCTCTAATAAGTGGTACGAGTTCGATATCGGTTGGATGTGGATCCGAATTATGGAGATTTTTGGACTTGCAAAAGTCAAACGCGTTGCTCCAAAAGTAAGTTTTAACTTTTCTAAAACAATCTGTGATCTTGAAACTTTGCGAGCGGTAGTACTTCATCGCCTACATGTGATGGCAAACTATAGAAAAGCTCTTAAGCAAGCCTACTCTGAAGAAGTGGCTCGTCTGAAAACTACTATGTCTGACAATGCTAAGGCTCAACTTGCCTCTCTTCAAAATATAAAGAGCGCTCTTTTTGATCTTGAAAATGCCGAAGATGCTGAAGTCAGTCTTCAAATAAGCACGGTTCTACAAAATCATCCTATTCTTAAGAAATCCTACGAGATGAGAAAAGGACTAGTAGCATTTTGGGATAGTGCCACCGGAACTCAGGAGCAACTTGTAGAGAGATTAAATGATTGGTGCAATCAAGCTGAGCAAAGCGGTGTAGAGGCGCTTAAGCGGTTCTCCCATCAACTGCGCTCTTATTCCCTGGCTAAGGCTTAGATAGTTTTTAACTTCAGCGTTATTACTCCGAGCGAGCAAGTGAGTGCGGCTGGAAGCAGAAGAGCGTTGTAATCGAATTGCGAGTAGAGATAACTACTTACGATGCCGCCGCTGAAGAAACCAGAAATTACCACGGCACAGAGGCGCAGACGACGAGAATCTGTGGGAGTACCGCGCATTAGGTGTCCGATAGCTATTCCCAGATCTGTAAACATGCCTGAGATGTGCGTGGTTCTCAATGCTGCTCCGCTATAGGTGGTGACCATTGCATTCTGAATTCCGCAAGCCATGGAAGATAAATATATTGCATAGACTTGGCCGGCTCTAAAAAGAGGAATTGAAAAAACCAGAAGTCCTGAGACTAGAAACAAGGCCATAGCGTATGATTTTCTTATTCTGAGAGTGCTATCTTGAATCAAAGCGCCACTGATTGCGCAGCCACCTACGAAAGCCGCAATAGCTGCGAAAAGATGTAGTGCCTGTGATAAATTTCCTGCCGAGATTGCTGCTCCTAGCATCGATGTCACACCCGTTAGGTGACTAAGGCCCTGATGATTAAAACTTAAAAAACCAATTACATTAACCGAGCCGGCTACAAACGCGAGCAGTAGGACTCCGCTCCAGATTTTTGTAGGTAGTTTGGAAAACATAAAAATTCGAACTAGCGTGTATGAAAATAAGCTACATTGATTCGGGGTCTAGCGGAAGTCATCATAAAATCAGCCATGCTAGACAGGGGAACAAAGGACTGCACCTACGGGCTACTCACTTTGTTTCATAGTGAATCTAGAAATTTTCTAACAGTTGGGAGATCAGATCTATTATTCAGTATAGTTTTAGCCCGCCGTAAACTGCCGGGAACGAAGTCAGCATAGGCAGGAGATTTTCTCTGGGCTAAATCCGTAAATTGTCCAATTAATCGTAACGTTCTCTGTAAAACTACATCATCAAATAACTCTTTGAATCCTGAGACATTTAATTTTCCTTCCGCATACTTAACAAGTTCAGCAACTCTCTTACTTCCTAAATCATGATCGATATCTCGATCTGTAAGTAACGCCCCAACATCATAAGCTTTAGAGGCCATCAACATGTCCTGAAAATCTATTACTACTACTTCTCCATCAGCTCTCAAATGAATGTTCATAGGCATAAAATCACGGTGAGCTAGCGCCATTGGGTGACGCGAAACCTTTTCTGTAAGGTTCAGTATCTCCTGCTCCATTACTTTCAGATCCTCAATGGATGCTCCTTTAGGTTTGGCAAAAAAATCTATAAATCTTCTTGCTTCTGTAAAAAGCGCGCCCTTTGATAAAGATCTTTTAAAAACAAAATGATCGCATTCAGGGATACTTTGAAGCTCAGCGATTATATCTATCGCCTTCTTGAATGCTGTACCTATTGGATCCTTCCCTAATTTTAGAATAACTTGTGAAACATCCTTAGCACTGCTCTCCCTACATAGTCTTGCTAGTGAAACATCTCCAACATCTTCAACAATCAGAAGTTTCTCATTGTGTTTATCAATAATAATTCTTGGAATTGGATATCTATACTTAGATATAAATTTAGCGACCTCAGGGAAAGTTTCCCTTTGTAAAAGCTTCACGTTTCCATCAATGACCGGACCAACGGCATCATCTAGCTCCATAAGGATTACTGAGTACGGAGCCATAGAGAGAAACACTCGGCTGTATCTTCTGCCTGAAGCATCCCCTTTTAAAGGGACAAGAGATGTCGGCGAAACCCCTACAAACTCAGGCAGCGTATCAAAAATATTTTTTACTTCATCAAAATTCATAAAACTTTACTTAGTCAAAGGAGCTTATCGAATTTGCAGAGGAAATCGTATCGACTCGAACATGCATTCTATCTAATCACTTCCTTTAGGGCCATGAAAATAAATTTTTCATATGGCGCTTCTTTTCAGATAGGTTTAATCAGTCGTGCATGAGGGCTTTTTGGTGGGATGCCGAAAGTTTAGTTCTTTTAGTGGATAATACCAGGGGGACGCAATGTATCAATTCTTAGTACTTGCTACATTTACTGATCACATACGAGCTGATGCGGTGTGCGGAGCACTGGAAGAGATGAAGATTCCAGTGATGATGGAGCATGTTGAAATTGGTCGTGACAATCGACCTGCCTCCATGATTCGATTGATGGTCCCTTCAGAATATGTCCAGAGAGCCTCTGCTATCCTTTATGCCCTAGATGCACCAAGAGTCGCTAATCTACACTAATTTTGGGGCGATTAGAGAGATTGACTGACTTTTCTCCTGGATTTAGACTCCACCTTCTGCGGTCGATCTTTCCATTCTAAATCAGTTGAAGAATATATCTATTGATCTTGCTTCTGAAGAAGCACGGGGTTTGTTTTTTCAAAAGCAAGATCTGCCATCTATTTAGGTTTTAGAGCTGCCTTGCCTTAGGAACTTACGGGATTTCTAAGGCAATGCGGCTCGATGGGAATAGGTCCCAACCATGTCCGCACAGAAGAGGGAAGACGGCTTGAATCTCCAACAGAGACTCACCGCTGCCGAAAACAGCACTGTGTTCGATGCAATGCGTGGGGTGCATGACGTCCTGGCAGTGGATCATGCCCCTGCCGAGGAAAGAACGGAAACGGTCTACGCTGCCGGCTGGCGACACGAACTCGAAAGGCACGATGTCGACGGGATCCTGACCGGCGAGTTCGATTCAGAGATCTTGAAGGCGCTTTCTCACCCCCATTTCGGGGTCAGCGAGACAGCTTTCACGATCATCCGAGACACGGACCGGCTCTTGGCCAAAGCTCTCACGGAGCACCCCCATACTCCGGAACGCGTCGACGGGATCTGTGTCGATGCCAGGAGCACGCTCCTCAGTCAAGTGGTCCAACTGCGGAAGCAGAAGAGACCTCTCAAGATCTCGGCATCGGCGTGAGACCAAGACATCATCCAGGGCGGAGTGAGATCCCCAAATCTCTCTCCGCCCTGTGATTTCAATTCAAGGAAAATACTTAAGGGAATT
>CAZYRE010000160.1:0-5024 GCA_964650155.1 uncultured Bdellovibrionales bacterium
TTCTGGTGGAGGTGCGGGGAGTCGAACCCCGGTCCGAAAAAGCTCAGCTAGGACCTTCTACACGCTTAGTCGAGAGTTTGTTTTAATCTGTGCGGCCTCTCTCTACAAGAAACATCACAGACGATCCGCTGTTTGTCTCGATGAACACGTTGCGACCCCGCATTCATCCAGCCCACGATTGGGTTGTTGGAAAACGGTGGGCGCACCCTCCAACAACTGACCCAGCGATAAGGCCGGGTCAAGACTTTAGGCAGCCATTGCTACCAATGTGTCTTCGTTTACATTTATTTGTGCCGCTTTTTTACGAGGCCTGCGGTACCTCGGCGTGCGAGTCAAAGCCTCTTCATTTCCGTCGAGACCTTTACACCCCCAGTTACAAGATCATTATAGCCATGAAAGTAATTAAATTGAAGAGGAGGGAAAGAAATATGGATGACATTTAAGAAACTTTCTGATCAAGACAGCGATTAGATAGATGAATGTAATCAATCTAAGGAAATATATGTTGTTGCTCAAATGTCTTATTTGTGAGACTATGGGGATGAGGGGTTGTGGTTAAGGTCTGCAAGCCCTGTTCGCGAGAGATTGTGGATCTCCCTCTCTCAGTGCGTGAGGATTTAGCGGATGCCTTAGCAAGGCTTGATTTAGGGTTGAAGCTTTCAATGCCCCTAAGTCGTCCGATGCCAAGTTTGGGCAAGGGCATTCATGAACTTCGGTTTAATGATGCTTCCGGTATTTACCGAGTTATTTACTTAATTGTTGAAAGCCGTGAGATTTCTATATTGGTAGCCTTTAAGAAGACATCTCAGCAAACGCCATTGAGGGTAAGGGAATTAGTAAAGCAAAGGTTAAAAGGAATAAGCTTATGAAAACATCATCAGCAAATAGTCTTTCCAAAATACTCAACATCTCTACCAGTCGTGGATTAGAAGCTTATTTAAAGGCAAATTTAATATCTGCAATTACTACACAGCTCGAGAAGTTAGATATTTCTCATACAGAGGTAGCTAGACGTTCAGGAATTCCTCGTAGTGCGGTAACTGGAATTTTAAGTGGAAGTCTTCAGAAGGTATCGTTGGGTCGACTATTGCGAATTCTAGAAGTTATAAAACTAACTGTTGAGTTTAAAATAAAAGAAGCAGCCTAGGTCTAAACAAAAGAAAGCAGGGACCTGAGGCGGGTCCCTGCGCTTGAGTGGGTGTGAGTATTCAGAGTGCTGTATCCATCCAGTAACACCAATAGTATTGCAATTGATGGGCCGGGAATTGTCCCTAAGGAGTTCAGGCCCTTGGCGAGACATCCATAATCTATTCAGGAAGTAGCCGTAGTCTAACCATGAATAAAATTGCGGTGTTTGGCTGGAAATCAGTGAAATGATTACAAGAAATTATGATGCTTAAAAGTATAAGTGGCCTTATCATGTCTATCACACGGGTATTTCTAGTAACCTGTCGAATCTTTGAGACTCTTAGCTCGGGAATAAGAAGAACAATTAGTGAGGTCGGAGTGTGTACTTTTCGGAGTTAACGCTCGAATCAACTTTTTGTTAAGATCTGGATGTCGGAAAAAGAAGGTCAGCCACAAATCGATAGGTATGCTGCCGAAGGTGTAATTCCTGGGCAAACTGCAGATCTACTTTTATTTCCAGAAGCTTTTCTTACTGCAGAAACAACTGATCCTAAGGCAATCCTTATTGAAAGTCTTCATGCTGCAATTCCTGGCGGTCATACTATAAAAAGTTCAGCTGAAGATCTGGAAAAAGCCTCAGCAAGAGAGCGCAATCATGATGCTGAAGCTGTCTTCAGAGTAGAAAACCTTGTCGGGCAGCTTTGTGGAGCCGTAGATGTGTTGAATCGCGGCCTCTTTATGCTTGGTAGGCAGCCTTGGGAGGAGAACCAATTCTCTTCTCGTGATCGGCTTTTTAGACCAGAGGCATTAGAATGTTGGGCTTCAAGAGACAATAGTCAAGTTGCCGCGTTGGTGCAGATTCATGAAAAGAGAAGCGGAACCCCATGTCTTCCTCCGTGGCAGTCTGTATATCCAGGACCAGTAACTGAGCTAGGACAACCCTTAAATGGATCAGCTCAAAATACGGATAGACGGCTAGTTAAGGTGGCAACTGGTATCACCCTAGATATGGCCCAGGTAGTTTCACCAGAAGCTTTTCCAGAAGGCGTTGGTCTTATTATTTGTCCAGCTACAGAATCTGATGAACTTGCTGACCGAGCTCCAAGGAGGGGTGAACATGACTTTGATGCAGAACCTGTCTTTACACAAGCATCCTGGGAGCGGGCGTTGCAGCAATTAGTAGGGGACGTTGCTCTTTTTGAAGCAGAATTAAGCCGACAAAAAGGCCAGTATGGCTTTGGGCTTTCTGATATTGCCCGACGAAATACCTCCTTCATGCTTGGATATACAGTTATTGAAGTTAGAGCAAAAGCAAGAGAGGCGGGTTGGGGTGAAGTAGTTCTCTTTCCTGTAGACCCAAGTTTATATGAAACAGCTGGAGATATATTACGTATTGATAATGCGGTTGCTGTTTCAGTTGCTGGAGATGAGAGTCCGATCGGAATTACAGTTAGGCTTGATCATCATACCGGCACACCAAAAGTCTCAATAAATAAAAAAAGGTGACAGTTACTCTTTTTCTTTAAAGAAAAAGAGTAACTGTCACCTTTTTTACTAGACTGCGCGTTGGGCGCGGAGTTTGTTAAAGCCGTCAAGGGCAGCAGTTTTATAGCAACTTGTTAGGGTAGGATAGTTAAAGACGGCATTAATAAAGTAATCGAGCCCGCCACCAAATGACATCACCGCTTGGCCAACGTGAATTAGCTCTGTAGCCCCCTCGCCGATAATGTGAACGCCGAGTAGCTCTTTTGTTTTGCGATGGAAGAGTAATTTTAAAAGGCCATCGCGGTCTCCGATCAAATACCCGCGAGTATTCTCCATGTACCTAGCTACTCCAACCTCGTAAGGCACGCCTTTTTCGGTAAGCTCTTTCTCGTTTTTGCCAACAATCGCTATTTCTGGAATTGAATAGATTCCATAAGGAAGAGGAATTTCGGCTGGATGAGCTGGAATCCCAAAAATATTACAAGTGGTGAGACGTCCTTGCTCTGCTGATGTAGAGGCAAGTGCAGGGAATCCAATTACATCCCCAGCAGCATAAATATTTGGAGTTTCAGTTTGGTACTTCTCATTAACCTTTAAGAGCCCTCTAGCCAGAGTGGTAATCCCTACTTTATCTAGCCCAAGGTTATCGGTAGCACTTTGGCGGCCAGCAGAGAAAAGTACGCAATCTGCAACTACCACCTTACCACTCTTTAATTCAGTAACTACCTGCCCATCCTCCCTCATCTTACAGCTTTCTACCTGCTCACCCATTTTATAGGTAACACCGATAGAGCGCATTCTGTAGATTAATGATTCGATTATCTCTGAATCGACGAAATCTAGAATCTTTTCTCGGCCATCTATCACGGTAACAGCAACACCAAGAGCGGCAAACATTGAGGCGTATTCCATGCCGATTACTCCTGCACCAACAACGGTCATAGTGCGGGGAATATCCTTCATTTGAAGTAGATCGTCGCTATCAAAGATGCTGGTACCATTAAACTCTATGTTCGGAGGTCGAAATGGTTTGGCACCAGTTGCAATTACGAAATAATCTGCTGTTTTTGTTGTGTGACCAGAGAGGCTTGTTATTTCAACAGTATGATTATCTATAAATTTAGCGTGTCCATGAAGAACGTCAACTCTATTTCTAGCTAGTTGAGAATCAATAGTTTCAATTTCGTGTTGAACGATATGATTACAGCGAAAAGTTAAATCAGTCATAGAGATGTCAGATTTAACTCTATAGGCAGAGCCGTAGATATTTCTTTGGCGAAAACCGGAAAGATATAAAACTGCTTCTCTGAAAGATTTACTTGGAATGGTCCCCAAGTTTACACAGACACCACCAACAACTTCCCGCGCATCAATTATTGCAACTTTTTTTCTAAGTTTTGCAGCTTGAACAGCGGCGCGCTGACCAGCTGGACCGCACCCAATCACGATCAAATCGTAGTGATTCGAAGTAGATGTATTTTTTGTAGAGAAATTATTCATCAGTATAACCAAACAGCGAGGGATGATCTCAGTATTCCCTATAACTTAGTAGATGGTAAATTTTGGTGTTAGAATCAACTATGTAGCTCCAGCGCCTTATTTTTTGTAGAACTATATTTGATTAAGGCCCTTAAGTCACTGAAGAGTAATAAGGTAGGCAAAGGATGCAGAATAAACCAGCCAGCACTAAGACAAGTATCACTGTAAGTGAGTTAAAATCTAAGATTGATGCGGGAACACCTCCGTTTATCCTGGATGTTCGAGAGGAACATGAATACTCCATCTGTAATTTGGGCGGGGTAAGAATAGGTATAGATCAGATAGAAGATAGCCTCACTCAGATTCCTAAAGACAAGGACGTAGTCGTTCACTGCCATCATGGCGGACGAAGTCAACGGGTTATCGATTTTTTAATTGAATGCCACGGTTATAAAAATCTTATGAACTTAGCCGGTGGCATTCATGCCTGGGCCTTACAAATTGATCCCAAGATGGCCAAGTACTAAGGAACGATTAGCTGCCCTCTAAGCTCACCATCGATATGATCGGTTGAGTGGAGGTTTACATAGAGCTCACCAGCATGGAGAGCGTGATGTGTGAATGCATCGAGTTGGCAATCAAATCCTAATGTATTTGTAGTATTTGGAGAGGCGCAAATCATTGGTCCTTTAGTTCCTGCTGCGCCTACATGGATGTGTCCTACGGTAAAGGTAGGAATGTTTTGATTGCATACGACTCTAAGCTTCAATGTTAGATGGTTCATTACTCCAGTGCAATCGGCTGTAGCAGTAGTTGTTACTGGAGGCACCACTTGATCACCAGAAAGTGATGCCGTTACGACGTGAAGATCTGCTGTCTTAAAGCTTGATACGAACGCATCCACAAACCCTTCCGTCTCAGCTTTATTTTTA
>CAZYRE010000161.1:0-5017 GCA_964650155.1 uncultured Bdellovibrionales bacterium
GCTAGCCGTGACGATGCAACTTCTTTAGATACATCATCACTTACTACCCTCAGATCACGGTAAGCACGGGAAAATGCTTTTGCTAAGTTAACAAGATACTGGGCGATGTAGTAAGGCTCGTAATCCGCTCCAGCTTTCTCTACGACGGCACCAAATTCTCCAAGCATTGAAGCAAGTTCGTAAGCCGAATCTTCGGTAAGTGTATTCGCATTAAAACTTTCAGGGTTAATTTTTGCTTCACGTGCTTTGGCTTCAATACTATTAAGTCGAGCCAGAGCATATTGAAGATATGGCCCAGATTCTCCTTGAAAATTAAGAGCTTCATCCCAACTAAAGTTGAAATCTTTAATGTTACTGTGGCTAAGGAAATAAAAATATGTAGCGCCTATTGCCACGGACTCTGCGATTGAATTTTCATCAATCCCTTCGGGACGCTTTTCAACTTCAGTCATGTAAGCTTTAAGAGCCCTGTCTCTCATTTCATCTAAAAAGTCCTTTAGAGAAATACCGCCACCTTCACGGGTCTTCATCCCTGGAACGAAGCCAAAAGCAACATGAACCATCTTTGGTGCAACAGGGTGCTTCATCCTACTCAATATCTCAATCAATTGCTGGAAATGAAGAAGTTGCTGAGCTGCTACGACGTATAAAATCTTTTCAGGTTTAAAATGATCTTCTCGATACATTGCTGTTGCGATATCGCGAGTGATGTAGAGGGACCTTCCATCTTCCGCAAAAACTCTAGCGAATCCAAATTTTTTACCACAATCCACTCCAAGGGCACCTTTAGATTCTTCTAATATGCCGCTTTGGCGAATCTTGTTTTCTACATCCTCTAACATGTTTCGATAAAATGATTCCCCGGTGTGATGATCAAACTCAATGCCTAACCGCTTATACATGGCTAAGAGGTATTTCATGGAAACATCTAAGCACCACTGCCAGAAGGCCGTTGCATCCTTATCACCAGCTTCAAGTTTGATGAAATAGTCACGAGCCATCTGATTGACATCTGGCTTATTGGAATCTTCAGCCGAAACCTTGCCTTCTTCTTGAGCTTTCCGAAGATTCGTAGCTTTTCGGTACATGTCGACTAATGAATCAACAGAAGCATCCTGTGGTTTTCCCCAAAGCTCACATCCTGCCCAGACAAAACCAAACTGTGTGCCCCAGTCGCCAAGATGATTGATACCAACAACATCAAATCCAAGATGTTTGTATATTTCAACAAGGGAGTGACCAATCAAAGTTGTACGAAGATGTCCAACGTGGAAAGTCTTAGCGATATTTGGGGAGGAATACTCAACAATTAATTTCTTTCCGTTTGCGGACTTCTTTGAAAAGCAGTGCTTCTCTTTAAGTATCTGCGGAATAAGGTTGCGAATAACTAGAGTTTTATCAAAGCGGAAATTAAGATACGGGCCAACAATTTCTACAGCAGAAATTCCAGCTGGAAGTTTCAGCTCCGCAGCAACCTTTTTTGCGCATTCTGGAGGAGCAAGCTTTAAAGTCTTAGCTAATTGGAAGCAAGGGAAAGAGAGATCCCCGTGAGTCCTATCCTGAGGTTTTACTAATAGTTTTGCGATTGCTTCTTTGGCTAGTCCCACATGTGAAACAAGAGCATCAGCCAAGGCAGAATGAAGAGCGTCAGACATAATAAATCAGTGCAAAAGTTAGAACCGAAGTATGTCAGGCCTGGAGCAGCTTTTCAAGGAAGGCGCGCTCTCCATGGAAGCATTTAATCATCTGCCTGTTAAATTAGTGTCCGAGTAGAGCTTTGGGGTCAATAAACTTCCTAAAGCGGGAGTTTGCCTGAATTCGATTATTTAGGTTGTTATTAAAAATTTGAGCGGTGACCGCTTGCTGTATAAATTATACAGTAGATTAGGGTTCTTATAAAACCACGATAGCTGGTAGCTTTAGATAATGAAACCAAATAGAATCAAATAGTAAGTAGCCCTAAAACAAATGTAGGTGGGCTCATGATTTTTGCCGCACGTATTGGTTAATTAGTTGACGACTACTTAACCAGTACGTGCGGCTGCCAGACCCAAACGTATTTTCATTCAGTCTGGCTTGGAAATTTACAATGAGGTTTTTGGTTTTCTTTTTGATGGCGTTGGCATTCTTCGGGGCGAGTGGCTCCGCGGAGGCTGGAAGTCGGAGTTTCGGATGGCGAAGTAGGAGTTGCGCGCCGCGACCCGTGTTTGTCGCCCCGATGCCCATCTTCGTTCCCGCTCCTGTGTACTACGCGCCCCCGGCGTATTACCAGCGTGTCAGTTATCGTTCATGCCATACGCCTCGGTATCGACCGCCGCGGTGTCATTCTCCGAGGAACTACCGTTGCCGTTGGTGATCGTGAAGATCATCTAACAGAGCGATAGTTCGGTGATGGTGGACTCATGGAAGATGCCTTGTAGGTTCTTTTGTGGGTCCACCTACGCCAATTTTTCTAGAATAATATTTCACCTTCATAAATAGTAGATAAAATTGATAAAAATAGTGGGAATTATTCCCATAAATATGAATTGCGTTCTTGGTACGTAAGTTGCAGTAATCAGAGCTGAAGTAAGGTTTTTTTGTCTACAGGTAGGTTTATGAATTGCTACTATGAAAGGTTTATTTATTCATTAGCGCAAACTTTTCTGGTTTTAATACTGGCATTTTGTGCTCAAGGACAGAGCCATGACGCCACATTAGAGATTGCTGCTCCAGCAATTAGCGTTAGTAGTTATAATATTAATGCAACCCTACCTGTGCCGCATGGTATGGTAACTACCTCAATGATCGATTCTGGAATGTCTCCATTTTCTATAAAAAATGCGGACGGAACTTTGGCAGCGACTCAAATTGAAGGAATTTCACGAGCTGCTGACGGTAGCTGGGATGTAGTACAGCTTCTTGCGAAGGTAAAATCACAAGGCAATGCTCAAGGTTCAAGAGATCAATATAAGGTTGTTAGAACTCCAAGTGTAGGGTCAGTAAGACCTGTATCATTTCAGACTCTTTCACAAGTTATCGCAAACGGACCTGTAGCTCAGTTGCCAACAAGTATCCAAACTCTTACTCAAGGCACTGGTAAAATCTTAATCAGAACTTTTGATGTGTTTGGTAATGAGTATCGTTTTGACTTTGGGTCTAAAGCAGGAAAGATATTTAAATTTGGACCGAGTCAGTCAGAAGTTAGGGTCTATGGGACAATGACTCCAGGGACTCCTGGAGTTAATAACGCGCTTCCTCACATGATGGGCGCACACGGGTACTTTTCCGCTCTTGCTGGAGAAGAAGTTCTTCAACTCTGGCTTAGAGTTAGCAACGCTTCAACTGGGCTCAATTTGCAAACTGCTGAAGATGACACTCAAGCTGATTTGTATTTTTCAAAAATTGAGTTGATGGTTCCTGTAGGATACGAAGTTAGAAATGCCTATGCTGATTTGGGCTGGGGAACTTCTTACACACAGGGCGGATACAACATATTTCCAATAGTGAAAGACCTCGGTGGAGCAATGAATGTAATGCCTACTCAAAGGCACTTTATTAGGCACCTTGCAATAATTCCATCAACGCCTACTGCTCAAGTAAGAGTTAACTCTATACTTGCTCAAGAGGGAATTGCTTTTGCAGTCAAAGGAATAAGTACCACTAGTAATCAGCCTCTCTTCTCATTCTTCTCTGCAAATTATCGTGGTTTTCTACCACAGAGTGGCTACGTGCCAGACCTTTCGTTTGCCAATCTGACTACATTACGTTCCACTTTGACTTCGGACTTTCAAAGTTACAGTAGTAAATATTCAGCTGGGCAGTGCACTTCAGCTAGTGGCTCATGCGACATCCCCTTTGTGAATCCATATATGGGATGGGCTATGATAGATGGTGCCCCATATGGCGGTATGACGAGTGGTACAAACATTCAGCCACTTGAAGGGATGCAAACAGTAGCAGCCGCTTCAGCTGAAGGTTACAGGCTGCACATACTTCAATTCATGACTAATGCCATTAGACAGCAACTGTTTGTTAAAGACTCTGGCGATGCAGTTAATGTTGAAGATATTAAAAAAACTGGAAGTTGTGGAACATATGCCCCGATAGAGTTTGCTGAGACAATTAATGTTTCAACATATGACCCTTTCGGCTTGAAAACCACCAATAAAACACATGTAAATTATATTGCCAGCAATAATTTGGCTCCTTGGTATGCACCGCAGATGTCTTGGACCGGAAGTACTAACTATGATCCACATGATTTTCAGCACAATATTCGCACCCAGAAGAATGATAACGCACTAGCTTGGATCGGCGGTCTACCAATTGCAATGGATCAGATCCAAACCAATGCTGGTAACGCATCGTTTCAACATTCCAAATATCCAGTAAAATGTTCAGGAAATAATCCTGTACACTTAGCTTCTAGCGTCGTTAATTTTCCTCCTGCCGTTCCAAATATTACTATCAAGTTTGGCCGTGGTGAAGCTTGGTGGGAGTTTGCTTTACTTGCCGCATACGCTACGAGCAAAGATGATAATTTTCGTGCCAGTTTAAAGCCTTTCTTTGACATTCCAGTTAGAGCTCTTGAGAAAGCAGTTGTACCGTGTACTGGTCTTTTCCACGGGGTAGTTAACAAAGATACGAATAATCTTTTCGTAGCGGCACAGAATTACCAGAAGGCATTCGCTGAACTGGTGATGAATGGCGTAGCAGCAAGAGTGTACCAGTATACAGGTGCACCAGAAGAAGCTTTGCTTAATTCCTTCCTAAAAGCAGCGTCAAAAACTCCACTCCGTCGTGGGTATGCATTGAAGACGAATGGTGGAAATTCAATGAGAAGATTAATGATAGTGGCAGATAAAAATACTCCGACTCAGACATTTTGCAATATCTCAGAGCTTCCTACTACGGCCAAAGCATTTCTTACTAAGCCGGATTCCGGTGAAAGATATCTGGCTTTTGCTCAATATGCAGAGGTTAATCCAGCCAAGGCTGACCTTTATGCAAAGGTAGCATTTCTTACAATGAGTGG
>CAZYRE010000162.1:0-4938 GCA_964650155.1 uncultured Bdellovibrionales bacterium
ATGTCTGATGATATTGTGAGGTTGCCCAATTAATTCATTAAATTCATATCCGCTGATCCGCTGGAAAACTTCATTTCCTGATAGAATTACCCCTTTCCTATCTGTGGTAGAAAAGAATAACTCTTCTATAGAAAATGGTCTTTCATGATTAACTGCTCTTGTTGTGTTTACAGACATAAAGAATCCATTTCTTAGACATTTAGTATATCGGACAAAAGGGTCCTTTAGTTAAGCATCTAAACTTATAGGTGAGTAAGTTACGTCAGTTTGAATTCGACAGAGGAAGGCAAGAATTCCTATCCTAGAAGCTTCTAGAGAATTTAAAATAGATAATGACTTCAGAGGCTATGAATAATTGTTACCTTCCGTCGTAGTAATCATCTTCATCGACGTCTTCGCTGTCTTCGGAATCTTCATCTTCGTCCTCGTCTTCTTCCTCTTCTTTGTGTTCGAAGATATCTGGATCGAGTTCTTTAAGAGCCTCGGTGAGGGATGTAACGGCAGAGGCCATGTAGGCAGATGAATAATCTTCGGAATCAACGATGATTTCAGCAGCAGAGGCTAGCTCTGTGATTAAACCTGAGGTGATCTCTTCTTCGGCTTCTGAGCCGTAGTCCTCTGTTAGTCGCTCTTCAACTTCTTTGTATGCGGCAAAAAAAGCGCTTAGGCCCTCAACCATTTTGTTGGCGGATTTTTTAGGAGCTGATTTTGCTGAGCTAGTTTTTGCTTTCATGCTTACCTATTAATTATTCAGGTCAATAATAACGGGTTATTTAACCCTATCGGGCTCTTATAACTAGAGATTAACGGCAAATTTTGGTCAAAATCAAGGGTAGATACGATTTCTAATTATTCCCTCAACGTGGTACTAATCTGTAATCATATCTGAAGGTTTACGGGAGCACCTTATCATGAAGAGAAACTTAGGAATTTTCTTAATTGTTATCAGCACATCATTAATGCTTGGTTGTTCTGTTGAAAGAAATGGGCAGGCCAGAGCGACCCTTTCCCAGGGACCGTTCGCTACAACATTTGTCGAGCGCGAAGCCCTCTCTAAGGTATCAACTGTATTGGTATTACCAGGGGAGTGGACTCCTGAGTCACAGGCTTGTAAGAGCCATTTTGATGCGGATAAGGAGCTTGTAACAGCACTGCAAAGTGAATCACGAACTAAAGTTCTTGAACCTGCTCATTCAAAGTACACAGCCGGTAATGTGAAAGCTGCAATTGCAGATTCAGGCGCAGATGCTGCTGTAGTAGTTAAACTTATTCGATGTGAAGAGCGCATCGGTTCTACATATGGAGCAACTCAACCAGCTCAGATTGGGTTCTTGATTACTGCTTTTGATGCAGCAGGAAAGAATATCTGGACAGGTGCTTTTAGCATGAAGGACCAGGCGATTTTTGATAATCTTTTAACTGCACGAGAAAAATTAAAAGTTGGGGCAGGGTGGGTTACTGCTGGAGAAATCCTTTCTCATGGAATGACACTAGCTGCTAGGGAGTTTGAGAACGAGAGAACTCGCATGTTCCTCTCTCAAGGCTCGGGGATGAAAACTAACTAAATAATTAATTAACTGGCAGTTTTTAGGGCAAAATTTTTGCCGTTTCCAAAAACAGCCGCTTAGGACAGAATCTAAAAGAGTGTTTTGAACGTCAAACCGTACGGCCATTTTGGCTGACGGGGTATTGTTCCCGTAGGAGTCGGTTAAGGGAGGTTTACGTTCGTGGGATTAGCAAAGAGAAGACCAGATTCACGGAAGAGGACAACCAAGAGAGCCTCTCCGCAGCTCTCTAGGAAACCAAAAGAATATCACTGGGTCCCTGAGGCCTTGGCTATCATTTTTGGATCAGCCGCAGCATTTATCTTGTTGAGCATTTTAGTCCAGCGTCCTGATATTACCGGTACTGTTGGTCTTGATAGTGGCGCCTCCCGATTGCTCGGACCAGCAGGAAGATTTATGGGGGTAATGCTTTTCGGGGCATTTGGCTGGAGCTCACTGATTTTCGTTTTTTGGTTGGTCTTTCTTGCAGTTCGCGCTTGGCAGGAAGAGTTAATTATCAAGAGTAAGAACCATCCTACTTGGGTTTTGGTGGCAGGTAGCATAGGGATCGTTTTAGCTTCGTCTGCATTCTTCTCTATAACTTGGGGAACAGAGGGTGGTGGTTCAATTGGTAGTGTAGTTTCGGGACCGTTACTTACTCTTTTTAGTAAAGCTGGCGCCATTCTGTTTTGCCTGTCGTTCTTTATCTTGGCAGTAAGTTTTACCCTCGGGAAGTCATTGGTAGAGTTGGCAGCTGGAGTATGGGATGTCACCACCGATATTTTAGCTTTGGTGTTTATATCTGTGCCCTTGCTCTTAATGAATGCTGTTACCTGGACACTTAGGCAGCTAGTTAATGGAGTAGCTTTAATCCTTGAAGCCCTCTTTTCTGAAGATGTAGTTGAACGATTTAGAGCCATTTTTGCTCGTCCCGAGAGGGAAGGTGAGCCTATACAAATAAGACCTCATCTTAGAAAGAATACAGTTGAAGAAGATGATGATGAAGAGGATATCCAGGATGAGCAGGAATACGAAGTCCAGGTGAGACGGCGCTCCAAGGAAGATAAAGTTTCCCTACGTGAGTTGCAAAAGGTTCGTAAGAAGCTTGAGGAGGAGTCCCCAGCCGCGGATATATTTTACACCGGTAACTACGAACCACCTGAAATTACTTTACTTGGACAGGGTCAGCCTGCCGAAGGAAGTGAAGATGACGAGGATCTAGTTAAAAAGTCCCGTCAGATAGAAACTAAGCTTAGAGATTTTGGAATTCTTGGTCGCGTCACAGAAGTTCATCCCGGACCAGTCATTACTCTTTTTGAATTTGAGCCAGCTGCCGGCGTTAAAGTTGGTCGAATCACTGCTCTGTCTGATGATCTCGCAATGACGTTACGTGCAGTTTCTGTTCGAATTGTAGCTCCTATTCCTGGAAGAGGGACCGTTGGCATAGAAGTTCCTAACGTTACGCGGGAAATAGTTCGACTAAGGGATGTTCTAGAAAGTCCAGAATGTGTCCGAGCTACATCAACTCTTACTGTGGCCGTTGGTAAGGATACGTACGGCAATGCTGTTGTAGCTGATATTGCTAAGATGCCTCATTTGTTAATTGCTGGTGCTACTGGAACTGGTAAATCGGTTTGCATTAACGCAATTCTTTTGAGTCTACTTTACCGCGCTACACCTGCAGATCTTGGTTTAATAATGATCGATCCGAAGATCTTGGAACTGAGTGTCTATGACGGAATTCCACACCTCCGTGTCCCAGTTGTTACAGTTCCAAAGCAAGCTAAAGCTGTTCTTGAATGGGCTGTGCATGAAATGCACCGAAGATACCGCTTAATGCAAAAACTCGGCGTAAGAAGCATAGATGCTTATAACCGCGTCGTGCGTGGCGAAGAAGATGCTGATGATGTCAAGGCAGATGAGCCAGAGGTTAAGTTAACAGAAGAGCTGGTCGTTGATGGATCAGAAGCTGTTAACGATGAAGGGATAGAAGACGAAGAAGAAATTTCTACTCCTGGAGAGCAATTAATTCCGTTGCCGAAAATTGTAATCGTAATTGATGAACTTGCTGATCTTATGCTCTCTGTCGGTAGAGAAGTAGAAGATTTAATAACTAGACTTGCTCAGAAGGCTCGTGCTGCCGGAATACATCTTATTGTAGCAACTCAGCGACCTTCCGTAGATGTTATTACCGGACTTATTAAAGCTAACTTTCCAGCACGATTGTCTTTCCAGGTTTCAAGTCGTGTCGACTCTAGGACTATTATTGACGGCATCGGCGCAGAAAAGCTCCTTGGTCAGGGCGACATGCTATTCATGCCTCCAGGGGTAACTAATTTACGTCGTGTGCATGGAGCTTTTGTCTCTGACTCAGAAGTTAAAAGAGTAGTGGCTCAATTAAAGAAGAATTGTAAGCCAGTCTATGATGCCTTTATCCAAGAGCTTTGCGATAAGGCAATGAAGGAAGAATCTGAGGATGGCAGCGGTTCAGGTGATACTGAACACGATGACTTATACGATGAAGCAGTTAAAATAGTTCTAGAAAAGGGAAAGGCTTCAACTTCTTTAGTTCAGAGGCACCTAAGAATTGGTTACAATAGAGCTGCAAGAATTATAGAGATGATGGAACGAGAAGGGCTCATCGGTCCTGCCGATGGTGCTAAGCCCCGCGAGGTGATAGGCTCATCCGTTAATGATTTATAAATTCATCTTCCCAGCGTTAACTTTATTTTTTGCCTCAACCGCTTTGGCTGAGGTGCGAGGTTTTATCTGTCAGAAGACGATAGCCGAGTCATCGCTTAAGGCCACTATAAGCGCTGTAGAGAAGCGATATTCAACAGTGACATCGCTACAGGGGCGATTCACCCAACACGCGTATTTGGAAGCGCTAGAGAGTTCTGAGCTCTCTCAGGGTCGGATGACATTTCTTAAGCCTGGTAAAATGAAGTGGGTGTACGAAGAACCAGAAGCTCAAGAATTTATCTCTGATGGCACTACCCTGTGGTTATATCAGCCAATTGATAATCAGGTCCTTGTGGATAAGTTTCGTTCTGCTGTTAGGGGAGATCTCCCTGTTTCGTTTCTTTTAGGAATTGGAAGCCTTAGTCGCGATTTTAAACTAAAAGGTGGTTGTCAGAGTGATGGTGGCATCGTCCTCGATCTTTCTCCTGCAAAATCCGAAGAAGGGGTACAAACCATGAAGCTCCTGGTTAATCCAACCACCAATCTTCCCGCAGGAGCAGAGATTATAGATGCGGCAGGAAATAAAAATACCTTTCTCCTTTCAGGACTCCAAGTAAACCCGCAATTGGATGCCACCTTTTTTGCTCCACGTTTTGCAAAGGGGACGGATGTGATTGACAATCGGGTTCAATAACCGGACTGCTCGCCGCTA
>CAZYRE010000163.1:0-1406 GCA_964650155.1 uncultured Bdellovibrionales bacterium
TCGGCCTCCGGATGGCTCTGTAAACCAAAGCAAAAATAGGAAGGATCTTGGTGTTCGACTATCTCTACTATGCCATCAGGGGCAGTTCCGCTGATGATGAGATTCTTTCCAACTTGCTCAACTGCTTGATGATGCGCAGAATTAACAAGAACTTGTTCTTTGCCTGTAATTAAAGCTGCGCGACTACCAGGAACGATACTCACTGCATGATTGGATTGACGCTTGATAGCGGCATACGTTTCATCGTTCTTAGGCAACTTGTGTCTTACTACATCACTTTCAATATGCTGGATTAGCGTGCCACCAGCAGCAACGTTTAATAGTTGACATCCTCTACAAATTCCAAGGATTGGCTTTTTCTCTTTCAAAGCTTTTTGCGTCACAAACAATTCAAGTTCATCCCGCTCTGGAACACTCTCTTCCGTTAATGGATGTCGTTCTGCCCCATATCTTGCTGGATCGATATCAACTCCGCCGATCAAAAGCACGCCAGCACATTCTTGGTATAAATTATCAACTATATGCATCGGGGTCCCGGGAGCGACTAAAATTGGCGTTAATTCATATCTAAGCAATTTGGTCAGATAGGTTCGTCGTACACGAAAAGCTCTAGCTTCTTCAGTTGTAAGATCAATCGGGACTAGGACTCGGGGAGAAGCGTTCATTTAATCAACCTTAACCGTTAAAGAAATAGATGGTAATCGTACCATAAGCTTTAAGCAGTGCCACATATCTATGTTCAAATCACTAACTAATCAGATTTTGCTTGGCCTCATAATCGGAGTTTTCATTGGATATCTCGCTGGACCGTCAGCGGCTCCACTTGGCGAGATAGGAAAATTAGTGATTCAACTTATTAAAGCGCTGGCTGTTCCATTGGTATTTTTTGCAATCCTTGAAGCTATAATCACAACTTCTATTCCTTTCCGAAATGTGTGGAGATTATTAATAATCGTTTCCGTGAATGGAGCAATTGCGATCACAATTGCTTTAAGCTTAGCTAACATATTTAAGCCCGGCTTAAGTCTCTCGGCAGTTGTTAACAATCTTGCACCAGGCAATATTAATCCAGAACATAAGAAACTCGATCCGCTTGGAGCAATATCTGGATACATCCCTGAAAGCGTGATATCTCCCTTTGCTAATAATACTGTAATCTCTGTTATCATCTTGGCAGTTTTATTTGGCCTTGCCGCTAGAAGTGCAGAAAAGAGTTCGGGGTATAATTCCACTCCTTTTTTTACATTCATTCTTAAAACTCTAGAGCAGGCGATTCACTGGGTAGTGAAATTAGTTCCACTTGCCATTTTCGGAGTAACTGCAAAATCAGTTGGAGAACACGGATTCTCCCCTTTATTTGGCCTTCTAAATTATCTGGCTCTCTGCATCGGCGGATTAATAATCCA
>CAZYRE010000163.1:1506-4825 GCA_964650155.1 uncultured Bdellovibrionales bacterium
GTTGCTGCTGCAGTATTTTTGATGCAAGCGTTTGGACAAGATTTGGGTTTAGGTGGTCAATTACTCACTGCTGGGTTGGCACTATTTGCAGCAATCGGAGTTGCTGGGATACCTGAAGCCGGGATTATCTCTCTTTCATTAGTACTTACTAGTGTAAATATTCCACTAGAAGCACTTCCGTTACTACTTACAGTAGACTGGATTATCGCTCGATGTCGTTCTGTCGTGAATGTCCTCAGCGATATGACTGTTTCACTCGTCATTCATCGCTGGGACAAACCACTTAATCAGGGCAGCTAACTATCTCGCCAGGATACTGTGTGGCAGATACCTGTGTCTGATTGAACAGCTTGGAGATTTTGCTTTTCTTTTTCAGGGCTTTTGGATTATTTGATAATCCGAATTTTTTATTAGCCACTAATTTATTGGTTAAGTTTACGATCTGCTGAAAGTCAGTTAGCAATGTATTAATATCGCTAACCGAGGATACTGATGCACATGACACTGTTGAAGTACATACATCGGTAGTTTTGGCCAACTCACCGTTAATAATAATCCAGCTTTTCGCATGTAGCTGCGATATCTGATTTAGATATTTAGCAGCAGAATTTGCAGCGCCTGCCTTCTTTGTTTCAGTCAGTATTTTAGCGAGTTGAGAAGCAACTTGTTTTGCTTTGGCTGAATGTGAATCAAGCGCGAAGATAATTGGTGAGAGATCCTGTGTGACACATTCAATTGGATCTGGTGACGGTGTTGGTGTCGGTGTTGCACAGATATTTTCTTCGTCTATAGCTCCGTCACAGTCATTATCTAGAGAATCACAGATTTCCTGTGTAGGCATTCCGGCATGAGCATCACATACATAGCTACCACCTACACAAACTAATGTACCTGGGTTATTGCATGTTCCAGTTCCAGCTGAACACGAACCTCCTGTGGGCACACCTTCATCAACGGTTCCATCACAATCATTATCAACACCGTCGCAGACTTCTGAACTACCATCTCCTGCTACGGCATTACACGACAAAGCTCCATTCTTACAGATAAACTGTCCTGTCGCCGCACAGGAACCACTCCCAGCAGAACATGTACCGGTCGGTGCTATTCCTTCATCAATAGCTCCATCGCAGTCATCATCGATCCCGTTGCAAACTTCGGCTGACGGACTCCCCGGTGTTACGTTGCAAGTAAATGTTCCATTTGAGCAGGTTTTCTGCCCAGTTTTCTGACATGCGCCAACTCCAACGGTACAAGCTCCGTTTGCTGGAATAGATTCGTCAGTTGTTCCATCGCAGTCATCATCAATACCGTTACACGTTTCCGTCTTTGGCTTTCCTGGTTTAGCAGAACATCCTAAGGATGGCGCATCACAAAAATAAGCGCCTTGTGCCTGGCAAGCTCCGACACCAGCTGTGCAGGCATCTCCGACCTGTCCATCATTAGCTCCAGGACACTCATCAAAGCAATCGACAATTCCATCCGCATCTGTATCGGTGAAATCAGTTAGTTCAGATACACAGGTGTTATTAGCATCATTACAATAATCACTTGTGCACTTTAGTCCGTCATCGCAGTTAATTGTTTGAGCGATGTCCACAAATGCACCTGAAAAGCTATTGGATCCATCAAAGGCAAATTGCGCAGATGATGGGAGTTTATTGAGCATCAGTTTTTGCGCGTCTTCCTGATCTTTAGTTGGGCAACTCGATCCAACCTTCTGATAAAAAACAGTAACTACTGTAGTACCCTTCTGTTCAGCTAAATTCTTTTGCTCGATGGCAGTATTTGCAGCAGAAATTACATAACATCCTTGATTATTCGGATCAGGTTTGTTTACTAGTCCATCACCAATAACAACTAAATAATCTCTAGTATTTGGAGCACCATTAGTATCGAGTTCTTTTTGTGCTTTTGAAATCGCGGCTCCGTAATGAGTACCTCCGTCAGTGCCAGTAATTTTGTCTAATGCGCTTTTTACTGCATTATAATCAGCAGTTAGCGACTGCTTTAATTCGGCACAATTATTATCGTTACAATTAAACTTAACGATTCCTACTCTTGGAAGTGGGGTTAGATTGGCTGCAAAATAATCCAACATGTCTTTGACCGCATTCTTCATGGAGGTCAACTTTGCTTCAGATACGCTACCAGTTTTATCGATAGCAACCATCACGTCTGCACCAACATTTTGGGTGCAAGAGACTGGAACATTTCCTTGAGCCTCAGTTGAATAAACGGAACACAAAAGTGCTCCCATGCTAAGAGCACAACAATATAGCGCCTTCATATCTCCTCACCACTTATGCGTCTAAACCTCTCGCAGGTCTAGACATCCGCGCTATTTCCCTTTTGTTCCCACCGTCCGTAATACTTGCTTCGCTGTCTGTTATGATCAACCACGGCCTAAATGTGTCAGAAAATCTACCAAATCACCAATTAGACGCTAAGTATCTGAAATATAATGTAATAGTTTTACACTTATAGATTAATTTATTAGCACAGCTAAAATGTGAGACATAAAGTGCCATTTTTGTTTCTCTTAGTCTCGATTTGACTACCTCCTAAAACCACTTACACTCTCATTCGGGGAAAGTTAAGCGGTTATGGATCCATTTAAGTTAGATAATCCTAAAATACCATTGCCTGCTGAGCAGCTATCACAACTCCATGGCTATCTTGAACATTCAGATTTCGCTCTATTTAAGCTCCCTCGTGACATGGGACAAATTGGAATTAGATATCTTTCTCGTGAATCGGGTCATCTAAATGTGCAATTCCAAGGAGATGAAAATTTATTCTCTCTTAATATCAAAGGTCTAGATACGGAAGTTTTGATGTTCCATCCAAAGCACGCTGAAATTGATGACCAACTCGCATACATATCCGTAGTATTGGAATCGGTTTCATTCGGAACGCGCCGTGCTGATTCAGAAGCTACTGAATGGTTTCATAACAATGACGTAACTTTGAGCTACGCTCATTTGACAATCATTCCAACCGTAAAAAAGATATTAGATAATCCATCGGCAGGTCTTGAAGAGATTTTTAAACCTAGCGTGCCTGTCCGAGAAACCACCGCTGAAGAATTTCCGAGAATTCAGTCCCTGATAGAGTCATTTACTATTATTACACGCATTGAGACTGATGGTAGTAGGCAAAGTGTATCTCGATCATCTGAAGGGTTTGATCTAGAGGGGTCTATTTATCCAGGACGCAACAACGCGGGATTAACCCTCATAGTAATGCTCTGGGAAGACAACGCTCATGTATCGCTAAAAAATGTCCATGTTTACCTCGAAGATATGAAAACAGGTAC
>CAZYRE010000164.1:0-4814 GCA_964650155.1 uncultured Bdellovibrionales bacterium
TAGAAGTCGATCTCTTAGGGATGGATGATGAAGAGAGCGGGAACCTAAGGAAGATGATATTTCGTTACGATTAGTAAAAGCTGTAACGCCATACGCATCAGTAAGTGCTCTAACAGCAGTTTTAGGTGGATAACCTGCGCGGGTTATCAGATCTAATGCTACTGCATCAGCTTCGTATTCAAATGAGGCATCCGCCTCAGCCCTTGTATGATGATTAAGAAGGGTGTGCGCATACTCATGAGCGATGATGAATAGTAAAGATCCATCGTCTTTTAACTGCTTAACTAATCCTCTTGAGATAAATACTTCACCACCTGAATTAGAGATGGCAATGGGAGTTGTTGTCGCAAGTAGAGTTACCACAGGGCCTCTTTCAAATGGTCCAATTTTACGAATTGTTTCTGACAACTTAACTAGGTTTGTTGGGTGAGGATCAGATTCATAGATCGGGTAACGCTCCAAAATAATTCTTCTTTCTAGCGCAGGGTTACCTTTATGTTGATTCGTAGTTGTTGAGCAGCCCCAAAGAAAGCAACTTTCAGCAAGAATCAGCGAATATATAAGTGTGAGACGAAGAGAAATCATAAGGGCGCTGGCTTCTTATAGATCTAAATTTCCTGTGCTACCGATTCTGTTTGGCCTAGTTCTTGGGCAGATATCTACCTTTATTTCAACGTATGCTGGCATTGCCATGCTTTGTTTTCAAGGGATCCTTTTCGGTTTTAGAGGTGGAGTGTTCCTAGGTGGGCTCGTCGGGGTAGTTGGAATTGTAAGTTTGCTTCCTTCTTTAGGGCACTCTCTGATTGATAATAATCAAAGTTACTTAGTAAAAGTTGATGACACCGTTAGATATCGCAGGGTAGGTGAAATTGAAGTTCCAGTCACAATTTTAGGGGAGCTTAAAATTTCGGAGGATAAGAAATTATCCCTGATTAATTGGAAACTTAATCCTAGATATCTATGTAAAGGAATTCACCTTCCGTGGAGAAACATCAGCAAGGTTAAACTTGGGGACACCCTAGTTATCCGTGGGGTGTTTTCCGGACTCAATAAAGCAAGGGAGATATTTTCTTATCACTCCTATCTTTGGCGGCAAGGTTACTCTGGTACATGTAAAATCGAGTACGCGACTAGGATTTTCACGCGAGACCTTGGAAGTATTCAGAAGCTCCGTCAAAAAATTAGGAAGATTACGGAAGAGGCTCTTGGTCCGGGTGAGGTTTCTGGACTACCTCTATCGACTTCACTTGGAATTAAGGATGTACTTTCTATCAGAACAGAAGAAGCATTCAGAAGAACTGGGCTTTCTCATGTGTTAGTAGTGTCTGGATTTCAGGTCACATTAATTTATGGAGTAATTTATTTTTTCTTAATCTCTTGTGGTTCAAGAATCTTGCCACTAGTTAGAAGAGTTCCAATTAAAAATATAGTAGTACCCCTCTCATTATTTTTGACGGGAATTTTTGTATTATTGGTTGAGCCAGATGGCCCAGTGCTACGAGCTTGGGTTGCCCTGGCCCTTAGCTCATTAAGTAGTATTTTTGAGCGAGGGAAAAATCAGGTTCATTCTCTTTTGGTAGGATTGTTTCTTCTCAGTGTATTGTCACCGGGATGTTATTTAGATCCCGGAGTAGAGCTTAGTTTTGCTGCGCTAATCGGCCTTTATTTAGGAGATAAAATGGCAAGAATTGCCTTTGGAAAGTTTCTTGCTGCCTCATTAATGGCCTCTGCTTTGACGGGATTTGTATCTGCGATTAGGTTTGAAGGATTCTCGATTACGTCGTTACTTATAAATCCTTGGTTCGCCCCGCTATTTTCAATTGTTGGCTGCAAATTAGTTTTGGTGGGAATACTTACTCACATTAGTGGGCTTGATTCTGAGGCTTATGTGCTGAAAGGCGCAAGTGAGATGCTGCTCTTTATCCGAGATATAATAATTCAGTTATCCAAGTATGAGTTTGGTTATTGGGAGGGAACAACAGCAGTACTGCTTGGGTTTGTAAGCTTAGGTTCGGCCATTGGTCTCTCTATGATTATATCCCGTAAAGCGATCGGTGCTGAGGCAGACCAACGTACGTTAAGTTGAGGAGCTTCACCTGGAGACAACACACATTTAGTTGAAGCGGATTCTATCTTCAATGGTTCATTCGTTTTACCAAATGAGAATTTGCAGGTATCGCCTAGTGATACAGTCATTGCATTAGTAGATGTAATGGCAGAAGTAATGCTAAAAAATTGTGCGGAAATATTTATAGGACCATCCGTTAATCGAAACTTGTAAGGAGTAAGTGTTACAAGCCCGCCTTTGTGTTTGTCTGGATAAAGCGCAAGGGCAACTACAGTTTCATTGTTAGTAAGAGTAAATTTTTCAGGGGCACCCAGACGTCTAGGTAGTTCAGAAACATTGATATTGATTGGCTTCTCAAGATTATACGGGGGTAGTTTGTAAACTTTCGTTCCCTGTATAGGATCGGCGGAGGAGAATATCAGCGCTTCTTTAGGATTAATGTTGTAGTTTTGCCAGGATGGTTCTAGGGCAAAGTTTGAAATTAAATACTCAGCTACCCAGAGAGGATACTTTCCTATCTGAATCCTCTTTCCTTCTTTGTTGTATCTTCTTCGGACAATAGCAGAGAGCGCCGGAGCATCACCTTCAACTATGACCTTTAATTCTTTGCCCCGCTTTTTTGATTCAGCCATTAAAAAGTCTACGCCTTCATTCATTCCAAAGAGAGGACGCATAAAGCCTCGAGTGGTCATATGGAGAATCGGCAATGCTAGGCTCGAACGCGCTGTTTCAAATCGCGGCGCGATGGCCAGCATCTGCCAGGTTAAGGTAGCTAATATAATTGAACATCCAAAACCGATGCTCCCCTTAACTTTGTATTGTGCGGATTCTAAAGCGCGCGTAATTCCATATGCAGATAAGGCAAATATGAACGGCATGGTGGGCCATAAGTATCGCCAAGCTTGTTTTGGAGATAGCTGTAAGGGTGCCGCCCAAAGAATTACTCCGAGAATTGCAATGACGGCAAAAATTTCTCGATTGTGTATCTTATTCCGGGAACGCTCTCTTAACAGGAAAAACGTGGCAGATACCACACCAAAAATTAAAATTATCGGATAAAAGTTTAAAAATAATCCGAAATATCCAAGTGGATGAGGTAAGTTACTGTCAGTAAAACCTTCATGCTTCATTCCTGAGAGTGAAAGTGTCCAGGTCCAAAACCGAGCCAGTTGTTCTGGAATTGCAGGATTAAAGAGCATAACAGTGAGCACGGTTAGAATGACGCCAAGCAAGTTAGCTAAATGTAAAAATAGCTTGCTAATTTGTGACTTTTTAAGAGCCCAGAAGAGAGCGCCAAAGAGTACTACTAGGAGAATCGCCGATAATATCCAATTTGATTGTAGAGCCATGCCTGCTTGATAAAGCTCTCTGGCAATCGGGCTTTTAGTCGGTTGTTTTTTAAAGATCTCCGTTTTGTGATGCCAGAGGCCTGTGAAAACCAAAGCAAAAGTTAAATGGCCCATTAATACGGCCCAAATATCTGACCAGTTTACGACAGATTCGATAGGTTTAAGGTTTCGCATCTTGGCTAATATATATAGTGCAGCCTTAATCCCTATGATTGCCAGAATTAAACCAAGCGCGGTTGGCTTGACTGCAATTGCGAGTCCCCAAAGTGCACCAGCGAGTAATTTCCAGCGGAGCTGTTTCGTGATGAAGCACTTGTAGAGGCACCACAGGGCTAATGTAACTAAAAATGTCATTGTTGAATCGATATGAGCGATTCTGGAGATGGTAAGGTGATCTGGGGCGATTAGAACTAGTGCACCACCGAATAATGAAGAGGCAAATCCTAGTATGGGTAATAGAATTAGAAACAGAATTGGTGGCAGTAATGATGAAAATAAGGCGTTAGCTATCCGAGCGCCGCTGTAATCATCCAGGTACCAGGGATCGCCAAAAGTTTCTCCGTTAATCTCATTCCAATATCTGGCAGTGGCTATTCCAGAACCCATGATTATTACAGCTGGAGCTCCTGGATGAACCAAGTGGCTCGTTGCTTGTGTTGGATTATTCTCGAGCCGGTAAAGAAATTTACTGGAGCGCATTATCCAATGAGGTTCATCAGATTGAACTGGCTGGCTTGTAACATCCCAAAGTCTAAGAGATGCGCCAAGAATAAAAAGCATTAGCGCAATAAAAATTTTGTGTTTTGTGCCATTGGCCACCATAGCCAGCACATTACCAGGTTATCCAAAAACTAAAAGTGAGTACTCTAATAGTATTTCGGCCTAAGGATATATAAGGAACCTTCAGAATAGTTCCATCGCTCATTGGCCCGATCTAAGGTCATCCCTTTAACGAGATTAGGAAACATCGATTCAGAGGCGCCATTTGCTCTTGCCCCGGTTAGAAATATTTCGCCATTAGTTCCGAGTCCAGTAACTATCTCGACATGTGCCCCATTTTCTCCAACCTTAGAATGATCGAATATTACTAAATCACCAAAATAGATCTCATTTTGATTTATGATGCGATCGAAGTACCGCTTTTCTTTGATTAATCTCTCGGCATGAACGAAATGTTTTGTTCCATCACTCATTGTGTAGGTTGGGAATGATATCCCCGCTTCTGAAAATATATCACCGATAAACTGGTTGCATTTATTCTTGTTCTCGAGCCACTTGATCGGAGTCCGTTCTGGGATCTTATTTCCAGAAAGGGTGGACAACGAACTAACTGGAGCAGAATCAAATTTATAAAGGTGCCCAAGCCTCAGAGCACGATTGATGGCTGTGGTGGCAAC
>CAZYRE010000165.1:0-4708 GCA_964650155.1 uncultured Bdellovibrionales bacterium
GAGATGTTTCCAGTTTCATCATCAGTAATGTCGATTAGATTAAATCCGGTAATTGATTTGCGGCTCTGATCATAACGGAGTCCGGTATAATGGTAATGAGTATCTGAGAAAGATCCTAGACCATTACTAATACTTGTTGAGGCAACAACATCGGAAAGAGTATTAAGATCCATTTCGGGATAGACTGCACCTGAGCCCTTTGTATAAACCGAAGGATTAGTTAAGCTCGAGTAAGTAATATTAGTTTCAGCACCGAAACCGTTGGTGATCTTGAGTAGCTGATCGGATATTGGCGCCTTTTTTGAAGCGACCCACATGTCATTGGTACTACCGTCGGGAATCCAAACTCTGTCAGGCAAGCCATCCCCAGTAACATCTACAGAAGATTCGCTGATGCCATTCGTGGAGAATGACGCCATTCCACCCGCAGCTCCAGGGCCTATCCATTGTTGAGCCGGAGCAAAACTCGTACCCGTCGATAACGCCACCCAGAATGAGGACTGTCCAGAAGGTTTCCAAATCCGGTCTGATTTGCCATCACCATTGAGATCAACATAAGACTCATATTGTCCACCATCAGAATGTGATGGAGCTCCTCCCGCCGCATTTGCATTCAACCAAACAGTAGGCGTTGTAAAACCAGTTCCTGTTGATAATGAGGCCCAATACGCCGACTGTCCGTACGCCATAAAAACACGGTCAGTTAATCCATCACCGTTTAAATCAGCGTGTGCTTCGTGTTGACCATGATCTGAAAGAGGCAGAAAACCGCCGGCGGAGCCAGCACTAAGCCACTGTTGCGGCGTTGCGAAACTCGATCCGGTGGATAATGCAACCCATATGGAATTCAGCCCGTATGGCTTCCAAATTCTATCAGTCAGACCATCACCATTGAAATCAGCATAATCCTCATGTAGCCCATCGTCAGAGAAAGAGGGGTACCCGCCGGCAGAATTCGGGGCTAACCATTGAGTCGGCGTTGTAAAACCGTTGCCGATCGATAACGCGGCCCAATACGATCCTTGTCCGTATGGTTTCCAGATGCGGTCCGCCCTTCCATCGCCGTTTAAATCTACGTGAGACTCAAAGACTCGACCGTTATCAGAAAAAGAGTGGTTCCCGCCTGCGGAATTAGGAGCAAGCCATTGTTGGGCCGGTAGCAACCCTGTGCCCGACGATAGAGCGACCCAAATAGATGATTGACCGTACGGTTTCCAAATTTTGTCGGTTTTCCCGTCCCCGTTGAAATCAGCGTAATGTTCGTGCCGTCCTAAATCAGAATAACTGGGATTACCTCCTGCCGCGCCACTTCCCTGCCATTGTTGGGGTTGAGTGAATCCTGATCCCGTAGAGAGAGAAACCCAATAGGAGGTGTTCCAGTTAGGCATCCAGATCCTGTCTGTCAATCCGTCGCCATTAAAATCAGCAAATTGTTCGTGGTTATTACCATACGTAAACAGATGTACGTTTTGAGAAGTCAACCAGTTTTGTGGCGTATCAAAACCATTTTCTCCGTTACTATATTGAAAAGTCGTAGGCTTCAGACAAGCTGAAGAGTCATCACATTCTTGAATCTGGGTTAACCGAGATACAAACGTAACAGGATTGGTGTCATATGAAAGGCGATAGCCATAAAGAAGGGATTCTTCATTGTAAGCGTTAATTTCTTTGAGCCGCTTTGTTGTTGAAATCCGTGATCCCGAAAGATACCCTGTTAAACTATCCGGTCGATCCTCATAAACAAATCTAACAGAATTATATGCAGCTAAGCCCTGGGCAATATTTGAGGTGTAATTAATTCGCAGAAGATAACTTTCACCTATAACGTTATCTTCATGGTAAGCAAAGCTCATGGCGTTGCCCAACAAATCTCTAATGCGAGATACTCGCCAATAAAGCGTTTGATTGTTCCCTTGCGCTTCTACTCGCGAGTCGCTTGTTATCGCGTATTCATATATCAAACCGCTTTTCGTATTTACGACAAAAGAATCCGGAGCGTTGCCGTATAATTGAGCAGAAGCTATGATCTTAGAAAACGTTTCGCTTTCGGTTCGATATTCGCTGTTGATTCCTAAATAAGAGCCGCTGACAACCAAAAGTTTTTGTCCGTCAAGGCAGAGCTTATCGTTGGCATCAAAATCTACTCCATCAATAAAACCATCCTGAGCTACCGTCGTAGGACACCGAGTAATCGTGGACAATCCGCTTAATGACCAACCAAGACCTAATAAACCATTAGATTCGTGGCTGTCATAATTAAGACTAAGTTTTGGTTCCATCCCCGCAGTTCCCGGAGGTACACTGAGAGGCATAGAGTAGGTGGCAGAACCGGATTGACTAACTTCGAATTGACCGTTTATTGAACCGGCAACTTCTTGCGCTTTTGATATTAACGGAAGGACACTAAAGAAGAAAAACGTCAGGAATCCAAATAATCGCATACGCGTCCCCCCAAATTTTCAATTACCAAACCACTGAGCTTAAATGCGTCCCATCAGTGCAAATAAGGGAATTATTAATCATTTGCAACGATTAAGTACTATTTGCCAATCTTAAATGAAAATAGAGTAATATTTATGACATTTCGGCAATAACTAGGCATTTCGAATTTACAGATTACGCATGCTTAGCTAAAGAAGGTTAGTTAGAACTTCAAATCGATATTTTAATTAAACAAATATCCCACTCAAACTCGGGCCATCAGAAGCGCCGAAGACTGCTGCAGGATCTAAATTCATCTTGGCAAGAATCTGCCAGTAAACTTCGACGATGTTGTACTTCATGGGAAGCAAATCGCTATTTGTTAAATCAGAACTAGCCAAAGAACCTTCAATACCACCATTTACTAATCCACCAGTTAAGAAAAATGTATTGGCGGCACCGTGATCAAGTCCTTTTGAGCCGTTCTCTTTATTTCTTCGGCCAAACTCAGACATTATTAATACAATAGTATTATTCCAGATATTTTTCGCTTTTAAATTTGCTACAAACGGAATCATTGCATCATCAAGCTGATCTAAAAGACTTGGTAGGACTGTATCCTGATTAGAATGAGTGTCGTATCCACCGAGCCTTCCGTATGCGATACGAGTACCAAGAGATGCATCACTTAATAAAATCTCAATATTTTTAAACGTCCTGGCAACTCCTCCCGTAGGATAAGCGTTAGGGAAAGTAGTTGCACTAATTGCATTTTGAACTAGATCGGAAGTGCTTGAAGCAAGGTCTATAGCTTTTATAACTTTCCCAGTTCTTGGATTTTCTTCCGCGTGCGGCCAACCAGTTGAGATCTGATACAAGGTGTCAGCACGGAAACTTGTTTCTTGCCCGCCAACAATATTTGACGACTTATACTTATATTCAGTTAGTCCGCCTTGTACCTGAACACCAATGTATTCGGTACCACCAAAGGCTGGATCGGATCCGGTTACACTGCAAACTTCTAATCCAGTAGTCCATCCTTGCAACTCCCCTATTCTGGCAAAGAGTCCACTCGAGGTTGAGCTCTGTCTATCGGCAACTCCTCTAGCAAATGCCACCTCCTGATCCATATGCGAAAGGGACATGTTCTTACAACCAACTCCAAGAACTCCTAACATCTTTCCTTCATCATAAAGGGACTTAAAAGATGTTAAAGATGGATGAAATCCAAAACCATCAGAGGTGTTTAAAAGAGAGCCAGGCGCAAGACAAAGATTAGGTCGGATAGAAGCAAGGGTTGAGTACAAAGATCCAGAGCTTGGTTGAAATAAACTTAATCCATCAAACCCGCCATTTAGATTAATCACTACTAACTTTGGGTCAGTTGAAGAAATTGATTGTGCCCAAGCAGATCCAAATCTATTAGCCGGAAACAATCCGAGCCCAAATGCTGAGGCACCAAGAATACCTGCGCTCTTTAAAAAGTTTCTTCGCGTATAAAGTGAGCTCATTTAGTAATCCTCAATTACCTTAAACTAAATTCTGGCATTGATAATAAAATATAATATGCACCACTGCCTTTCTGCTTCTGCAAATCAAGACTAGTATTATCGTATGGATGACTTACAATCGTGCTATTCCATAACTTCTCTTTGTTCATGTAGTCAGCGATTTGCACAGATATATCTTCACTTACCTCACCAACCCCTAACCTACTAGCAGCAAAGTTAATGACATCGGCTGGAGTTGCCACACCAGATGGCAATATTTTAGCTACTGTCCAATCTGGGTCAGGAAGCGCCATCGCGGTGGTGTCCCCAGTTAACGCAGTAAATAGATTTGCTTTTGTAAGCATAGCTGAAGGAGCCAGCCAAGCATCTTGCGGATACCAAAATACAGAAGGTGACATGTTCACCTCTTGGCCTAACGTTGCAATGATTTTCTGAGTTTCATTAGGATTAAATGCGTCTTCTAGTTCTAAAATTCGAATTAACTCTACAGTAAATTCAGCGGCACTTTTTGGTACTGTATTGCGATAAGCTGCGTCATAAAATGCTTTTGATTTGAAAAGCGTTGCCATCGAAGGACGCAGTTTATAGCCATTACTTTTAATTACAGCTCCAAATGCTTTTATAAGTTCTGCTGATGGAGCTGGAGTTACATAATCCATTAAGATCTGCTTAGCGTAATAATTTTTAACCTCTGGGTGGTTATCAAATATTCCATTAATTAAATCTTCATCATCTTCCCCACTAAATGCCCAGGGCTTGCCAGCAAACATAGTGAA
>CAZYRE010000166.1:0-4635 GCA_964650155.1 uncultured Bdellovibrionales bacterium
TAATTCGTGCCTGTCCCTACATTATTACCTCGCCCTCCATGTAGGCGGGAGGCTTGATGGCGAATAGATCGAGAACGGTTGGAGCGATATCGGTAATGTGAGGGTTCGATTTTTTGATTTTTCTGTTGGTAAATAAAATGCCAGGGATTAATTCTGGATCGACGTGATGATCGCCGCTCCAGGCTTTTATGTTGTCAGAGAATATTTCGGCCTCGGTTGTTCCAGTGATCGAGTCCCAGCTAACTCTATATCCAGGGTGATAGCCAACGATTAAATCAGGAGCTTCATCAACATAGAGTCCACGATATTCTTTGGCTGTGTCGTGAACTTTTCTGATAGCAGGAGCGTTATCAGCAGGATCTTTTAGTTGTTCTAATTTTCGCGAGATTTCCTGCTTAATTTTATTAGCATCATTCTCATCGACTATGCCGTTTACTTCGCGGCCGATGCGATTAATGTAAATCCCAGAAAGCCCGACAGCAAAGGCTTTGGTTTTGCTCCAATCCACATCGCGGAAATAATCAGCCCCTACAGTTTTGTTGTCTTTAAGAGTTAAGTACCCCTCTTTCATTAGCCAAGTATTTAGATTGATGCACCGACGGAAAGAAGCAAAGCCGTGGTCGCTTAAAATAATAAGATGATCTTTCGGATTTAATTTTGCACGGATACGACCAACTAGATCGTCCATCTTTTTGTACATATCCTCGATTGTGCCACCGAAAACTTTTCTGTCTTCAAGTGGTGACGGGTGACGCTCATCTATATACCGCCAAAACATATGCTGAATGCGGTCGCTAGCATCAAAGACGCAAATGCAGCATCCTTCCCTAGTTCGCTCAAGGGCATCAAAGAACATCTTCTCTCGCTCGTTATGAGTTAGATATGTTTGCTCAAGGAATCTGGCGTCATCAAGGGCTAATTCATTGCGTCCCCAGGTATCCTCCATAAGTCCAAGTGTGCCGTAAAGGCCATTTTTCTTAGCTAACCAGGAGGAAAATATAATTGGCTCTGCGATTGGAAGAGCTGGCTTTTCTGGGTGGATGTTTACTGGAGATATATAGAGCGAAACCTCATCGCCGATCTCTCTCAGGCAGAACCTGCAAATTCCAGCGACAAGATTCTTGCCGTGCTTAAACTCAATTTCTATCCAGGGCGAGAACTGATTAAGTCTTAGAACTAAAGTTTGTTCCTGTATAATTAATTCGGCCTCACTGGTTCCGGCTTTTGGAGTCAGTAAAAAGTCTATTTTTAGAAAACCGTGTCCATCAGGTGATGGTGGTCCCTCAACGGAGCCACTAAGTGATGAGCCATTTTTTGTAAAAGTTCGAGCTTCTCCACCTGTTGTTCTCTCTGTGGCAGGTCTACGGGTGCTAAAGTAAGAAAAGCTTCCTTGTGTACCCTTCAGATCCGGTGTGCACATGGCTGATAGAACATTGCCGTTAAATTTTTCTGGTGGGTAAGAGATTGGTACTCGGATAATATTAGAGAACACTCCGTGATTTCCCAAAATCTTCCAGAAAGGCTGACTTTTTCTTGTAATAATTACCTGGGATTTCTTCCTCTTCCACTTAATACCGAGAATGTTGATTATCTTTTCCGTCGTGGTTGTTTCAGTGGATGCAAGTTGTGGTAAGCAGAACCTCTTATCCCGAGTTAGAAAATCAAAGATATTGTGAGCCCCAGGATTTACTCCAGTTTGAAAACTGGACCAAGCAACTGGAGAAAGTGCTGGGAGCGTTGTTCCGAGTCTTGAGAAGGTGCCCTCTTCTGATAATGATTTCATGTTGGGCATTAATCCTTTGCCCATGTATTCATCAACCAATTTTGGTTCGAGACCATCAAGACCAACAATCACAACGCGCCGAGTTCTCGCATGTTTAGAAATTCCTTTCTGACGAATTTTTTTCCAAACCCACTGAAGTGGCCAAAAAAGAATTGTGAGAATGGCCATGCCGATGGTGAGAACGAAGACAAGAGTAGAGCCAAGGAATGCAAATCCTGCTCCTGGACCAATATAAGCGAAAGCTAAATCTGGGATTATAAGGGATACGGTTGCTCCAATTCCCAACAGGAGTGCGGATATAATATTTTTTTTCATCATCAAGTTACTGTAGATAGCCAAGAGACTTTAAATGCTCCAGGGTTTCATCTTTAATCTCTGGCCCTTTTTCTCCAGGGGCCACCATGCTTTTTAGCGCATTTACATGGATTTCATCAAAGGTGCCTTTTAGACGGGCCTCTAGTGCAGGATTGGTAATCTTTGCGATGCAAGCGTAGTCATTTTTGGTGTCAAATAGGCCAAGCACATTTGGTGTTGTCCAAGCAGCCAAAGATTTTTTTGGATCAGGATTTGACTGATCGTAGGGTACTTCCATTACCAAGTGTTGTCCTTCCCCATTAGTAGCAGATTTCATGTCGTAGACTCTTCGAATTTCAGACATGATCCCCTTTCGTGCTTGTATAGCCTCCTCGTTCATCAGAGACACCCCAGGAAGTTCTTCTGGAGATTTAATTCCAAGACGTGAATAGATTGTTGGTAATATATCCACCGTGCTTACAGTTTCATTAATTACCCGACCTGTATCTTTAGCTCTACCTGTCTTAATGAAAAGTGGAACGTGAACTTCTTCATTGAATAATTTGTATCCGTGCCGCTGATCCCCGTGCTCCATAAACTGCTCGCCGTGATCTGCTACCACAATAATAAAAAGGTCTTCGTAAAGTCCTTTCCGTTTTAAGTAGTCAAAAAATTTACCAAGTTCAGTATCTAAGTAGTTAATCTCGCCATCATACCGTCCGATTAATTCGAGCATTTTTTCATCGTAAGTAAATGGGCTTTTAGATAGAGGTCCAGAGAATTTGGTGGCGTAATTTTCAGGGGGTGTATAGGGATCGTGCGGATCCAAAAAGTGTAGATATAAGAAAAATGGATCCTCTGAATCAGATTTAGTCCATCCGTCAATTATCTCTTGGCCCGATTCTGTAATAGTTGCAGCCGGTTTTCTATGTAAATAGAAGAATTGGTCGAAGCCTTGGGTATAACCAAACTCCTCGGAGATCCATGGATTCGGGCTAACTGCAGCAGTTCGATACCCCTGCTCTTTGAGGATTTCAGGGAGAGTCTTCAGATTAGAGCTAAGTCTTACTGTGCCAAGCTTTGCTAGGTCGCGATCGTTTGGTGGCATCATGCCGTGAGAAGATGGATAGAGACCGGTAAGAATGGTGGCAACAGAAGCTGGGGTCCATGGGGCTGCGGTTATCGCGTGCGCTGCCATTACGTTTTCTTTTGCAAATCCATCAAGTACAGGGGTTGTAAGCCTTTCGTATCCGTAGATGCTCATGTGGTCGGCACGAAGAGTATCTAACAGAAGGACAAGAACGTTTGGGCGCTTATTTTTAAATTCACTGCGGGTGCAGGATATTAGAGAAAGAAGACAGAGGGTCAGTGTAATTAAACGCATAGCTTTCATTTCTTGAAAGGCTATAACGGGTTTATGCTTTAGAGCAAGAATCCCCCGAATTGTTAGTAGTTAATCCATTCCTCTAATTTAGATTGATGAACTTGCCACTGGAGATGGTCTTATGCCCAATATCTCCTCGCAACACTCCGGACTCATCAAATTGATATTTTCCTTTAATTGCTTTGATGAAGCATTCAGCGTTGACAGTTGGACATGCGTTGAGCCCGGCAGCAGTAACTTCTGCAGCGAGTTTGGGAAAATAGTTTAAGGCTTCACCATCAATTTTTGGATAGGAATAAATTAATCCTTCTCCAAATTTTCCAACGGCGCTAAGAACATCGTCTGATTGAGCAGAGTATACTGAGTATGAGGGAATGGTTAACCCCAAGGAGCCTACCTCACGTAAAATTCCATGCATAAGCGGAAAAGCATCAGGAATATAAAGAGCATCGGGAGCAAGCTGTTTTATTTTGAGAGCTAGGCTTCGCATAGCCGAAGCATCTGGAGAGTTATAAGTTAAAGTCTCGAGAACTTCTCCTTTAAATTCTTTTCTAAATGCAGCTTCGTGAGCACGACTAAAGTCATTTTCTAAAAATAAAATTACTACTTTTCTGCCGCCACGTTTATAAACTTCCTGTGCATTTAATATTGATTCCTGTTCGATAGAATGTTGAGTAGAAAACATCTTCCCTTTTGAGAGTTCAAAAACTCTAGCAGGCGTACTACTACCTACGATCGCTACTTGATCCGAATTTGCTATCTGAGTGGCGACCACTACCTGAGGGGATCCGCACCAAGGGCCCAATAATACTTTTGTATTGTCTATCGCAGAGAGTTTTTTATAGGCAGTAACTGCCTTTTTAGGATCGCATCCTTCGTCTTCGTAGATAAGAGAGAAATCTTTAAGCGCTCCAGATTCAAGTCCAGCTCTTATTTTATCCCCATATCGAGCAAATTCACCTGACATTGGAAGAATTACCCCGACTTTAGTTTGCGCATAGACAGACACAGTTGCAAAAAATGAAATGAAAATAGTTATAGAATAAAGATAGCGAACAGAATGTTTCATTGATGAGCATCCTCTAGGCAGCAGGGCTTATCATTAACAGAAATTAGTAACTGTCACCATTTATTAATCAAGAAACTGAGGACGGAATTCCCAGTGCCAAGGCTC
>CAZYRE010000167.1:0-4615 GCA_964650155.1 uncultured Bdellovibrionales bacterium
GTTCACCTCCTCTTGCCGGCGCCCCAGCAGGTTCCGGTAGCCCAGGAGGAACAATCCCAACCGGTGGAATAATTCATGCCGGTACTTCAGGCAGCGGCGGCGGTGGAACAGGTGCTCCTGGTGGTGGCGGTGGGCCAACTGGAGGTACTGGAGGTGGCACTCCGTCGATATGCGGAAATGGTATTAGAGAAGATGGCGAACAATGTGATGGTAGTGACGGAGGGGTCTGTGGTCTCCTTCCTTGTCAAAGCGATTGCTCTTGTGGGCCATCAGGTGGAACCGGTGGTGGTACGGCAGGAGGTGGCACTGCAGGTGGAGGAACGGCAGGTGGAGGAACAGGAGGGGATGTTTCTACAGGAGGTCACCCCGGAGATACCACTTGCGCTGATGCAGGAGGTGGCGCTTGCGGAGCAGTTATTGATTATCAGACATGTCCGAATGGTGTGACTATTCCAAGACAAACATGGTGTCCTCCTTCAGTTGCAGGAATGCCGGGTTGTTGCACTGGACAATGCCCGACTACTTGTAGTGGCTGGGGCCCAGATCCAAGTCCGACTTTGATTGAACCAACTGAGCCACATACCACTGGAGGTATGGACCTTGTGGATGAGGACGATAGCGGAGGCACCACCGTAGATATCCAGCCGACCGATTCTGGATCTAAGCAACAAGGTGGCATACTAGGGCATTGATTAGGCTGCAACACGTTGAATTTGTTAGCTTACTTGGATAGTTCCGAGAATATTTAGTTATGCCTAATTAATTGGCACGGCTGATGCATAATTTATGCAGAACATTCTTGGAGACTGTTTTGTGAATATATATCCATTAATTTTTACTATCTTTTTACTGCCCATATTCGTACACGGCGAAACTCTGCTACCGGTTGGGGATGGTAAGGCACAAGTCGTCCTTGAGCCGATGGACCCACTTTCCTGTCCAGAAACTAAAGGTGGAGTAAATTGCAACGGTAGGAGTCCTGCCGGACCTTATTACAAGGAACAAAATAATCCTACTTATCCTGGAACTTTGAAAAAGAAATCATCAGCAACGCAGTACAGATCAGGAAATTCTACCCAGAATAATAATTTTGCGAAAACATTTGATGCAAAGACAAGAAAAGATGCTAACGGTCGCCCTATTTCTAGGTGTGATTTGGCACGTATGGATTTTTGTCGACAATCTAGCTGTAATGGCAATCCAAATGCTCACGCTTGTGTAATAAGTGATGCGCAATTTGGAGCCGCATCTGCTGATATCGTTAATGGAAAAGTAGTAATCAAATGCGGTGAACCAAAAGAAGGTCAATCTTGGTGCAAGTGTCAAGGCTAGTAAGGATAGTTATGAAATGTAAGATAATTAGTTTTGTCATTTCAGCAAGCATAGCTAGCATTGTTTCAGCTGAACCAATTACCTTCGATCGCGTTGCTTGTGAGCCGACACTAGCCTCAAGGCTAAGTCAGGAAGGCTTGATTGATGAAACTACAGTTGAGGTATCTGAAGTCTTATTACTTACTAAATGCGATGACAAAAAATGTGCCGATACTGGAGGGGGTCACAATCTATGCGTCATTGGAAAAGATGATAGCGATTGCGCAGGACAGGATACAACCTCAATTGCACAGAAATTAAAGGAAAAGGGAGAGCTAACCGAATTTTGTAGAGGTCAATGTAGTAGCGAAGGCGCTGCTTGCAAATTATCCAATGCAGATTCTACGGATAATATGGACGCTCAAGAGATGGATAAGTGCACCACAGTGGACGCAAATGGCAATCTTTGCACCGTAGATTATAAATTTACTGACTCACATGGTGCTACTGTTGAATCAGGAAAGGTCGACACTTACACGGGCATGCCAAATAATGGAACAGGCAGTCCTAGGAGTGAGGTCAAATGTAAAGACTCCAATGGGAATGATGTTGCTCCTTCAGGGAGTGTAAGTATGATAATACCAGTTAAAATAACTTGTGCTTGCTCTTAGTGTTTAGCAAAAAGACTGCATATTTAATGCATTTAGACTGAAGCAAAAGGGGGTGCCAACCGGATAAGATAGTAGGGGCGTTGTGTCCCGAGATGGTTGGTTATGAATGGGATTTGCAAGGCAATAATAAACAATGAGTCACAGAAAGGTGGCGTGCTGGTGGAGTTTGCTGTAGTGCTTCCACTCTGTGTGTTTTTCTTTATGGGAGTTTTGGAGATCGGTAGATTGTTGGCGCAGTATTCCTGGGTGCAGCAGACGGCATATAATGCTGCGTTTTTGGGAAGTGGGCTTACAGAAAGTACCGTAGAAACTGCTCCGCGCACCGTAGTGAAAACCTTGTTTCCGAAGTTAAATGAGTCAAAGAACGCTATGGCTGTGCCTCATGTGGGCACTCGTTATATCGATAATGATGCGATCCAGGTATCAATAAAGTCAGATCTAAATCGATTAACAACTTTTTTCCCAGTCGATGTAGATGTTCAGGCTTTTGCTCCAAGTGTAATTGTGGATTTTGATGCAGGGGATCCAAAAGTTTTCGCAAATAGTAATCCTGTTCAATATTATGATTGTGATGGGAATTCTTGCGGAGGATCTCCATGTGCACCAGATGTTTGTTCTTAAGAGAGTTTTAGAATTTAGTTTATGAAGGTTTTGCAGAATAAATTGGTTACAGGCGAGCAGGGCATGTCGATGCTTCTGGGCGTTGCCTTTCTTTTCTGCCTTGCCTCTCTTGCAGCAATTGGTCTTGGATTAGGTTTTGTTGCCACTAGTAAATCACGAATTCAAAATACGGCAAATCTAGTTACGCTTGGTGTTTTAGAAGTCATCAGTAAGCAAGCAAGTAATGCAAACGCAGTTCCTCGGGCAAATCAGATAGCAGCGTTTAACGATATTCCTGGAGTAGCTTCCTGGGATCTTATCGATGATGACGGAGATGGTGGTCCTGGTGGAAGGATAATATACGGCAATTGGTTTTTTGAAGATCCAGATGGAACTGGTGGCCCAGCGGATCCATGTTCGAATAACTATCCATGCTTCACACCAGCGCCAACGTATTCCCCGACTGTTAACGCAGTCAGAGTTAAAATGCGGAACCGTCAAGGAAATAATCCGATAATTGCTCCATTTGTTAAGATGTTTGGATATAGAGGAGGATACGTAAGTACAACCGCTACTGCTGTTATCGCTGGCCAGTGCTCAGTTTTGCTTCATGATGTTTCTGAATCTACTACTTATCAGACTCATAAGCCTGGAGGAGTAATTTTACCAACAGATGTAAAGAGGTCCTCATTTGTATATTCTGCAGCGACAACTCCCCCTTGTTCAGATCCTATTACCGGAGGAGAGTATTTATGTTTGGACCCAAGCAGATCCTCTTCGACACTTGTAGACCCAACAGTTCATTATCAAGATGACTACGTAACCAAAGATTCTATCTCTGGATTTAAAATTCGTGTTGATAGTTTTGTTGAGAATGGTACTGCAGATAGCCTTTACAGCGGTCCAGAACCGATGAGATCTCTTTTCTTAGGAACAAACGCAGCCCTAAGAAGTTTATTTCAAGGATCTGCTGGAAGTTACTGGCTAGGAGTAGGATTTGAAAACGGATTACTTAGCACATTGCCCAACGGACGTTGGGTGCCTTCTACTGGATTTGCAACAAATCCTGGCGCCTTAATACAAGTAACTAACCTGGATAATCGAGGCACATTTGATAAAGACGGAAATGTAATTTCACCAGCAGTTGGAGGAAGTTTCCTAAGTCAGGGCTGGTATCCAAGAGCGAGGCTTAACGGCGCACCTCAAGAACAAACAAATTTAATAGAGGCATTCGAAGCTGCTATTGGAGCGTTTCAAAATACTTCACTGGCCACGACTTGTCCTGCTTACTACAAAAAAACAATTGTACTTGCTACAGATGGAGTTGGAAATTGCTGGAAACTTGGTGGCAGTCCCCCGTACCAATGTCAGAATGATATGGTTGGGTATAGGAATTACCTAACGCAGGTGTTAACTACTATCTCAAGTGAACTACAGCGAAAAAATATCTCTGTAATCGTACTGTACGGCGGAGATTATGTCGGACCTCATTTTATTAATCGCTTAGCTCCCGCAGGATTTCAAACTAGTACTGGATCGCAGTTCTTAGGTCTTGAAGAAGGGTTGGCTCTTGGGTACGGAGCGATTGGCGAGACCAATCCGAACTTGAAATTATTTGATGAAAGACCAACATTGAACATGGACCCAACTAATGGATTTCCAGCTTGGTGCGCAGCAAATTGTGGAGGGGTATGTAATACTCCTAACTGTCGGAATGGGTACGCGATGACTCATATTGGTGAAGCTGGAACTGTTTTTAGGCACCCGGCCTCTGTTCTAGCCCAATTAGCAATTGATACAGAGGGTTCGTTTTGTCCTCTCTTGCCGCTTTATCCTGATCCTTCCGCGTATATCGACCATGACTCCGATCCTTCTACTCCAGAAGTTTTGAAAGATTCACTGCGTACGCAGGATGCTCGCCAAGAGTTTGCAATAGAGAAGCTCACTCCATCTGAGCAAGCAGCACGGTGCCTAAATCTAAAATGGAGTAATAAGTTTGTTCTAGTCACAGAAGAGAGCGATGCTGAATTGCC
>CAZYRE010000168.1:0-4598 GCA_964650155.1 uncultured Bdellovibrionales bacterium
GATGGTTCTACCACCTGTACGATTTGTGATCCTGGTGAATTTGCAATTGCTGGTTCATCTGTTTGTAGTGATTGTCCTAAAGGAACTGTATCTAATACTACAGGGGCTTCGAGCTGTGATGATTGTGGTCCTGGTCAATATGCAGATGAACTTGGAACCTCAAGCTGTGTCAACTGTGCTGCTGGAACATATATGCCTGATTCAGGCGGTGTTGGTTGTCTAGCATGTCCTGTGGGGACGTATTCTGGTGCAGGGGCGACGCAATGTTTGCCTTGTTCAGCCGGTACTTTTACTGATGATTTAGGAAACAGTTTATGTGATCCATGTCCTGTTGGTGAATATGCTCCCACAGGAGGCAGTAGTACTTGTTTGGAATGTCCAGTGGGAACATTCAACCAACTTACTGGTAGAACTACTTGTGTTGCCTGTTCCGCAGGAACTATTAGTAACGCTATATCAAGCACTTCATGCTCTCCCTGTGCAGCTGGTACATTTAGTCTTGAGGGATCTAGTGTATGTAGCAGCTGTCCTGCCGGAACTATTTCGACTGCCGGATCTTCTTCATGTTCTGAATGCGGAGCGGGATCTATTGCCGCTACTGCTAACTCGACCTCTTGTACGAGCTGTCCAGTCGGAACATATATGCCTAGCGCTGGTGGTAGCGCGTGCATTTCTTGCTCGCCTGGATATGTGGCCGGGGCAGGCTCAAGTAGTTGTTCTCAGTGTGCGCTTGGAACTGTAGCAAATGATGATCAATCTGCCTGCATAGAGTGCAGTCCAGGAGAGTTTGCACCGTATGCTGGCCTATCTACATGTCTACAATGTGAACCAGGAGAGTATACTTCGACTGTTGGAGCCTCTATTTGTGATACATGTCCGGCAGGGACTGCAGGGAATAGTACTGGGTTAACTGTTTGTCCTGATTGTGCGGTTGGAACATACAGCCAAGCAGGTTCTTCTATCTGTTCAGACTGTAGTGCTGGAACATATTCACCGAATACTGGCTCTTCTTTATGCGCTAATTGTCCGGTTGGAACTTTTTCCTCTTCATCAGGTGCAGCAAGTTGCAGTCCATGTAGTGCAGGCTCGTACTCGGATCAAGCAGCAGCTACGGCATGTCGTTCTTGTGCCGCTGGAACATTCTCAGCTTCTGAATCATCTTCTAGTTGTTCGAATTGTGCTGCAGGAAAGTTCTCTAGTGCAGGTGCGTCCACATGTTCAAATTGCCCAGCAGGAAAATTTAGTCCGTCAGATGGATCGAGTGAATGTATTGATGCTCCGAAAGGTGCATACATCTCCTCTGCCGGTGCTAATGCTTATACCTTGTGTCCAGCTGGAAGTTACTCTTCATCGGTAGGACAGACCAAGTGTCAACTGTGTGCCGCTGGAACATTTGCTCAAGTTGAGGGTTCTATATCGTGCAGTACTTGCCCTAAAGGAACAATTGCAAAAGAAGCAGGAGCTACCAGTTGTACACCTAAGAAGGGTGGCAAAGCCTCTAGTAACAATAAAAAATCAAAGAATAAAAAGAAGTGAGTTTAAGGATGAAGGTTATGAAAACAGTTATTAAAACCGTCTTAAGCACCTTGATAGTTGTGTGCGCTCTGCCAGTAGCAAAATCAAGTGCAGATAATCTCTGCGTTAATAAGAAAACTCGTGTGATAGCATCACGACCGGGTGCATGTAAGAAAACAGAGGTTTTAGCCTCTTCGTTAAGTGTGGAGAGTGGAAGCACTTCAGGATCGGCTAGTGATGTAAATGCGAGTTCCATCATCATGAGTGATACTGGTGGAGTTTCCAGTGGCTCTGATTCAAATACTGGACTCGATCTTAGCGTTACAAGATCCGGTGCTACGGGCGGAAACATCAATAGTACTGGACTAAACGTCTCTGTGGTTGGCGATTCAGGAGGTGACTCTACAACGGTAGGATTACTAGTTAGTGCTTCGGGTGCCGATACAAATTATTGCGCCATATTTCAGAGTGGGAATGTCGGTATTGGTGTTAGTGATCCTGATGAGCAGCTTGAATTGACTGGTCGAATACACCTTGGTCAAACGTCTTCTCCGTCTACAACCTCAGATAAACTTTACAATCTAGGCGGTACTCTTTACTGGGCTGGCCAAGCCGTGTCCACAGGGGGCGCAGGCTCTGGAACTATTACAGGTGTTTCTGCTGGTACTGGATTAACTGGTGGCGGAACATCAGGTGCTGTATCTCTAAGTGTTGATGTTGGCACCAGTGCTAGCAAAATAGTACAACTAAATGGCAGTGGCGCTTTGCCAGCAGTAAGTGGAGCAAATTTGACTGCGCTTAATGCCACTAGTCTTTCTTCCGGAACAGTTGATGATGCAAGACTGTCTAGTAATGTATCTAAGTTGGGTAGTTCAATTGGCCTTACTTCAGAAGTCGCCGGTGTTTTACCAGTTGCCAATGGTGGTACCGGTGCTAATGCACTAACTAATCTTCTGACATTAGGAACACATACGACGGGATCGTATGTGGCTTCTGTTGCCTCTGGTACAGGAATAAGTGGTGGAGCTGCAGGCTCTGAAGGTGCGGCTTTAACTTTGAGTGTAGATCAAACTTTCGCTCCGACATGGTCAGCCGTCCACTCTTTTACCAATAAAATTAATGTAGGTACGGCTACTGCCTCAGATGAAGTTCTTCATGTGAATGGTAGGATGGAGATAGATCCTGCCAGTGCACCGGTTACAGCTACAAATAAACTTTATAACGTTTCCGGGGATCTTTATTTTAATGGACAGAACATATCTGATACTGCTGCCGGCGGAGATATCACAGGGGTTACCGCAGGTAGTGGATTAACAGGTGGAGGCACCTCAGGTGACGTCTCACTAGTAGTTGATTCTGGGACTATAGCGAATAAAATTCTAAAACTCGATGCCTCAGCCAGAATTCCCGCTGTTAGTGGTGAACTACTTACAACTTTGAACGGCTCAAATATATCGAGTGGTACTGTAGCGGATGCTCGTTTATCTAGTAATGTCACAAAACTTGGAACTGATATCGATTTAGCTTCTGCTGAGGTAACTGGTACTTTGCCAGTAGCTAACGGTGGAATTGGCGCTACTTCTCTGACAAACCTCATTGCTTTAACGACCCACACAACCGGTAACTACGTTGCGGCAACAGCAGCTGGAACGGGCATCTCAATAGGTTCTACTGGTGTGGAAGGTGGCACTTCTACAATTAGCATCGATCAGACATTTACGCCGACATGGACAGGTACTCATACATTCTCAGGAGTAGCTACCGATATTACAACTGTATCAAATCAGAATTTAGCAATTATTCCACATGGTACAGGGCAGGTTGGAATTGGCACTTCCTCAACTTCAGCAATGCTTGATACCGTTCTAACCAGCACAGCTTCATCAGCTTCGACAGAGAGGGGCGTTGAAATAAATATTACCGATACTGGCAACGTTTCCTCCGGTACAGATCAGACAAATGGATTAGACATAAATGTAACAAGGACCGGTGCGTCAGGTGGCACTATTAATTCTGCTGGATTAAATGTGATAGTATCTGCAGATACTAACGCCAATTCATCCGCAACCGGATTGAACGTTTCGGTCTCTGGTGCAGATACAAACTATGCTGCACTATTTGATGGTGGCAGTGTGGGAATTAATACTGGATCACCGATAGCCTCTCTTGATACTAGACTTGCTTCTGCCTCTACAACGGCTGGCACAGAGCGAGGTTCAAAAATTCAAGTTGATGATACAGGAATTGTTACGGCTGGATCGGACACCACTTACGGACTTGAACTTGATGTTGATAGAACTGGCGCTACAGGCGGCACAATAGATACTACTGGACTAGATATTAATGTAACCGGGGATGTCGGTGGTGCAGGAACCGCGTCACTTTATGGATTATCGGTAAACGTTTCTGGTGGCGATGCAAAGATGGCTGCAAAGTTCACCGGTGGAAGCGTTAGTTTGGGAGGAGGTCCATCAGCAACCTCAAGTAATATTTCAGCAGGATCTCTTCTTGTAGATGATGGTATTATCTGTGTTGATGATACTGGAGATAACTGCGATGACGTTGCTAGAACAGATGGCACAGTTGTTTCAGTTAATGCAGCAGTAACGGGCATAGACTTAGCAGAAAATTTTCCTATCGAAGACGGCGATACAGTAGAAGCTGGCGATATCGTAATGATTAATACGAAGAAGGCAGCTAAATGTATCGATACTACTGATATTGAAGATGGTTCCAAGATCTGTACCAAGGAAGAGGAAGGTTTCGTTCCCTTTGTAACAAAAGGCGATAATAATCCTAGAAATATTAAGCGAATCATCGGTGTTATATCTACTAAGCCCGGAGTAATCCTCGGAGGCTTTGCAAATGAAGAACTTCTTTCTTACACCAAGGTTCCCGTTGCTCTAGCTGGTCGTATCCCTATAAAAGTTACGCTCGAAAATGGCCCAATCGAAATTGGTGATCGAATAACAATCTCATCAACTGCTGGAATGGGAAAAAAAGCTCTTAGTGGCGATCATATCGTAGGTATAGCACTAGAGCCTTTTGAAAGATCTGATGCAGATGAAAATGGCGCTGGAAAA
>CAZYRE010000169.1:0-4529 GCA_964650155.1 uncultured Bdellovibrionales bacterium
TATTCTCTGCTGCATTCGAAGATAAATCTAGAGATGTTGTTGAGATGTCGAGGCGACTTGGAGCCAGGTACTATCCCATTGCAGTAGAACCTCAACTTTTTGAAAAGGACGAAGGCTGGATAAGCCTGCAATCCTTTCAAGAAGAATGGAGGATGGCTGAGATACGAGTACCGGCAACTATTTTGGAGCGTGCTCTAGAGGATGATGTTGACGCTGTAAGAAGATGCCTAACCAGATATGATGAAAATCTCTTGCCGATTCTAGATAAAGCCGTTCTTGATACAGAAGGGAAACTAAAATGGCCAAGTCCTCATGCCTGGGAGGGAGTAATTGGTGGCATAAACCGTGTAGCATCTGAGATCCGGGAACAAATAGGAGAGCTCCCAAGTGATTTAGTCTTCGGGATCCATGCAGCCTACCGGTTACAACACATCCCTCATCTACATGAAGCATTAACAGTCTCTGGCTGCTCTACTTTCATGAGACTCGTTAGCGAAAATATTTTGGCAACAAGATTTGCCATAACCTATTGGTCTGGACACAAGGAGGGGAATCCTAAAGCTGGCTATCGAAGGAATTTATATGACCCGAAGTATATGGGGGACTCCCCGGTTCTAAAGGCTTTTCATTATGTAGCTTCTGGTCAACATGGATATGATTCTTATGGCACGGTCTCGGAGAGCCCTATTCCCACACTTTACTTACCTTGGGCTACCGCCAAATCAATCCCAGAAGTGATTAACCAAATCATTCCTGAAAATGAGAGAGGGAGATATTTAGATCTTCTAAAAGATGAAAAAAGTATCGGGCCTATGACTGAGGAGCTTTTGGTCATGGCCCGCAACGATCTTGCCTCCAGAGGTATCAACTGGTCCAACCATCCTAAGGAAGAGGATCTAATAGCCGATCTGTATAAGTATTTTTCTATCCGTGGAGACCGCGGCAGAGCTCTTGTGTATACCTACTATGCCGACCATGCTTTTTTTCTAGAAAAGGCGATCTCTCAAACACTAGGCCCTCTAGGAGTTCAGGTAAATGCAATAACAGGCAGTTCATACCAAGATTCACCTGAGAGAGGAGAGCGATTATGGAATTTTCGAAACAGTGATAATCAGGTTTTGATATTCACAGACGTGGCGAAGAAGGGCTTAGATACTCCGGCCGAGCACCTATACGTCTATAATATGCCTTGGCTCGGTCGTGACCTAGTTCAGCTCATAGGACGAATTAGAAATCACGAAAGATTTGTTCCCTGGCATACTGATCCAAGTACCGGCAAAGCAACCCCAAAATCCGCAGTAAAATTATTCGTTGCTAGTGACACTCTTGAAGTTGCCAAACACCGAAGTGCCTCCTCAGGCTTAAAGGCGATCAAGAGACGCCAAGACTCGGTAGCTTAGATTTGCATCTAGATTTTACGGCAAAAGTGAGAAGAACTTATCATAGTTAAGGACGCGAATATTATCCTCAGCATATACGCGATCATAGTTAGAATCACTTACCAGTTGCAAGCGATGTTGTGGATTTAAAATTTGAGAGTAATACTTAAGACTTGGAGAAGGTGATTTAGATCCACTTTTACACTCGACAAGCATCCACGGTTTTGAATCACGAACCATTAGAAAATCAACTTCACGTTTGTTCTTGTCTCGTACAAAGTGCACGGAAAATTCCCCTTGAGCAGTATCGCTCCAGTAATTCGCTGCTTTTACCAGGTGAAGTGCGGTGATGTTTTCTAGACGCTTGGCTGAGTACTGACTAGGAATACGTAAAGGATCAAATAAATACATCTTTGGTTCAGCTCGAATTGCTCGATTTATTCGCTTAGAATATGGCCTAATAGTTATACAGAAGTAGAGTGCTTCTAGCACCTGATACCAAGAACGAACAGTTGCATATGCCTTACCGACATCCTCATGCAGAGCATTGATAGATAATGGGGATCCAACTCGCTCTGGAAGGAGATCAATTAATACTCTAAATGCAGAGAGATCTGAAATTGATAAGAGGTCTCTTGTATCTTCTTGCACAAGTCTCTCTAAACGAAGTCGACTCCAACGAATTGCTTCATTTTCATCACCGCCCAATAGTGGTTCAGGAAAGCCACTAAGATTAATTAGATCTTCTACCGTACAGAGTGAAGAGCCATCTGCCTCGAACAACTTATCAGGACTGGGAGAAACTGGTCGTTCACCAACGGTGAGTGGATGTAATCTGTAAGGCAGGTACCTCCCCAACAAACTATCACTCCCTCGACGATACGTATCGAGCCTTGCACTCCCGGTAACGACATATGGCCCAGCATTTGGATTCTGATCGTAGATTCCTTTAAGCTTACGCTTCCACAAACGGTCTTTATGAATTTCATCTAAAACGACCGGCCCAGGGGAGCGATCTGCTAAGGCCATCTCGGGATTTTTGCTCCACGCTCTTCGAAAACTTTCCTCATCGTAAGAATAGTAGTTGTGCGACGACCCTAATAAGGCTTTAGCCAATGTGGTTTTCCCCACCTGGCGAGGCCCAGATATGAAAGCTATTTTCGCTTTTCTAAAGGCGTCATTTTCTATTGAAGATTGTAGGTATCTGGCCCCTATTTTCATATAAGCCAAGTTATCAGTTAATTGATAACTGGTCAAGCCCAACTATCAATCAATTGATAACTGGTCAGAACGGTTTATTTTATAGGGGCGCACCGCCATCTCAAGAAGGATTTCAACTTATACAGATTATCAGTTTTATCCCGTGCCTCTCCGCAAATTATACTTGCAGTCGCGGCAAGCTGCTTCCCTATCTGGTTTTTTATAATTTTGTATTCATATCTTGGGCTACAACTTTTATCGCACTTTCTATATAAATCTTTACCGTCTACTCCTTTGCCCTGTGCCAATTCACCAACCCAGGCAACTAACTCCTCAACAGATGAAATTGCATCTTTGTTATATTCAATAGGCGCTTTCGAGGTATTTGCATGTTGCTCCAAACAGTATGTCTTCTCGCTATAATCTTCTAAAAGTTTATTCGGTTCAGATCTCAAATAGACATAAGGGATAGAATCCATCTTACAGCCAGGGCTGCATCGATATGGAGGTGGTTTAATATTTTCAATCTGGTCTAAAGCTTTTCTAAGAAACGCTTCAGACTCATAACTCACCGATCCTGGCCTAGATACAAAATTAGCAAAGATCCCTGCGCTAGCATTAGTTTGCTCAATAAGCACATCTTGAAAATGTTGCGAACAACTTTCAACTTTGCTTTTCGGATCAATTGCCAGAGCCAAAGGCTGCGCCAATAGCACCGCCATCAACAAATAGACAAATAAAACTCTAAACTTATTAACCATATTGAAATTAAAACAACGCAAACTAACCCTTAATGCTCGAATACAAAAAGACACAGCGGATTCGCGGTCGTATATCAATTGATATCGGCTAATAATTATACTTGTTCAACTCTAAAATATTGCACCTGATGTACCAGCGTACCTTCAAAATCGTACTGGCGTAGAAGACCCGAGGGCTTAAAGCCTTTGGATCTATAAAAGCTCTGGGCCTGATTATTTCTTTCAAGCACCCATAATTCAGTTCTTATAGTATAGGGCCTACGAGATGCTATTAATAATTTTTCGGCAATGCCTCGACCCCAAAATGAGCTGAGTACAAAAAGATGCGTGACTTCACAGATCTTAGAATCTGGACTCTCTTCTGTCCTGATGAAAGCTACCGGTGAATCCTCAATCTCATATAAGAAAGTGGTTCCCGCAACATTGGCAAGTAGTTTAGCCCAATAAATAGATTGTTTTTGTTCCGTACGACGCCCAAGAAGCTCGGGCGAGAGCGCCTCTTGATACCCCGCCTTAGATGACTCAACATGAATGTGAGCAATCATCGCTGAATCGCTAACAACCGCTTTTCTTATTGAATCAGCTGGCATATTTTTCAAAGCTTCTAGGTATTAAATTCATGAACCTTAATAAAATCTTCGCCCGTATAAATTAATGAATTAGGATTTGTTAGGGATAGGAGTTGCCGTCTCAAATTGCTCACGTGAACCTTCGCCTCTTCACCGCCGAAAGTTCCCTTTTCGGGATCTGGATTGAGGTAGGCACACCATACAACTAGATCAAAGTTGCGTTTTCCAACGGCGCGTAATCCATCCTTTTCTAAATCAGCAACGATGTGATGATAGGACTCCCCTGGACTAGGACGAGAATCAATTCCAACAACGTCGAATCCTAGATTCTTCAGGAATCTTGCTCGCCATGGTTCAAAGCGTATTCCATAGTTCGATAGAACAGGATCACTAGCACCACAGGCAATATCTAAAACTGATTTACCCTGAAATTCTTTCGAGTCACTAAATATCTTTGAAACATCATGAAATGTATCAACAAGCAAATGTTCGATCCTTCGAACTTCTCCAAGATTGCTGGTGTCTTTTCGATTCTCTGTCATCGCACCAATAATTTTGCCAAGAGTCTCGCCATTCCCATAATCTATATCCAGACCTAAAGAACATTTGAGCTGCGTCGG
>CAZYRE010000170.1:0-4454 GCA_964650155.1 uncultured Bdellovibrionales bacterium
GAAGGCGGAACCGGTGTCGTATACCTTAAAGGCGATATTAAGCTCGGAGAAGATGTTCGTCAGAGACAAGAAGCAGCTCTTACCCAGGTCGTAAAGGATAATATTGATGGGTTCGTTGAATTAGCATTTTATGAAAAGCAGGCATACAGAATGTTTGCAACAGCTTCAAGGCGGTATCCCGCATTCAAGGACAAGCAATCTGAACCTGAGGAGTTGGGATCAGTTTCTATTCATCGCGCGGCAAAGCAAATTGACGGGAATGAAAGGATAAAAAATATTCACAAAAAGCTTTTTGGCTAATTTTGATTCTGTCGTGTTTTTGTATTTAATAAATTTCCCATTGCAGAGATAACCAAAAGGACCACTAACAAAACTTCACTATCGCCAAAGTTGTATTCGACGATTCCGGCTACTTGCCAAGAAATAATCGAAAGGGAGAGGGCGTAGAGTAGGAACGAGTTAGGAAAAGAGACGCCAGGAGTCTTTCCGGCGCGGATGATTTTTAAAATCCAAGCTCCGAACAAAAAGAGACCAAGCCAGCCTGTTTCAACCAAAATATTGAGTGGATTATTGTGAAAATGAGTGTGGTTTTGTGGGATATTTGCATCAAACTTTTTAAGAACAGCACTATTTTGATACCCGATACCTAGCGGATATTTGGCGGCTAATTCCGTACCAATTTGCCACATTTCGCTACGCCCACCGGCGATAAAAAAATCATCTGATGATTCTCTTAATCGTGTCTGAATCTGAGGGACGGAGAAAATAACCAAAATAATAAGTGCAATTACTGGAAGTACTAGCCGCTTATAGTAATTCCCAATCAGTAAGATCAATGCCACTCCAACACCAAGCCAAGGACCGCGTTTGAGATTTATCATTAAGGCGCTAAATAATAGTGGCAAGGTAAGGGAGAATAATAGAGTGAAGCAAGACTTGGTGGATTTCCATTCTTTATATGAAAATAGCAGACTTATAGTCGTTGAGATCGATAGAATAACTAAGAAAATCCACAAATCTTGTTGAAGAAAGCTTGGACTACTAAATCCTACGCAGCTAAATCCAATTAGATTTACAGCGGTTAAGAAGGCAACCCAATTTGGCGTCTCTAGCTTTTCTCGCTCAAACAGAATCGTAAAAGTAATACCAATCGCTACAAGAGATGAGATAGCGAGTTGACCTGATTCGGTAACTGCACCAATAAAAATACGGGTTAGGAATTCTGGGAGGATAGGCGTTATCACAGTGTGTAGAGAGGAGATCGATTGTCCAAGTAGTAGTGCTATGAGGAGCCTCTTTGAGGAAGTTTTTATGGTAACAAAATAAAATAAGCTAAGAGTCAGGATGGGTACGATTAGACGAGCTCCTTGGGTAAGGCTGTTGATTGGAGCAATTCCGAATAATCCTGTGACCAAGGCACAGACGATCCAAACTATTAGTGGTGCTATTAATCCAATAGGTAATTCTTTAAAAATAGCAGGGATGTCTTTTCGGTGTTTATAAATAAGTAGAGCTAAACATGGGAATAGTATTGCGTAAGTAATTGATAGTTTGAGAGGAATAAAAAAAGCAACAAGATGAGCTCCGCAGATTAATAAATTATCTATTCTTGAATTATTTGCCATCTTAAGAAGTAGTATTTATGAAACCCGTCTCTGTGTGTACTCTAAAGCTCTAGGGGCAGTAACAAAAGAGGTCAACAGAGATAAAGATACTATATGAAAGAAATTATTGTAGCCATTTCAGTAATCCTAACCTCTTCTCCAGTCACATTACTAGCGAATGAACTCGCTTTAGTTCCACTTAAAGGTAGTTCGTATGGTGAAGTTTTAGAAATGTTAGGGATACCTAAGGAAAAAGAGATCCGTGAGATCAAAAGAGAGGACCTTTGGATTTACGATAAGCAAAGTGTGCTATTTCGTGAGGGGAAAGTTGTTGAGGTTAAATCACCAGAAATCTTAGTTGTTCCGGTAAAAAGTAAACCGAAAAAGACAACACCTAAGTCTAATGATGAAGTAGACCGCATCTTAAAAGATATTGTCTCTGGGAAGTAGCTACTCTTCCTCTTCTTCCTCATCAACTTCCTCTGCTTTAGCTTCGGTCAGAGCATTGTTGGCGAATTCTTTAAGAAATTGAGGATAGGCTTGGTTTTGTGAAGCTTTGGTTAGGAAGTCGATTACACCGTCCTCCGTTATTACGTGATCGACAGCGTCTTTTAGCATCTCAGTTCCTTTGGCTTCATCCTTTTCTGAAGCAAGAGAATCGAACACGATTGTTAATCCTGGAAGGCCAGAATTAATCAATGCCTTCACCGCTAGATCTGAATGTGGTGCACGTTTGATCACGAGCTCTTGAAGAAAGGGCAGGGCACTTTCATCGGGAACCATTTCTCCAAGTCCTATGCCAAGAGAGTAGTAGTCATGATCCTTCCCTTGTCCACTGACTAAGTCGTTATATAACTTTTCAGCAGCTAATCGACTTCCCTGATTGGAGATTGCTGAAACTACGCTTTCTCTCAAGGTATCATTTTCATTACTCATATACTCAGAGAGAACCTGAATCATATCGTCGCCACCTACGGCTAATTCCAGAGATTCACCATACATATCTCTTTCATCATCAGATCCAGCTTGCTCTAAACTTTTCACAAGCTCTTTAATGTTATCGAGTTTTCCTGAGACAGCTAGTAGTTCTCCAAAGTAACTTCGTTCATCAATACTCAAACTGGGATCTCTTAAAGACTTTAAGAGTTCTGGATAAAATTTGTCGCACCAAGCACAGTCACCAAGCTCAACGAATTCTTCAAGTATGAAATCGTCATAGTCAAGGGAAGCTTTTTTAACAGCGGCTAATGCCTCCTCAGCAGAGTGATACCGTTGAGCCGCAGGAATTGGTTCCGCTTCTTCGTCTTCACCAACATCTTTAGAAGCGGAGTGCTCACCTGAACCAGCAGCCATTGCCGATTCATTTCTTGTTAGAGTCTCGGTTGGTAGAACACTTTTCTTTTCGGCGGTTTTATTATTTGCAACCTTGGCGGTTTCAGAGGTCAGGGTTTTTGCCCCATTAAAAAACCACACCCCACCGAGTAGAGCGACTATAAGGATTGCAATCAATAATTTCGGATTCATGGTAATCCGTCCTTTAATATCAAACAGTTAGAAAGGGAACCTGTATACCGTTATAATGAATACTGATACCATAGGACAAGGGGGCCATCTTAAGCTCCTTGGAGTATAGACGTTAAGTTTCGCCAACTTAAGTCCGATCTAGTAAACGTGGACGAAAAGGTTCCTAACTCACTTCTCTCTGGCAAGGCCTTTCAGGTCTTTAGAGTTGAAGTATCAAAGCATCTTCAGGCATTTGAGGATTTTTTAGCTCAAGGTGCAAGTGATGACTTAGGGACACGGAAAAGGTATTCGGCAAGTTTTCACACCATTCGGGGTGGCTCAGGTTTTTTTGGCCTCGAAGCGGTGTCTACTCTGTCTGGAACACTGGAGGATTTACTTGGTAAGGCCGAGTTTGATGGCGCGAAAGACTGGAAGGTCGCTAAGGATACATTCGCTGAATTAAAAAAGGAATGTGAACAGTTTCTAAAAAGTAAAGCATAAAGTTATGCCAGATATTTTAATAATCACCAATAAAGATTCCGATCTGACCAAGTTCAGTAAATACGCAAAAGGCGAAGGCTTTCGCGTAAAAAATACTGCCGATATTAAGGCTGCTCAAAGTTTGGTAATGGCACGTCCATTCGATCTAGTGCTAATGAGTGATACCTTTGGTGAGAAAGCAGCAGAGGATCTCTCTTCTTCCTTATGGACATCAAATAATAACGCACAATTCGCAGTTTATTCCTTTGAGGGAATGGATCCTATCGACCTTTCTAGGAAGCGTTGGTCTTTAGGTGTGATGGGTGTTGAGTATTTTGCTGGATCAGATCTGAGTTTAGAAATTAATAATCTCATTACAAAAATCGGACAGCGAAAACTAAGAGCTGGAGCTAAATTTAGAGTAATGGTGGTAGAAGACTTAGCTTCCCCACGGGATATCATCTGCGCTTTCATCGAGCACTTAGAGTACGCGTTTGTTAAGGGATTTTCTTCAGCCAAAGAAGGGTTGGCCGCGCTTGAAGCAAATCCGTCGGAGTACTCCTGTATTATTACAGATGTGAGCATGCCTGGTATGAATGGTTGGGAATTCACGGAGAAGGTGCGCGCTAATCCGAAGTTAAAGCATATCCCAATTATAGTTTTAACTGCTTACGGAACCCCAGATATATTGGTGAAGTGCCTTAAGGCCGGAGCCAGTGGGTTTCTTGTTAAACCCCCATCTAAGGCTCATTTGGGAAGAGAGCTTAGTCGAGCTAAGAGAATTATATTCAACAACGAAGATCCCCGCCTAATTCATGAGACTGACATGTCCGTCGTCCAAGAAATCCTCGAAGATAAAGGATACCT
>CAZYRE010000171.1:0-4452 GCA_964650155.1 uncultured Bdellovibrionales bacterium
ATCTTTTCCATCCAGCAAATTATCAGAGACGATGTCCACACTATGAAGAAGTCGTAAGGCTTCCGCCTTTAACTCGGGATCCGAAGAATTTTCTCCGAGAGATTTTAATTGCTCAAAAGCTTCCCTTGCCAACGGATTGATCGGGGAACGCCACCTTGCTGCCTCAGCATACTTGTATACAGCTTCGTCCGATTTATTAGACTCAACTAAGAGCGTGGCTTCATTCAGGTATGATTTACTTTCTAAGACTGGTCTTACAAAAAAAGGAAGCAGGAGGGCGAATAATACCAGGCAAACCCTTACGAAACGACTTTTTGTACTTAACAAATACTTCATGCAATTCAAGAGGTTATACTCAATCGGTCAAAATGACTATAAGGAAACAACTCCCTAATTATAGGAGAAATATCTACTCATGATTAAAAGAGATGGAGTCGATACTAAATCCGGGAACTCTAAGTATTGCCTAGTGGGGGCAGGCTTATTCATCAGCAGGAGTCTAGATATATGAGTCTCGGGAAAAAACTATTCTTTGCGGTATCCATTAATATTTTTATTTGCTTTCTTCAAGGCGGACTTAATTTTTATACCGAACAAGGTCTTGTTGGAGTTAGAGATGAGTTGGTAACTAACTCTTCGGCTCTTAGAAACCACCTTGAGGGCGACATGATGCATGATGCTCTTAGAGGGGATGTGTTAGCTGCTCTATACCTAGCCTCCTCAAGAGATTCCCGTGTAGGCACTAAAAAAGAGATTCAACAATCTATTGTTGAGCACTCGGAATGGTTCGAGAAGCTAGTAAAAGAGAATGAATCAAAAGATATACCTGCAAATATAAAAAGTGCATTAGCTGAAATGGAGCCAGCGCTTCAGGCTTATATTAGCTCTGCTAAGGATATCGTAGATACAAGTTTTACAAATTACTCAGATGGCTTAGCTAAGTTGCCACAGTTTTTAGAAGCATTTGGCAAACTAGAGACCGAGATGGAGGCTCTTTCTGAATTATTTGAAGAGGCTGACAAGCTCACGAAGGAGAGATCCGAGAAATTTCTTCATCTCTCTGAGCAACTTGGCTATGTAGCACTATTAATAGTACTAGTGGTTGGTGGACTATCGATATTCTATCTCCGTCGTAGTGTAATTAATGCTATTTCAGTAATGGTTGAAAATCTAGATTCGACAACGAAGCAGGTGTTTAATTCCGCAGATCAAGTTGCCGCTGGCGGACAAGCCTTGGCACAAGGTGCAAGTGAGCAAGCAGCTTCCCTTGAAGAGACAACAGCCACAGTTGGAGAGATCTCTTCCAAATCTAAGCACAACTCTGAAAACGCAACCAAGGCTGATAAGATCTCTAATCAGGTTAAAGATGCTGCCGAAACTGGCGTAACTCAGATGACCGAGATGAGCACAGCGATGAATGCTATCTGCTCTGCGGCAGATGAAACTTCTCAAATTGTAAAAACAATTGAAGATATAGCTTTTCAGACCAACCTACTTGCTCTTAACGCAGCAGTTGAAGCTGCTCGTGCAGGAGATGCCGGAAAAGGTTTTGCTGTAGTGGCAGAGGAAGTCAGAAACTTAGCCCAAAGAAGCGCTACTGCAGCTAAAGATACAGCTAGCAAGATTTCTAGATCTAAGGAGCTTGCTGATACTGGCGTACAGGTTACAAAAGCTGTTGAAAAGTCCTTGGTTTCTATCAAGGAATCATCTGAGGTAGCTCTGAACATAGTTCGGGAGATCTCCGTAGCAAGCCGTGAGCAATCAGAGGGTATTGGTTCGCTTAATTCCGCAATGTCAGAACTGGACAAAGTGACGCAACAGAATGCTGCTTCAGCAGAGCAATCCGCTGCCTCTGGTGCAGACTTAACTGCTCAAGCTGAAAACTTAGGCAGAGTTGTACATAATCTTACAGCTCTAATTTACGGCAATAACGATGCGCATACTAAAAAGTCTGCATCAAGAAAATCTGCTTCTAAACCTCAACCAAAAAACTGGGATAAGAAGTGGGAAGTCAAGGCTCCAAAAGCTAAGCCTGCTCCAACTCAACATGCAAACGGTTCCGCCAATGAAATCATCCCACTAGATGAAGAACACCAGGTTTTCTAAATCTGGCCTCTTTTAATCTATGGTGACTTGAGCAGCGGGGTATGTGATCCTGCCGCTCGATGAAAGATGCAACAACAGGCATACGTAGTTCCTTAATCGGAATAATTGCCAACATTGCTTTGGCAATTATCAAAGGGCTCGCCGGAGTTATAGGTAATTCATTTGCTCTTATCGCCGATGCAATTGAATCAACTTTTGATATTTTTGGGTCTATTCTAGTTCTCATCGGTCTTAAACTTGCCGTCAAACCACCAGATGAAACCCATCCATATGGACACGGCAAATTTGAACCTCTGGTATCAGTAGTAATCTCTTTAATGATGTTAGGAGCTGCTATACTAATTGGTGTAGAGAGCGTTGATAATATAATTACTCCTGAAAAATCTCCGGCACCTTTCACATTATTAGTTTTGATTTTAACCGTTGGGGTCAAGGAGTGGCTGTTTAGATTTGTTGAGCGCGTTGGAATTGAAGTAAACAGTGGGGCTATTAATGCAGACGCCTGGCACCATAGAAGTGATGCACTAACATCGCTTGCAGCGTTTATCGGGATTTCAATAGCTATTCTTGGCGGAGAAGGATTTGAAAGTGCGGATGCTTTTGCTGCTCTAATTGCTGGGGGAATTATCGCAGCGAATGCCATAAGGTTACTAAAACCAGCACTTTACGAGCTAATCGACACAGCACCAAACCCCGAGCTAATTAAACAAATTCGGGGAATCGCAAATTCGGTTCCTGGTGTTCATGGAACACATAAATGCTTAGTAAGAAAGGTGGGCTTTGATTACTACGTAGATCTAGATGTTTTGTGTGACCCAAATGAGACGATACGATTTGGACACGAGGTGGCTCATAACGTTGGAGAAGCCATTCATAAATCAATGCCTCAAATTACAAAAGTTCTAGTGCACGTGGAACCTAAAGATGATTTCGGAAGACGATCTAGGGATAAACTCGGTGAACAGTTTAGTGAGTTTTAGAGACTGGATCCTCTGAAATCTTTGCTAAGACTGCATAAGAATCCGCAGCTTCCTGACTTGATAGTCCTTCGTTCTTCTCTAACCTAAGAGATGCCACCTGTTCGGCAATCAATCCCAGCATGAAGATAATGACAGAAGTATTGCAAAGGAGCGCAGACATGTTGGTAAACCTACCGAAAGCAAAGTAGGTAAAAAGGTACCAACTAACTCCCATAAAAAAACTCATTATACTTACAGGAAGAAAAACGCGCATTGGGGCGAAGAGTGTCGCGATCTTCATGATAATCAACAAAAAGCGTGGGCCATCAACAAGTGGCTTAATCTTACTCTTACCGATCCTATATTTTGTCTTTATTGGAACGTATTTTATAGATCTTCCAGAACGAAGGAATGCCAGAGTCGAAGTTGTCGGGTATGAAAAGGTATTTGGTAGCATATCACAGAACCTAAGTGCGTCTTCCCGACGCATGGCTCTCATACCGCTTGTAAGATCTTCAATTTTAAATTGCGCAACGTATGTAGCAAAACGGTTATAGATCCAGTTGGCCACATCGCGAAGCTTAGAGGTCTCAGAATCCCTGGTCCTAGCTCCAACAACCATGTGATATTTAGCTAGTAAGGAAACTATTCTTGGAACATCTGCGGGATCGTGCTGACCATCACCATCCATAAAGATTAACGCCTTACCACGGGCGTGCCTGATTCCAGTTTTTACAGCAGCTCCGTTACCGATATTGTAAGGATGAGAAATTACACGCGCCCCAGCTGCTTCAGCCACACGCTCCGTTCCATCAGAGCTTCCATCATTAATTACTAAGATTTCAAAATCAGGAAGGTCGAGATCTTGCAGACGTAAAATTGTATCACCAATTGCCGCCTCCTCGTTAAAAGCAGGGATAATGATTGAGATGAGTGGGGATTTATTAGCCATGAACCTATAAATCGAGCACTTAAGCTCGAACCTCGATAAATATTGGTATACTTATATTTGATGCAGATTTTATGATTTCGAGGCGACAATATAACCAATTGAAAGAATTAGGCTTTTAAGGCAAGTTGGCCCTATGCGGATACTGATTCCTTACTATACACACAAACCTGGCGGGTTCTGCGTAAGGTTATACCGGCTAATGAGTGCGTTGGTTACAAGAGGGCATGAGGTTACCTATCTCTCCTTGGATAAGCCGCCTCCTGGCGCACTTACTGGAGTTACTTGGGAAAGAATTCCTTTCTGGACAAGATCTCGTAAAGGATTATTTTTTTGGGCTACATTTACAATTTGGCTACCATATTTTCTTTCTAAGTTTGCTCGCAAAGCAAAACCTGACCGCCTCCTTGCTTTTGGAGGATACTACGCTTGGGCGTT
>CAZYRE010000172.1:0-2305 GCA_964650155.1 uncultured Bdellovibrionales bacterium
GAGGCACTTCCATAAAACAGTGACATAGGTGGAGAAGACCAGGTCAATCTTCTCCACCTACGTTGAACTCACCTCTCGCGCAGCGATGTGATGTCTAGAACGATTGAATCTTGTCTATGAAGTAACGAATGTCTTTCGCTACAGTCACAGCCATGATCCCGCCGATCAGAACCACCCCACTAATTGCCACCCACCCTTTGGCTAGGGCGTAGTGCTCTCTCCGGAAGAAGGAACGAATCCCAGCCAGAAGCATGTGACTGCCGTCTAGACCAGGCAGAGGCAGGAAGTTCGTCCAGGCCAGTAGGACGTTTAGCCCTGCCACCATCAGCATGATGTCACCGAAGGAGAACCCGCCCAGTTGAGCAGAGAGACCTTCGAGCGCCTCAGCGGATTTGCCAACCCCCTCGAACATGCCAGAGAACTCGAATTTGCCCCCGAAGATCATCTCAAAGAGCATCGAGATCTGTGTCCATGCGATTTTAGGAACGAGCAGGAACCCATCCGCCAAGGAATGAAGAATGCCTTGGCCTTCGCTCACTCCTAGGAACTTTGGATTTTTGAACCCTCCAGCCAGACAGGCTGTCGTGGTGCAGAGCCAGGCTAGACCGAGGTTGAACATCGGACCAGCAAGACTCATCAGGAACTCAGCAAGCGGACCTCTTTCGGAGATCCAGTTGCTACGATCCTCTTCTTCAGGCTCTTCGCCGCACCCTTCATCGTGAGCCACTTCGACGTGTTTGGTTCCACCGAGAAGTAGATTCATGATGAACAGGAAAGGGAAGAGGAGGATACTGACCACTCTTGTGACCAGCCCCTTACCTTCTAGAAGCGGAAACTCTGCCGGTTCGCTGGGAACGAGGCAGTATCCACCGAAGGGAAGCAGACAGAGTCGGAACTCCGTATGCAGCTCTTTGGGATCTTGCGATTTGCGCTTCCAGCGAAGCAGCACCGGACCGAATCCGACCGCAAACGCGATCGGAACGACGCCGTACTTTCGTGCGGCCAGGTAATGACCAAGTTCGTGCAAGGTGATGGAGACACCTAGCACAAGTAGGATCATCGCGACGATGAGCATGCTTGTGTTCCTTTCTATGGGAACGGGGTTAGTGGTGGAGTAACGCTAGGGAATCAGAACCTCTTCAAAACTCAGGAAGCACCCCAAGCCTCATAAGAATCAGCTCGGAATGATCAACTCTACCTACTTGAACGGCAGAAAGATCAACTAACTGATCCTGTGATGTAATTCTGTGTGATAAGGTGCTGCGAATTTTAAATTTCTGCAATTAATTCGGTATTTGCAAAACGATGATTTGATAATCCATCACTAGTTGAGAAATAATTTTGTTAGAATAAATAGTTCTGTAAAATATCTTGAGGAAAAGTTTCGGGTGATACTGGGACCACTCGAAACCTTGTTGCTATTCAGTCTGGTGGAGCTGGATGTGGCGCATGATGTAGGTGCCCAGCAATATGAGCGCCCCGATCCATGCAAGGAAGACGGAAGCTTGGTTTCCTTGAGCCAAACCCAGTTCTCCCCAGGTGATGAAACTTGCACCGATTGAGATACCGACCAGTGACGAGACAGACGTAGAGGATCCCCCACGTTGTTTCAGTAGTCTGAAGTAAGCTCTCTGCTCGAGGAGAACCCCACAGAGAGTCAGAACTAAAAAGAGCATCGCTGCTCCTCGTGCCGTGTATTCCATGCACTGTCCGATGATCCCGCCGATTGCTGTTGCGCGGTAAAGACCATACGAACAGATGATGGACTGTACGATGATGTAGATCGGCGCTGCGACTGCGAGCTCCAGAAGCCGCTTTGTGTCTGCGTGCTTGTACCATGATGCTTGTGCGATCATAACCTTTTCCTTTCCCCTATTTGGGGACGAAGTTGTTCCCAGTATCATCTACCCGAAAAGGAAATATATCGTTTCAGTGATTTCTATTCAATTGTGTTGGTAACAACCACTCCCGATAAACAGTACAAATAACCTAAAAAGTGAGAGTAGCTGCCCCGGAGAGGATTCATTCAAAGTGAACGAGCCTCCCCGGGAGTGGGTCAGCTTCTGCTGCGTCGGAGCCTCTTGCTCATCGGACCCACGACCTTGTTGATGAACTCGGACGGGGTTCCTGTGTCATCAACTGTCTGGATTGAGAGCTCTACCGTTTCGAACTGTTCCGCTTCGCCGCTGAGCTCCGCGGTCAGTCGATCGATGAAATCTCTGGGGGTAATGCTTGTCACCTCTTTTTGCCAACCTCGGATGAGGCCGAGTCTGTTCTGTCGGATACGCCAGAGTACGACACCGGC
>CAZYRE010000172.1:2405-4442 GCA_964650155.1 uncultured Bdellovibrionales bacterium
TGAGGGAAGAGTTTTTTGATCAGATGAGACTAGACAACCTTACTGGGGAGTGGTTGTCCTTTCGACAGGTGGGGAAGTGAATGCTCCAATAGTCGAAGAGGACAAATAATATACGACTACTCAAGTATTGTAAGGTAAGGAACAGTTAAATAAACAAGGTATGTATTTTATTGAATACATCTTCCTTAGGCAAATAGGATTAACAACCAATAGGGAAGCTGATTTTCTATTTCATATTCTCAGCAACAATTTCAGCTACATCTAAAACTTCCATAGAAGTTTCACAACCAGTCAGTTTTACTCCGTCTTCCATCATCTGTAGACAGAATGGGCAGCCAGTTGCAACAGTATTGGCTCCTGTAGCAGCAGCTTGTTCTGTACGGATGGTATTTACGCGGGTGCCTACCTTCATATCCATCCAGAAATGCCCACCACCTGCACCGCAGCACATGGCTTTGTTCCGACTTTCCTCCATCTCTAGTACTTGGAGCTTGGAGGAGCTTTTCTTGATAGTTTCACGTGGTGCATCGTATTCTCCGTTGTAACGGCCTAGGTAACACGGATCGTGCATTGTTACCTTTCTGGCAACACCTTCGTCAGAGAGGGCGATCTTTCCTTCGGCAAGTAACCGTTTTAAAAGAACAGAATGGTGAATGATCTCTGGAGATCTTCCGTCACCAAGGTTTCCTAATTGAGGATACTCGTTTTTGATGGTGTTAAAGCAGTGAGGACAATTAGCCACTAGGTATTTAAATTGAATTGATTTAAGCGTCTCGATGTTTTGTTTTGCTAAAGCTTGAAAAAGATTCTCTTCGCCAAGTCTTCTAGCAGGATCGCCGGAACATCCTTCTGATGTGCCAAGTATGCCGTAGGAAAGTCCAGCCTGGTTCATAATTTTAGCAAGGCTCTTTGCTATTTTTTGTTTTCGTTTATCAAACGCAGAAACGCATCCTACCCAATACAGGTAATCAACTGAGTCACCAGCTTTCAGGATTGGAACATTCAGACCTTCGCACCACTCAATTCTTCCTTCTGGTGGTCCGTAAGGATTGCCGCGATTCTCTAGTGCTTTGAGAGTTTTCTGAGCTTCGTGTGGAACTTCACCCTGCATCAGAACCATATTGCGGCGGTTCTCTACTATTTGATCAACATGATTAATTCCTACTGGGCAGGCTTCTACACAAGCCATACAGGTAGTGCAGGACCAGAAAGCCTGCGAATCGATGACCTCGCCAGAGATTCTTTGCTCAGGATTTTTGCCTAATTCTAAAGCGGCTTTTTGGACAAGTTCATTGCTTGCTCTAAATGACGGATCTGGAGAGTAACCCCATCCGGCATCTCCCTCATTTTTAGTTAAACCACTTCCTTTAAGTAGCATTGAGCCAAGAAGAGTCGAATCTAATTTTTGTAGATCAGCTGGTAATTTCGAAGGAGTTAGTTTCCCTTCACTGTGAAGTAGCAGTCCATGATTTCTGGAATCTAAAATTATCCACTTTGGAGAGAGAGGCTTACCGGAGCGATATGCTGGGCAAGCATCCTGACACCTGCCGCAACTTGTACAGGAATCTAAATCTAAAAGTTGCTTCCAGGTGTAATCCTTAATCGTACCAAGACCTACTGAAAACTCATTTCCTGCTTCGACCATCTTTTCGATGTCGCCAGGGAAGGGCAGTGCTCCTTTTGGGCGGGAGTTTTTATTAAAAAATAAATTAAAAGAAGCTGCGATAATGTGAAGAAACTTTGTGTAAGGAGCTATCGCGATAGCAAGGAAAACAGTGAGCGAGTGAAACCACCAGGTAGCATAGTGAAGAGCCTTAGTAATAGTTGGGGAAAATCCCCAGAAAAGCTTTGAAAAGAGAAGTCCCACAGGCGAATACATGGCCCATTTATCAGGATTGTTTGTTATTGCTCCGTGATGGATTCGTAACCCTTCGATGCAAAATCCCTGAACTATTAGAAGAGCCAATAGACCAAGGAGCAATCCATCTGCCGAGCGAGAATGTACTAAGTCAGCTTTGGCGATGTATCGACGATGAG
>CAZYRE010000173.1:0-4406 GCA_964650155.1 uncultured Bdellovibrionales bacterium
GCGCTAAAAAATTCGACCTAAATCCTTCTCAAATCATCGTCGTCGAAAATGCCCCTCTTGGTATCCGCTCAGCTAAAGCCGCAAACATGTACTGTGTTGCCGTCTGCACAACCCTAACTCCCAAAAATCTGGCCGGTGCAGATGAGATACTTCCAGGCACCTCTTCCCTTATTAACTTTTTGAAACCACCTAGAAAAAAGTTATAACACGCTAAAGCTGCACTCATAACTTTTGGAATTGCTTGTCGACAGGTCCCAGATTAAGATCCCCTTCATACTTCCAAAGTTGATAGGAATATATGAATTTTAATTTCGACAAAACCATAATGGCACTAATTCTTTCATTTTGTACGGTCGGAATTACAAATCCGCAGCGTATCTTAGCTGCAGAGAAAAAGGCACAAGTTATCTGCGCCAACTCAGGTACTGGCAACCTGACTGTTAGGAACAAGTGTAAGAATAACGAAACCCGATTAAATCTATCAAGTTTTCAAGGTCCGACTGGTGAACAGGGTCCAGCTGGTGATAATGGCTCTCTTGCAGTTTATGGAGATGGATCAGCTGGGGCGTTAACAGTTAATTCAACTGTCTCACTTGAAACATTGCAAGATGATGGGAATTATCAATTTACTAGTTGTTCAGTAGCATCCGGCATAACTCTATCAGTTCAATCTGGCACCGTTATCCGATGTACTGGTGCTGTTGATATTCAGGGATCAATAGTCGTAGCCACAGCCACAAATTCGCCAGGGAGGGTCAATCTATTAGGAACAGATTTTATTGAAGCTTCAATAACCCAACCTGCAGCAGGAAATGGTAGCAGTGCGGCTTCCTCCGGAGAAATTGGAAAAGCCGCTGATAACTTTTCAGGTGGAACCGGAGGAAACGCGACATCTATTACATCAGTTCCGGGCATTACCCTTGGAAATATGCGCCATGGTGGTGGCGGGGCTGGCGCTCCTAGCAGCACTGGTGGAAGCGGTGGGGGCTCCTTCGCTCTTATTGCCAAAGGTGCAATTTCCATAGGAGCTTCAGCACTTATCTCACTAAGCGGTGGAGTAGCTCAAAATGGAAGTGGTGGTGGAGCAGGAGGCGTCTTGATACTTGCCTCAATGGAATCCATTACTCAAAGCGGACAAATACTTGCTTCAGGATCAGATGGGGGAGCCAGCACCGCTACAATCGGCGCTGGTGGAGGTGGTGGAGGTGGAATTGTAAGGCTCATCTCTCCTGCCGTTACTCCAGAAGATGGAGGGGACATTTCAATAAACGCTGGACAAAATGGCAGCACTGTCACTTCAGTTGTCGTCAATGGCACAAGCATTATCGCTGGTGGCGGCGGTGGCGGAAGTTGTGGCGGTGCTGGCGGAACAGCCAACACAGTACTGTCAAACGGCTCACAAGCTGGTGGGACTTCTGGTGGAGATGGAGCCATACTTGTTACCTTTGCCGATCCTACGTCTCTACTTTAGTAAGCGACTCACCCGACTTTCTCAAAAGTCATGCACTCGCTTGCCCCTCCTAACTATGACTATATAGTCTTCTGGCTATAGCGCTACTCAGGCTATAATAAGCGCGGTGAAATGATATGAGTGAAATCAAAGCGATACTTTGTGATTTTGATGGTGTTCTGGGAAATACTGGGGAATCGCTTTATGAGGCATGGAAACAAGCTCTATCAAGATTCGATCTTCATATCAGCAAGGAAGATTTTTTTCTTGAAGAAGGAAGAAGCTCTCCGGAGATTATGCATGCTCTCCTTGTTAAACTAAAAAAAGAGCCATCACTTGCCTCGGAGATCCTCTCTATAAAAGATGAAGTTTATAAAAATAATTCTGGATTTTCATTTTATCCCGGCACAGATGAGCTTTTTAATTGGGCCAAATCCAATAATCTTAAATTTGCAGTTGTTTCTGGGGGCTCGAAGAAAAGATTATCAAGAGCTGAGACTGAGCCACTTCTATCTAAGGTAGACTTAGTAATCACGGCCGATGATGTTTCTAACAGAAAGCCCTCTCCAGAGCCTTACCTGGCCGCCGCTACTAAACTTGGCGTCACTCCAGATAATTGCGTTGTAATAGAAAACGCCCCTCTGGGAATCGAATCTGCGCTTGCCGCAGGGATGCGCTGCATAGCAATTACCTCTACCCTGAGTCAGAAACATCTTTCTAAAGCGACGATTGTCGTGGATAATATGGACCAAGTAATTAGAGAGTTATCCAGATGGAAAACAAAGTAGTTCGATCGGCCACCCTAGGTCTAATCCCCGATGTAGAAAAGAAATTCACGAAAGAGTTCTCAATAGAGTTATTTAAGCGTGCCAACTTCTCTCGTCATTTTGAAATGAAAGTTGGTGCGGCTTGGGATAAAAAGTTGTTCCAGATTCCTATTTATCTCTCCCTTGGCACAGAATATAACGCCGCTGTCTTTTCATTAATGTGTAAGGGTTGGAATATCTTTGCTCAACATAGAGGACACGCGACGTATCTTTCTTTTGGTGGAAAGCCAGAAGCATTGAGGGACGAACTACTTGGCCTTCCTACTGGATGCTCAGGCGGGATGTCCGGATCGAATGCGATTCAGGGCCGAGAGATAAATATGTTTGGTCACAGCGGCCTGATGGGGGAACAGGTTCCAATTGCCTGCGGTGCGGCGTATGCCTCTAGAAAACCGTGCATTACTGTTTGTGGAGATGCCTCTGTTGAAGAGGACTACATCTATCCATCTCTTGGTTGGGCAGCCACAGAAAAACTCCCTGTGCTATTTATCTGCGAAGATAATGATCTAAGTATCTTAACCAAAGTCGAAGCGCGTCGCTCCTGGACACCGGATAAAGTTGCCGCATCAGTGGGGATTCCATCTGTTGATATCACCGATGATCCTTGGCTCCTAGCTCACCATGTGCAGGAGATGTCGAAGAACCTTCCTGGATTTATTAATATCCGCTCATGCAGAGTGCTCTGGCACGCTGGAACAGGTAACGACGGCCCTCCAGAATGGGACAGATACAAGATTACAGAGGAAAAGCTAATGGCCATGGGACTAGGTAAAGAGATGGCTAAGATAGATGAGGAAAACAAAATTCGCGCTGAAAAGATCTGGCAAAGTGCATTAGGTGGGGGCCAGTAAAGTTATGGCAGAGACAGTCGCTGAAACAATTCAAAGAATTACCCGTAAACATCTTGAACAGGATAATGGCCTACTCCTTGGTCAATGCGTCTCTGCAGTTGGCTGGATTGGTGGCACAGTTCCTGATTGTCGTGGCAAAGGGATTGTTGAGATTCCGATGACTGATGTTGCTGGACCAGCTTTTGCTGTTGGATGTGCCCTAATGGGAAGACGACCAATATTCGTGGTCAGATACCAAGGATTTATGTGGTACAACTGCTCTTCCCTTATTAATTATGCCGCTCGCTCAAAGGCAGTTTGGGGAGTTCCCTGCCCTGTATTTATTAGGTCCATCGGCATGGAAGGAAATGGCATTGGTCATACAGCCTCTTCATGCTTACACAGCGTGTTTATGCATCCGCCAGGCCTCCCTGTTGCTGCACCAATGACACCAAAAGAGTATGAATCGGTGTGGAACTGGTACATGGAACATGACGATCCGATCTACGTAAGTGAGCACAGAAAATCATTTACCTCGAGCATCGAGATGCCTGATCAGATTAAACCAAATTCAAAGGTTACAATTATTGCTATCTCTGCAGGACGGATTAATGCTCTTGAGGCGGTTAAGGAACTTGAAAAGCAAGGCATCTCAGCCGATCTCTTTCACTTAGTCTGGTTAAAACCATTTACTGCAACAGAAGAGATTTTAAAGAGCCTAGCAAAAACAAAACTCGGAATTGTAATAGACTCTGACTTTGAAGTTACCGGGGCTTCTCGCTCTATCGCCTACGAATTAATGCACCAAGCCAAAGTTCCAGTACATGCGCTTGGGCTTGAAGATAGAGTCTGCGGGGTAGCTCGACAACTCGAAAACATTACTCCCTCACCGGCCACTATCACAGAAAGAGTCACAGCCCTGGTTTCAAACTACTGAGTTGGAGCTAGTTGTGTACCAACAGTTCTGTGACCACTTACGATTGGACTAGGCGCAGAGCGTGCAGTATCGTTAGCCACTCGCTGATCTAACAGCTTTAATCGTTGGTCTAATTGCCTAAATACTGGGATTAGAATTGCAGCACAAAAAACTATTAACATCACCGTATCTACGATGGCTGCGCCTTTTTGGTTGTTAGTTGATATTTTTCTGGCCATAGCGCAAACCTAAATTCCTTAGCCCTTCAAAGCCGATTAGATTTTGCACGCTATACCCTAAAACACAGAACCCTACATACACATATCAAAGAAGATCCTCTTAGTACTCCATACGAAACCTTCCTATTTTTGAAGGCTCCACCG
>CAZYRE010000174.1:0-4173 GCA_964650155.1 uncultured Bdellovibrionales bacterium
CACCTCCGATATTCATTAATGAGCCCCGCGAATTTGAAAATCGGAGATTGAACGTCATGGAGTCAACGACGGTAGTTACCTCTGAACGCAGTAGGGCGGAGCTCTCAGTAATTGAAGCACGTCGGACCGCGTTCGTTGCTAGATTCATAGTTTTGCGTGAAGCGCGTCGAACTCGTGCTCACAGAAAAATAGAAAAGATTTCCTGGACCAAGGAAACAACCGCCGAAGAATTATCTGAGATTTTCAGACAAGCATTCTTAGAGAACGGCGACAACATGGTGCCGGTTAATCGTGACATACGACGTGCCTTGGCTCATGCAGAGAGATCTATAAATCATTTTATCGGTGAGTATTCTTCTCGATCTACTTTAAATTTTATTGATGCTCTTTGCGACTATGAGCGTTCAAATAAATTACTTTTCGGTGAAGATGAGCAACCAAAGACCGGTGGCTGGAGACTGATTCAAGAACTAATGCGCGAGAGAGCTCGCGAAGATTAATTTTTATTTCGTTGTCTTTTTGGAAACTTCAGGAACAACTTGACTTTCTAAATTAGTACCTGGTGATTCAAGCACAGCTTTTAGGCTGTGGTGCTTTTCTCGCCAATCTTTATCAGAAAAATATAACCAACAAATCACTTCTGCTACTAAGCGAAAAGCTTCTTCTGGTATGGCTTCGTCTGTTTGGACTTTTGATAGAAGAGATGAAAGAGTTTCATCTTCTGTGACTGGAATTCCATTTTGCTCAGCAAGCTTGATAATTTCGCGGGCGACCTCTCCGTGACCTTTTGCGAGGATCGTTGGTAAAGAGCCTGGATCAAAATACTTCAAAGCGATCGCCTGCTCGCGATCCCTTGGGAGTTTTTTCTTATCAGAATCGGCCATAAAACTGGCCAAATAAGCGTTACTAAGCCACTGCCTGAAGTGGTTCTACTGGACCAGTTGTGCCAGATTGCTCTTCAATAATGCGATCGACTTCCTCTATTAGGGAGCCAATTGCATATGCCCAAACATACTGACCGGCTTTGCGACCAGTGATCACCTCGGCTATCTGACCCTTATCTTGAATGCGGTGCTTCAAGAAAAGCTGCCGGCCATCAGTTACCAGGATCACGTCTTGAGGATTTTTATTTATGTTTGGCAGTTTCTTTCTGAGGTAATCGATACCGCGACGGAACCGATTAACTGGCAGACCTTCGCGCTTCATGCGGAATAGCCAACAGAGGAGAACCACATCAGAGTATGTGTACTTTTTACGACCACGACAAAGTGTCTTGCCCGTGCAAGGAACAAGGTTTGTCCGTGCGTAGTAGTTGAGTAGCGCAAGGCCGATTTTTTCAGCGTTGCCTGTGAGACTACGCAGGATGCCCTGAACGTCTTTTGCCGAAAATTCCCTATTCTGCAGATGAACCGCCATAGCTCGGTTTTCCAATTTGATTTTAACAGCCCTGAGTTCTGAAAGTAAACGTGAGCTGGATTTCTGTCAATCCAAAATCCTACTGCAAATTCCCTCATTTACAAACAAAATTCACAGTTCCCCCCACAGAGTCTCAGAGACCTCGTGGTTAAGCAAATACCTCTGCACTTTGGGGAGAGCTGATTACGAGGAACCAACCACTTAGCCAACGTTCAGGAGTTCAACGTCAAAGATTAGGTTAGCATTTGGAGGAATGACTCCGCCTGCGCCATAAGCGCCGTATCCTAAAGCAGAAGGGATCATAAGGGTTCTCTTTCCACCAACCTTCATGCCTGCTACGCCTTCATCCCAACCCTTAATGACCTGACCAGCGCCAAGACCGAAAACAAAAGGTTCCCCTCTGTCTAAAGAACTATCAAACTTTGTTCCCTTCTGTCCGCTATTGTCCAACCAGCCAGAGTAGTGAACGGTCACCTGCTTGCCAGAAACTGCCTCAGCACCTGAGCCAACTTGAGTATCAACATATTTCAGTCCTGATGGAGTGGTTACAGGTGCAGAATCCGCAGCTGAAGCACTAGAAATACAAAGAAAACATAAAGGCAACATAAATTTAAGCATAAAAATTCTCCTATCAGATGACCTCCTAGTATCAGAGACCTTGTGGTCATCGCAATGATAAATTACTTGGGCTTAAGCATAAGCACTACCGGGACCTCATCCGCACCTGGAAGTGAATACATAGTCTCAGAGACCTTGAGGTGTAACTGTGCTGAACCACCGCCATCTAGGTTAATTGCATCTACGCATCCTATACTGGGGTTTAAAAGTAAGGTTTGAAGGTCTCCCAGTGTAATTCCACCTAAATTAGAGGCCGAACAAAAAAAGACAATCCTACCTAAATTATCAATACACACGCCGGCTCTTCTTGTAGCCACATCCCTTTCAGATAAACCTTGTATCCTATCTCCTTTAGCCAATAGTCTTGGACCTGCCTGCACTGCTTCAATTGCACTAGACGGGTCATACCCATCACGACTAAGGATCGCGGGCCCCTTACTTGTAACTTCAAAGATACCAGTTAAAACCCTACCCCCTTTATGGAGCGGATTTCTAGTAAGGCCTCGATTAATTACTAACCCTAATGGTTTCCGTTCTAGATCGAAAAAGTTTGCATTAATTGCCAACGTAGCTCCTGATTTCTCAGCGAATACCTTAGCGGTCGCTCTACTAAGGCCAAACTCCCTTGCCACCCCAACTGACACCACGAAGTCTCTGAGACTTGTTCGAACAAATAGGAGTTGGGAGGAGAAAAGGCCAGGGGAGGAGGAACCAAAATCGCTGACTTCGAGATCTGGAGCTATTTTTCTCCATGAAGGATCACCGCCGTCTGCCGTAGCCGCTCTGACTCCAGCCACAACAAACAACAACATTGCGGAAAAAAAATTACGGCCCATGAATACTTTGCCTCACTAAGCATAGATCTGAGCACACCATTTCTAGGCTCGCCAGATATATATTAGAAACAAATACCAGTCCTCATTCAAGAGAAACTACTAGCTTTAGATAAGGCCTAAACGTACCTTCAGGAAATTCGGCTAACAAATCCCCTGCCCTATACTTTGAAGAAGCTGCCTTAAATTCACTAAAGATATGATAATACCACGCCCGATACTCTGCCCGCCTCTTGTTGCACACAGAAAGCACCCTAGGACGATGCTCATAAGGTTTAGATGTTTTCGTTTTTAAAGGTATCTTGCCAGGCTGTACTCTTAATAGTGCCCTCTTCCCAGCAAACCTTAGCCCGCGCTTCCTTCTTTCCTCAACTATCGCCTTTCTTCTCTCTTCAAATTTCTTACACATCATCTTTGCATATTCATCCTGAGTAAGATGCTCATACCCAGGCACCCTTTCAAACTGCAAAGTCACCTCATCAACAAAATCAGATATTGAGATTTTAGAATTAAACCTCTTCGCAGAATTGTACTCTGCCCAACGAACAACTTTAAATTTTCTCTTTACGCCATACACCGCATCATGAAAGCAATTATATCCTGGATAATCTGAAAGCTTCTCTACTAACCCATCTTTGATTGGTTGTAGTACTGTATAGAAAAAGTATTCCTCAATATCTTCTGCACTCGGCAAAAATTCAGCAGAGTACCTCCTTGCCCAAAATCTTCCCCCTCTATACTCCTTTACGAATTTTGGTACTGCACGAGCAACACTAGAATTAAAATCGCGCATGAATTCAGATCTGTTAGCTTTAGGAAACAATGCCGGGCCCTGAATATGGTTGCCCTCAATAGCTAGCGCAAAAAGTTTTACGGAATATCGATTTGAATACTTTGCAGCAAATCCTAAGATTGATTCTTCCAACCTCTTATTATTTACAAACCAAAGCTCAGAATTCCTACTCCTCGTTGTAAGAAACGACCCCAAAGTTCTTGATTCGATACGTGCATGATAACCCACATCTAAATATCGCTCCCCTCCCCCAAAAGTTGCTCACCACAAAGTCACTGAGACTTTACTAGTCGCGATAACAGCTTGAAGTTACAAGGAAATTAGAGTTAACGTACAAACTTTTTGTAATTTTTGAGATTGGGAGTAAAATCCCCTAATTGACGGCCCCGGTTTTCCCATAGGCCTCCCATTCTTTTAGGTTTTCTGCTGTTCTCAGGTTTTCACTTAAAGTCTGTCACTAATAGACTTTTTAACCCAATAACGTCTCTGAACTGTTAAAGGAATTTTCTTATG
>CAZYRE010000175.1:0-1955 GCA_964650155.1 uncultured Bdellovibrionales bacterium
GATAAAAATCGACTTCCCTCTAGCCGGTGTCCTAACGCTTCGTGAAGAAGAATTCCTGCTGGCATAGGGCAAAGCAGTGCTGGTCCAGAAAAGGCATGAATTTTCTTTGTGCGAGAGATTGAAATTAACTTCTTGTATTTGTCTCGGAGCATTCGTTTGAATGTCTTTAAGTCAGGAAGCTCTTTCTGCGATCCAACATTAAGCACCAGATCCTGCTCTGGGTTTGCGCCCTCCTTGGTCATGTTTCGCATCGTAGCAATCAGTTGATAGATCTGATGTGGTTGAACAATTACACTGCCCTCGGAGCTTACAAAGATTTTGGTTACATGTGTGGCATCAAATTCTACCCAGCCGCCGGTTACGCCCTTCAATGAGGAGATCCAGCGGGAAGCCTCTTTGCAGTATTTTACCCAATATTCCTCATCAATATGCTCAGGATTTTTATAGTCTAAGTGTTTATAAGCAGGAAGTTTTGTGAAGGATACAAACTCCTCATTTTGGTCGATCGAGGAAAGACTCTTGTTCCGTCTACTTGTGTAGTCAGCTACAGCTTCTCGGTATTTTGCTTCAAGCAAACGCCAGATGCTTAGACGCAATCCATCATAATCAGTATCATCGATCGGCACACTTACATGATGAAAAGATTCGAGCTCTTCGTTGTTGTCATCGAGCCCGCCATTCATGACCTGATCGTATTTGTATGAGCCTACTCTGACATCTGCAAATATATTTCTTGTGTGATCTGCACGGCGTCTTACAACAGAACCACCTCGCGCCCAGGTATTAAACCATTGTGTGTCACGGAGTAGGAATGAGCAAAAATATGTTTTTGGAAATCCGCGTAGATGCATCCTGCGCCCACGCTTGATATCGAGCTTTAAGATAGAGATCAGTTTATCTATCGTCTTTCGGGGCAACATTTCGCAGCATCACAAATATTTGATAGCCATATACCTATTTAGATGATCTATCGACCTAAAAATCATCAATAATTATGATTGGTTAACGATGTTTTCCTAGGTAGAATCAGGGGGTTACAAGGGCTTAATACCAGTATTGCTGCCGATGAATGGTGAGATATCTGGGAGCCACGTATTTTTGAGCATAGGTTTCGTAGGTAGTGCCATTTGTAAGACTTTTACTGCCGCGGGCAAAAACAGTAATTTTTACAACTGCCAGTGTGTTCATAATATCGTCGTGCTTTAGGGCGCTGAGTGTATCTAGGTTCGAATCCAGATATTCAATTTCAAAAGTTGTATTTGGTGCCATTATGGAGGCACTTGAAGGTAAGTCGTCGACGATTGAACCAATAGACATAGTTACGCCGCTCCAGTCAGAGGGTGAATCGTACTGAACATACGGAATATTATAGACGAGACTTCCGTCCTTAAAGACAGCTCCCGTTGAATATGATGGGGCAGTTTCCGCCGTTGAGATGTCAGCAAGGGTAAGAGTCTCCCCTGAATAGCTTGATACATAGCCCGCTAGTCCATATTCATCACCGACCGAAACACTGCTCATGAAAACACGGTCCCCTGCCTCGAAAAAATTCTGCAGTAATTCAATCGTAAAACCACCATCATTAGGCGTTACATCAATGGTGTTGACCGTTACTTCACCAGTCCTTGAGAGCCGCATTGTGATTGTATCTACATCTATGTGATCTTCAGGCATAGGCACTGCATAGATTTCCCCTGGTCCTGACCAGTTGGCTTGATCTGGTAACCCATTTCCCATCATCCGAATGTCATCGGACATCATATCAAGGATTAATTGGGCGTTTTCTTCAGCTTCTGCCTTAATTCGGCGATCATGAAAACTGGTGACGCTATTAAAATAAAGAGTTGAGGCACCCATTATAACTAACGATGAGATTATGGTTGTTACGAGGAGCTCAACTAAGCTAAATCCATTCTCCAAAATAAGCTGAGACTTGTTTATCTTGAAAGTCATAT
>CAZYRE010000175.1:2055-4125 GCA_964650155.1 uncultured Bdellovibrionales bacterium
ATGCAAAGCACAGCGATAAGTTCTATTATTGAGAACCCGTGCTCTGTAGATTTTAGGCCGCTCTTGCAGTTACTCATTACAACTTAGATGCATTCTATTAACCAAGGAATTGTTTATCTAACATCGTAATTTAATTAGAAAAACTTTAGGCCCTATCGTTTCCGGGCAAGGCTTGGAATCTAATGCAATATTTTTAGTGAGCTCTACGAATTAATCGCAGTTTTTGCATGTAACATTAAACTGAGAAGAGCTCGGTTTTTGGCCACTCTTAGCAATCGCTCCAGAGATCATCGTGAACTCTGCCATTTGAAATGGAGGTATCTCTTTTGGTCCTTTGAGGTTCAACTTTGCACCTTCTCCGGTTGTGAACGTTACAGTTGGTGCATCTGCCAATACGGATTTATCGTTTCTTACAAATACAGAAACTCGTCCTATTGCATCAGGATCTGAGATGTCACTAATTCGGAGTTTTGGGCTACTACAGTGAAAAGAGAATCTTGCAGAGGCACCATCAAATCCATCGAAACAGATTACTGAGCCATCGACATCTTGACCCGCCTGGCAATTAACACCACCATGCTTATCGCAAGTGGCACCGGAAATTGACGCTATTTTATAGTCCCCTCTGTTTATCGGCGGCAGTTTGGCAAGGCTTGCGCGTTCGTCAGCTTTCTTACTTGAATAATGAGTTACTCCATCAGGAGTTACCCATTTATAAATTTCATCGGCGAAGGATGAAGTTGAAACGAAAAGAGCTGTAAGAAGGGTCAAAGTGCGTAGAAGCATAATAGTCACTCTTTAAAACTTGACGGAGTGATATTATAGACGGTTTAAACTTAGGTATTCAAGCTTAGTGAAGTGGTGGGAATTACTAGTTACCTATAGACTTCTCGGCGATGACCAATCTTTATAATAATCACCCTAATTTCTACTTTAGCAACCTCATATACGATTCTATAATCGCCAATCCTGACGCGGTATAGGTGAGGATCTCCTTTCAATTTTTTTATCTGAAGGAGGTCACTGTAAGGCGATATTCTGAGTAGTTTGACTGCTTCTTGAACTTTTGCCTGAATTTTAGAGTCGAGATTCTTGTATTCTCGTTCTGCGCTTTTGGTAAAGAGTACCGTAAACATTAGTTCTTGCGACGCGAGATTTTTTTCGTATTGAAAACTTTATCAGCAGGAATGAGGTCTTCTGATTTCCTTTGTAGATAAGCATCGTAATCTATCTCGTCCTCTAGTTTTTCAATTAGTGCTTCTTCGATGAAATGACTTAATTTTAGTCCTTTTCTCTTGCAATGTTGGGTGAAGGCGAGCTTTACCTTTGGATCGATAATTGTTGAAAGTGTTCCCTTGGCCATGTAGTTGTGTCGTCTCTATAGAGTCACTTCCACCGGTGGAAGTGATATTTGCTTATAAGTCATATTTTATCATGAAAAATAAAGATTTTACAAGAAATAAAAATAGTTATGGTCGGCTATGTCCTGGAGGGAAGCAAAGAAGTTCTTCCTGGAAGGACGTAGCCGACCATAACTATTTTTATTTCTTACTTGAAAGCCTCGCCTAGGCTATATTCCTTAAGCTTATACAGTAGGGTTCGATGACTTATCTCTAGCAACTTTGCTGCGTGGGTACGGTTCCCTTTGGTGGCTTCCAAGGCTCTTAGAATCAGTTTTGTTTCAAGGTCTCTGACTTTCTGCTTTATCGATAAATTATCCTCATCAATTCCTAAGCTTGAATGAGCCTGTAGTGAGAATGAGGATTCAGATAACTCCCTCATTTTTTCAGGGAGACATTCCATGGTTATCGTATCTGTATCAGCTAAGATTATTCCGCGTTCAATTGTATTCTCTAATTCCCTAATATTTCCCTTCCAAGGATATTGCTGGAAAAGATTCATAACGTCATCGGCTACTTTGTTGATTTTGGTTTTTAGTTTTTTATTATGTTTCTTTAGAAAGTGATCAACTAAAACCGGAAGATCTTCAGGCCTCTCCCGTAAAGATGGCAGATGAATATGAACTACATTTAATCGATAAAATAAGTCCTCTCTAAAAGTTCCTTCCCT
>CAZYRE010000176.1:0-1606 GCA_964650155.1 uncultured Bdellovibrionales bacterium
TTTACAGCCGCAAGTGCCGCAACACTTACTCTCTGGCTGAGGATCATTTTTTAATGCAGCTTCGCCCATAAATTCTAATATAAAAGTTGGTTCCTCTCCGGGGGAAAAGGGAACCTGTTGTAAAAACCAGTATGCATGCGCACACCCCCAAAGGTTTCGTTGTGCTTCACTCGGGTTGCACAACTGACCATGACGACCGACCGGTGAGTGATTCCGATCAGGTGGTGGCAGCCGTCGCCGAAGGAGTTGCTCCCTTGCAGCAGTCGGCAACCGGGGTTGCCGTAGCCGATGCGGGTTCCTCGGTGAGCGCCTGTCGAAGCAGAGCAAGCCCTGCATCGGCATCCGTGACAGCGAGCTTCTCCAGCTTCTCCAAGAGATCTCCCTTGAAGACCTTCTCGGCGAGTCGCTCCATGAGCGGGATCGGGTACCCGTTCCCACTCGTTCCGCGCTCGTCGCTGTACCACTTGAGGCACGTCGTTCGTGGACGCACCCCTTGCAGCACACCGATGGCCAGGATCTCGTTGACCTTCAGCCCCGAGGTCACCATCATCGCGTGGAAGATGGTGGGCGGCGGCTCACTGCCGGTCGTGGCAGAAGCCGGGCTGGCCAGATGCGGCAGCACCTGACCGACACCCCACTCCCAACGCTCGTCGGGCAGGTCGCGGATCTGATCCATGAGCCCCGCCTGACAAGCCGCGGCCATCTTGCGCAGGACTTCCACCTGCCAGAGGTCCGCCGAGCCGTTCTGCGCGAACCAGTCGAGGAAGTTGTGAGCTTTCTCCTTCGCCGGCAGCACGACGAGGCTCAAGGCCAGGTCACGCTGCATCACTCCAGGCACCTCGTTCTGAGGCCACCAGGTGGAGAGATGCCGCAGTCCTTCGTGGTACATGCACATCTGCTTGTTCTCCGTAGCAAAACCTTCGCCCCCGGAAGAGGACGCCAGAGTCGATTGAGGGCCCGACTCCGAAGTGGCCCGAACCTTACGAAGCCGAGTGATCTTTGGCATCACCCAGCTCTTGATCGCCGTGTACAGCCTGAGTCCTAGCTTTCGTACCCAGTTCTCACGATGAGTGATGAGTACAAAAGACGATCGCCCGAGGAGCAAAGCTCCGCAAGCAAAGAGGACCCAGTTGGGGACCTCCCATCCCCACAGCCAGTTTCCAGCCGCAAGGGCGAGAGTCACCAGCGAGAGTGGAAGGCCGCACACGAGATCCGTCAGCACCACCAGGACAAGTCCCAGGGTAATGAAGAAGAGAACCTGCGCGATCAGCGCGGCCCAACAGGCCGGACACATGGTGCCCCTCCTATGGCTAGAAAACCACCTATCGCTGCGAGACCATCCCGCAGTAATTCAATAGGTTAAGGTAGTAGACAAAAAGCCCTGACAAGAATCAACGCAACAGAATGTTGCACCAATCTTTGAGTTCCCTTTTATTGAGGGAATATCTCCATAGGCTCAAAATTAGGAATTTGATTAAGCGTGTGAATCAGTAATCTGGCTAAGGCACTTGGCGAACGAATTGAGTGTTTGTTCAAATTTTGTACGGTCTGCCGGACTAACTTCGGTCAGAAGATTTATATCCATAAAATCTAAAGATAGTGGCAT
>CAZYRE010000176.1:1706-4116 GCA_964650155.1 uncultured Bdellovibrionales bacterium
GATTGGAGAAACTGATCCAACAGATCGCTGCGATCTGGACCTTCAGAAGGATTATTTTGATGAAACACCGCACCCATCCAGGCGAGTATAAAGAGAGTTACGAGGTAGTCAAAATTGTGAAAGTTATTTAATCCTTGTTAAAGATTTAAAAAGCGAGATACCTTTTAAATTACTGATTTCCTTAGTGTTGAGACAGGAATATAACTCTTATAGTTAGAGAGACCTCTGAAAGCGACGTTGATGTCAATTACTCAAGAATCAAAATCGGATCTAGCACTAGTTAAAGTTGCCGTTGCAGCAATATTGCTAGGGACTTCGCGTAATCATCCCCGCTACTGTTAAAGCAATCTATGACCTGTCTAGTAAATTGTTCCTGGCCACCTTTAGGAGGAATATGACCGAACTCTCTAAATTGGGCGACCAATAACCAAGCATCTTGATTACCGCTTCTATCCAATACTTGCATCATAGCTCCAGCACTTAGGTGTGTTGCTTGATAAGCAGCCCCTTTGGCCATACTAGCTGCTTGGAAATTACTAACTTCACTCACCAGCTCGCTAGCTTTTAAAAATGTTTCAATTACATGAATCTCAATGCCTCTTCCGTCTTCACGAAAGATGGATTCGGAACCAGCTATCTGTTTAAGACTCACTAGGCAATCACTTGCCTCTCTCTGTCTTTCTGCAGGGAACCGGGAAAGCGATCGTTCAATAAAACCACTCATGTAACGTGCGCCATCATGAAATGACTTATCAAATTGTTGGATAACTGGGTGGTCGTGCATATCTGGGATTAATTTTAAATCAACGACAAACCTTACTCAATTAGGCCCATATATTATGGATTTAATACAAATATATTTGATTGTTAAAAATTCAAGTGTTAGCCTCCACCTCCTCCTCAGTTCATTATTGAACGTTGTTGTTGGGTAGAGGATATGAGTTTCAAATTGAAACTCGTTCTATGCCGATCGTCCATAGTTTGATCAGTAAAACTCACTCAAACTCTGGACGGATTGGCGGCATTCTTGTTGTACAACTTTGGGTTATCTTTTTGTCCCTCCTGTCCAAAAAGCTCGCCTTGTTCTCTTTTTCTTGGCTCTTCGAAGACCGAATCGACTCGTAGTCGGCCAGGTCATCGAATACAAATGGAGGACTTATGTCCACCATCCTTGCTGGCGCTAATTCCCTGCGCCGAGAAGCGACGGTCCGTGCGATCGTCGTGGGGTTGTTCCTCGCCATCCTTCTGGGTGCCGGGAACATGTACTTGGGATTGCGCGCTGGCCTCACAGTCAGTGCGTCGATCCCAAGTGCAATGATCGCGATGCTGATCCTCAGGCGCTCACCGCTCGAGGTCAACATCGCTCAAACGATCGGTAGTTGCGGTGAAGGAATTGCTGGCGGGATGATCTTCACCCTGCCTGCGTTCGTCATCGCCAGCATCTGGACTGAGATTTCAAACACTCAGTCGATCGTGATCGGGATCTGCGGTGGATGCCTCGGCGTCCTGCTGATGGTCCTGCTCCGTCGTTCCCTCATAGTCGAGGGGCCGCCCGAGCTTGTGTTCCCCGAAGGTTCCACCTGCGCCACCCTGATCAAGGCTGGTGAAGCTGGAAGTGTTGGTTTCAAGAAGCTCTTCGGGGGACTCGGTCTGGGTGCCCTTTACACCCTCTTCGAAAAGTTGGGGGTGTTGCGTGGTTCCATCGGTGGCGTTGCGCAAGTCGGTAGCACTGGCCTGCCCTTCTCCATCGGCACTTCTCCGGGTCTCATCTCGATCGGGTACATCGTTGGGTTCCACGTGAGCCTGCTCCTTGCCATCGGCGTTGCGGTGACCTGGTTCATCGCAATTCCGCTCGGCAATGCCGGCAACTGGAACTGGTCCCCCGGACCAGAAGATCCTGGTCTGATGGATCAGGCATTCATCTTCTGGAAGTGGAACGCTCGTTTCCTTGGCGTGGGAGCAATGGTCGTCTCCGGTGTCTGGACCATGTTCAAGCTCTTTCCCATGATCAAGAAGGCGGTCGTTTCTGCAGCCAAAGGTGCCGCCGGGGATGATGGCAACATCAACCCGACGGCGTGGAAACTCCTGGTCGGCTTCTTCAGCGTTGTGACTCTCGTCACATACTGGGTGGCCATGGGTAGCTTTGTCCACGCTCTCGCCGCTGCTGTGGTGATGGGTGTGGCCGGATGCATCTTCGTGGCTGTGGCCAGCTACATCGTGGGCATCGTGGGAAGTTCCAACTCCCCGGTTTCCGGCATGACCATCTGCTCGCTGCTTTTGGCAGCACTGGTGGTAATGCTCATCGGCATGACAGGCAAAGCTGGCGTTGCTGCCACGCTCTACGTGGCCGGTATGGTAGTCAGTGCTCTTTTCGGAGTTGCTGCCTACAAAACAGGCGAAGAAGCAGAAG
>CAZYRE010000177.1:0-2651 GCA_964650155.1 uncultured Bdellovibrionales bacterium
TGCCACCGGTGTTCACGTTAGGCGGTGATCAGTTCGTGAGTGCGGAGTGCTTCCCACGAGTTGATCAAGATCAGGGTGACCGGACGTTCGACTACGTGGGACGAATTCCGGAACTCCATGAACTCATGCCGCCGTCTGTCCGTTCCGAGACAGCCGATGATGGTCTCGACCTCAGCCTTGACGGCCGAGATGATGCCGTTGGGACTGTCTTCCAGTGCCAGGACCTGGTTGCCGTTCTCGTACGGTTGATAGGGCTCGCCGTGAGGCTTGCCCTCCCGATACGATTCCGGACCACGCACATGGCTGACGACTTGTTCCAGCTTCACCCGTCGGATCATGGCTTTCGCCATGGCTTCAGGGGTGCCGGTGACCTCTTCGATGAGGATCCCATGCTCATGCTCGAACCGGAGCACATTTGCGACCGGTTCGATGCTGGTCACGATCGATTCGCCACTTTCGACGAGTCGGGCTCCGAGATCCGCCATGTAACTGGCGATCTCTTCGTCCGAGGCTTCGGTCATGTGGGTGTGATCGGGACCGAGGATCCTGAGCATCTCTGCCCAGGTCATACCCCAAGCCCATCCTTGCGGGATGAGAGGGGCATAGTCTTCACGCCACTGCCTTTCCGGCACCGGCATGTTGCCACGGAGGTGAGCCAGCCCGTGTTGGAAAGCCTTGACGATGGCGTCGTAGCTCTCGTACAGGGTCCCGTCACCATCGGTGGCGATCCTTTTGAAGCGTGCGCTACACACCTGTTGGCCATGTAGCGTGGCCTTGAGCTCACCCCCGTGAAAAATCACGTGGTCAGCGTCGTAAATTGTGAGATTCATACCCCTCCCGAGGGTAAGTGGTGGTTGGTGTTCGTTTGGCGCCTGCGCGACACAGTCGCCTTCCTGAAGAGCTGAAGGAGCTCCTCAAGGAGGCGACTGATGACAGGACCAAATACGGGAGAAAACCTTATTACTCTACCCTAGCTTAGGGTGGTTATCGGGGGGCTGTTTTTGGAGACTCCTGTAGTGTGGAACGAAAAGCGCGTGAGGAGGCCGAATACAACCCTGAGCTAGGGTCAAAATATCTCGACTACCCCGAAGTAACGATGTCAAAAGAGAGGTAGGAGTGGTCTAAAGTCTAGCCAAATCCTAACAATCTGCTAACGCACTTATATCAACATATTATAATCTTTCCAGCCCCCTTAAGCTATTTTGATAAGGGTGTTGGTAATTGCTATAACTCACCGGAATTATAACTGCCCTAGGGATTTGTTAAGGATAAGAATGGCTTTTCCTGCGTCATGAACATCTTTGGATGCCGCTCAGAAGGCCTTTCTTATCCTTAACAAATCCCGAATGTTTATTTTTGTGAGTTAGATCCATGGAAGAGTTCTGGAAAGAATCTAGAGAAGCATTCCTAAAACAAGTTACCGAGATGGCTATTCGCGCAGGAACTGAAACCCCTTTGCCAAAGTTTCGGGCTCTTTCAAGTGGTATTCCTCTATCACAAGCAAAGACTAAGATGGAGGCGGTTTTAGCTGTAGATATAGGTGGAACGGCCACAAAAGTTGGTATTAGGCTTGATGGTCAATCACAACCTTGGCGCGTATTGCTTGAGGATCCTAATAATTCTTTTCAGAATGAAACTGAAACTGGGAATTCACTAGAGAGATTTGCAGCCATGGTGGCAAGTCGTACTTTGGAGATGCTAAAACAACAGGGCATCAATGTTGCCTCCTGGGGGCTGGGAATAGTTTGGTCAAACGCGATGAATAATCCTGTTATTCCAGGATTCGGTATTGATGGAGTAGTCACCGCAAGAGCGTATTATTCAAAAGGGGAGTGGTTCTGCCGTGACGTTAAAGATGGTGACTCCGTAGGTAGAGTTTTTCGAGACGCCTTTGTTAAAGTAGGCATTCCGGTTTCTCTTACATTAGTTGCCAACGATACTCCCTTAACACTTAAAGCGTTACCTAGCGCAAATGCAGGAATGGTAGTTTCAACCGGATTTAACACTACTATTGTTAAGAATGGCGAATCAGGTGGAGTAATCTGTAATGCAGAGTCGGGAACATCTTTTGTAATAGGAACAGAATTAGTTGAGCCTCTTGATTTAGTTAATCCAAATACGCCAGCTTCTATTATTGAACATCTTGTATCTGGTCAAAACCTACCAAGGCTTTTTGCCTCGTACTTGATTGCCGATACTAGTAATTATCCGGCGTTTAAAGAGGTATCTAAAAACTTAAAAGGCATGGGAAAGGCTGCATTTGATTTCTTCTCTGCGCCAGATATATCGGATTGTTTAGATAGGCCAGAAAAGTTCCTTGGGAAATGTAAGGCTCTTGCTAATGTTTCTCCTGATAATCTTCCTGCTTATCAAAGTTTAGCTAAAAATTTACTTCGCCGTTCAGCACGCCTATCCGCATTTGTGGCGTATGCTTCTGTAGTTGAGCAGCTTGATGACAGGGATTCCTTTATCATCGCCCTTGATAGTTCTCTTTCAAGGAACATCCCATTCTTTTGGAAGACGTTTCAGGAATCGTTGAAGGAAATTACACCACCTAATAAATCTATTACCTTGAAGCTTGTCGATCGTCAGGAGGCACCAGGTGGAATTCTTTCAGTTCCGATGCTTGGCGCGGCAAATGCTCTAGATGC
>CAZYRE010000177.1:2751-4020 GCA_964650155.1 uncultured Bdellovibrionales bacterium
AGAGATTTTATTTAACAACCACAACAATTCAGCTCAAGCCGATGTTTCACTCCGTCGATACTAGACCTGAACGTTGAGAGGCAACGAAGTACCCGCCCCTTTGACGGCGCAAGCCCCGTCAGCAGTAACGACGATAATGTAGTAACAGCAGAAACACGAGGAGAGTGTACAAATGTACGCCAAGAACCCCCACTCGCAATACCAAGCGGTCCAAGTGACCACAACAGACCGTGGCCGCCTCCTACTCATGATGTATGATGGAGCGTTAAAATTCCTACGTCAGGCAAAAGCTGGCCTGGAAGCCAACGATGTCGCTAAATTCTGCAGATTCTTGTGCAAAGGCCAAGCAATTATAACTGAACTAATGAATACTCTAGACTTTGAGAAGGGTGGAGATATTGCACGAGACTTAGATCGTTTATACGATTTCATGCTTTTTTATCTCACAGAAGCAAATCTTTATAGAGATCCAAAGAGAGTCGAGAAAGTTATTGAGCTTTTAAATACTGTTTATTCTGCTTATCGGGAGATCATCGTTGAAAGACCAACAGCTATAGCTGAGGCCGAAGAGGCTGCTAAGAAAGCTGGTGAAACCGTAGCAAATTCTAGATTAGGAATTAATCTGTAAGAAAATTTCTAGCAGACCGGTACCAACATTCACTGTGTACAACACTAAATCGAAGAAGGGGTGCCATACGGCTTGATGAATCCCGCCGCTGAACCACAGGTTTCAGCCATCACCAAATACGTACAGCACCCCCTCAATTCAAAAAGGTGGCCGGTGGAGCACCCGTGGGTGGACAGGTGTCCCACCGGCCTAGAAAACGCGATTACGGAGGATGAGGGGCATCCTGCATAAAACAGCTCTGTCCATGGGTTTGATCCAGGCAGGGATTCTGGACAAGCTGTTCTCCCAAATTACCGGGGAGTGCGCGTCTTCCTTATTCTTTTCCTTCTACCAAATCTGCTAGGTGGCGGAAATTAGCAGAAAGATAATCTCAAGGTCAATACCAGCATAAAAATAGAATCTGAATAATATCCATGATTTCAAATGCATGCATATTTAATGCATTTAGTGACTCAACAAAATCATTAGGAACGTCTAGTTGGCACAATTGGTGCAATAAGCTCCTCTTCGTAAGCGGTTTTATTATTATGTGTCGGAGTTTTTATGAAAAAAAGTGTTCTTTTAGCGGCATTGTCCGTCGTTAGTTCTATCACTTCAGTTGCAAACGCTCAGCAGAATCCTATGGATTGGTTGAGAATATG
>CAZYRE010000178.1:0-3968 GCA_964650155.1 uncultured Bdellovibrionales bacterium
CAAGGCTTTCTACGGTTTTATTGATTACCGAACTCGTCCTGCAGATGTGGATTTTCCAACAGATCATTCAATTAAACTCGAAGGCGTAAAGTTTTCTAGAGGTAAACAACCAGATCCATTCATAGTTACTCTACCAGATTTAGAGCTGCATCCCGGAGACCTGGTTATAGTTCACGGACCAAGTGGCGCAGGGAAGACAACTCTTCTGCAGCGACTAGCAGGAGCTGCAAATCCAACAACTGGTCAGTATCTTGTTGGCAATATTCCTAGCAATCATATCAATTCTGATAGTTGGGGAGAAAACATCTCTTATTGTCCGGCGGTTCCAGCACTCCTTGAAGGTCTAACAATTGAACAAGCTCTCTCGTTAGACCCGCACGGAGAGGATTACATTGACCAAAGAGTGAACCATCCTTTACTGAAAGATATTATAGAGAGCGTTTCCACAGGTCATGGACTACAAACACGAATAGGTCCCGTTGAGAATGGTCGTACATTTTTAACCGGTGAGCTGAAACGATTCATGTTAGTAACAGCTTTAGTTGGTCCACATAAAATAGTTATCTTAGATGAAGGAACTGCCAACCTAAACGAGACGTTAGTAGACCTTACAGGAGAAGAAATTAACAAGGCCCGCGTCGAGAGAGGTGCAATTGTCATCTTTGCTACACATAGTAAACGGTTAGATGACCATGCTAGCCACATTATCAACGTCTCTAAAGGACAAGCGGAGCTAATAGAAAATAGCAAAGTGGAGAACGTGGATGAGAAATCAGAGCAACGTCGCACCGCTTAAACCGTGTATCTCTTGAGTAATTGCCATCTTCCAGGCACTACACATTCCTGATAAATTCCACCATGTTCAATTGCACTTTGTAATCTTTAAATGGAATAGCGGTCATGCATAAAATGCTTAAATTAGTAGCTTGTAGCGTAGTGCTTGCATCTGTTGGATGTGGCGGCGGTGGTGGTGGCGGTAGCGACTGTGGTGGCACCGCAGGAAATGCTTGTCCGGAAGGATCCTACTGCAAGGTTGAATTAGGACTCTGTGGTGGCGAAGGGAAATGTACCGAGATCCCTGCTAGCTGCGATCCAAATCTTCCTCCATCTGTTTGTAGCTGCGAAGGGATTTCATTCTTTAATGAATGCTTTGCTGCTCAAGCTGGCCAAGGTGTTCAGTCAATCGGCGATTGCGCTAATCAATAGAGGAAAAATGAAAAATATTATCACAATCGGTATTTCTGTCCTTTCATTAGCTTCAGTCGTGCTGGCTGATGAACCAATACTAAACGCATCTGAAGTAAACGCTCGTCTCGCCTGGACTGATACGGTCTGCGCTGGAAAAGTTGTTTCTATTGATGCACTGAACAATAACGTTGGGGCTGAGGGTGGCGTTCTCTATAAATCAGAGAACATTCACGGCGGTCGTGGTCCATCTTTCTTGGTACAAAAAGTATCTGAGCGAACAAATAAGAAAACCATTGAGGTTCGCAACGCTCGTTGTGAAGTAATTGGAGCTTTAGGATTATTCGCAACAGACCAACCTTATGGATCCCGCTACTACTCCCGCTCTGGCGGAACCGGGCAGGAAGGCACGGAATACTTAGCTATTGCTAGACAAGTAGGTAGCAACAACATCCTAATTGAAGGTGTAAATGGAAAGTGGATCTTGGTTCACAATCCAACCGAAAGGGATGGAAATATTCGAAAGTAAACATTTCGTATCCGAATGCGCCTGCACAAAACTGTAGGCGTTGCGGGGGGAGTCTCGCCGTTTCATCAGCCCCTCCCCCCGCATTTGCCTTCAACCTCTAATCGCCAGCAAGAGCCACTGCCCTAAGAAGTATGGCGCCGTTAGCCAACTCAGGAAATTCAGCACGAGCACTCCGTATCCAAAACACTCGTGATTCGCAGTAGAGAATCCGAAGATCTTTCCCACGAGACCATGACGCTCAGGAAGAGTGCTCATCCAAACCACCACCCCAGGGATACGGTGCTTCTTTGCCCACTCCTTGTTTGGATGAAGCCACTCGGACCCTCCTACCAAGGTGAACGGATAAAGAATCACCAAGAGTCCTGAAATGACGATGTGAACCCAAAGGAGGGTTCGATCTCCCTGAAATACTCCTTGACCACTCTCCGTAATGACCGAGATTGCTCTGAGCCCAATCTCATGCCATGCGGTAAGCAGGAGATCCAACATCACTGTCCAGAAGAGGAGTCTTGCATGAGCGACACGACCTCTGTTTGCGCGAACGGCTACTACGCCCCATGTCAGAGACACAAAGATTACCGAAGCTACTGCATGTACGTAGTTGGGTCGGTAAAGGGGGTGCGGGAACAAGAGGCCGAAACCCCAAGCCAGCGCGAAAAGAAACAACCCGGATGCAACCGGGACGATGAATACACCATACCGGCTCATGTTGATTCCGATCTGCCCATCAGGGACGTTCGAGGGTTGGGAAGAAAACCAAAAGTGCAAAGCGCACCCGGTTAGGCAATTAAATTCCCTAAGCGGATGCGGATATATTTCTACTCAACTAGTTTGTGAATAAGGGCAAAGACTAGATCACTCTAGGCAAGTACTCAATGTTCTTGAAATGAAGGCCCAGTAGACCATAAAAGCATGTGCTTACGACTATGTTAGTAATAGTATCAACAATTATTCCAAGCTTACCAAGCTCTGGCGGAATACCTCCATCAAGTCCACTTAATTTTGTTGCGTATTCAATTACTAACTCCCAACCGAAATATCCTCCGGCAATAAATGTCCCAAGAATCAAAGTCGGAACTAGAAGTATTGTTAAGAAAGTAAAAAATCGATTACTAAAAACAAAGAGGAGGCAAATTAGCCTTTTAATAAAATCTTTAGATTCTCGTCCGCCATTTTGTCGGTAACACCACACTAAGCCCAACACCTGAAGTGAGATAAATAAACTTTTTTCGCGCACCTGCCATGGTTCTGGCACCGGCAAAATAGTAAAGTCAGAGAACACCCCTCCGACTAGATAAAGAGCCAAGAGAAACAGTAAATATTTGTACGTTTCCTGGTCAGATATCTGCTGGTCGGCCAATCTTTGTTTAAGAGCTTTAATATTCCAAAAATACATGGGATTTAAATTTACGTTTATTTTCCAAGACTTATCCATCATACAGCGCGCCTTGGATATACATAAGTATTAAATTTTTTAAATGAATAGCAAATTCAAAAGCCTTATACTCTCACGGCATGGCTGTACCCCAAATAGAAACAAACTCTCGCCCGGATCCTGATGCTGTTAATGGATACGAATTAGTCGAGCTTCGAACACAAGTAATTAAATCAAGACAGCTAAGTATCGATTTTGAAGGAGATATTTACTCTTCTTCACTTGAAGAGTTCTCGGCAAAACACCAAGCACCTTTAAGGATTGCTTCTGAGCCGGGCTTGCCCGGACTTCGTTTTGTTAAACCTCAAGTCAAATGTGCTGAATGGATATTGTCACATTCAGATGATGTCATGTGTGAGGCTCCAACCGGTTCGGGCAAAACTGCAGTTGGCTCACTGGTGGTAGGAACAAAGCTAAAAATAGATGCGGCAGTACTTATCATCGCTCCGACAAAAATTCTATGCGATCAGTGGTATGAGCGAATTAATCAATTTCTCGATCTTTCTGAATGTGGTGGCCCTGAATCTGTAATACTGCTTAGTGGAGACCATCATCGCTTAAGCCAAAGAAGCGATTGCTTGCTTATGCAAATCCTAATGCCAAGGTGTTAATTACAACGCCTGAAGCTCTAGAAAAGGATTTTGAGAAAATCAATTTAACCCGCGTTAAGCTTGCAATCATTGATGAAGGAGATGAGGCAAGACATCAAGACGCCGTCAATCTAGTAAACGGGAAACTGAAGACATGCGACATTAGACAGGTTTTATTCTCTGCTGCATTCGAAGATAAATCTAGAGATGTTGTTGAGATGTCGAGGCG
>CAZYRE010000179.1:0-3963 GCA_964650155.1 uncultured Bdellovibrionales bacterium
TCCGCTTTGTTACGGGAGATTCTCCGCCATTACCTTGCTGAGAATAACAAAATGGAGTCATTTTTCGCAGCAGCATCAAGAGCTGGAATTATTGGGGCATCAAAGAAACTTCCACGAGATCTAAGTACCAATAAAAAATACCTTTCTGGTTTTGGTGAGTAGTACAAGATGAAAAGGACGGCCTTTCTGGTTGATACTGGACCCCTCGTGGCTTTGCTTTCATCAAAAGACACATACCACGAAGAGGTTGTAGATATTCTAAAAACTATCCGCCCTCCTCTTTTCACGACATGGCCTGTTCTTACAGAATCTCTTTGGCTTCTAAGAAGAGACAGTGTTGCCAAATCAGGTCTTTTTAAACTTTTTAACGAAAATTTACTTAGGACTGTCCACTTAGAAGATTATGCCTTTCAGTGGATTTCTCGGTTTTTCAAAAAGTATGACTCGATAGAACCACAGCTGGCAGATGCCTCTCTTATGTATCTTTATGATGAGGGTGGATACGCTGCGATATTAACCCTAGATCGAAGAGACTTTGGTATTTTTCGAACCACCGATAAGAAAAAGCCCGTTATTATTCCTTAATCCTCGATTGCTTTAATGAGATCCTTGTTCGTGCTAGAACCTTTCCCTTATGTCGAAAAAGAAAGCATACGATCGACAAGATAAATTTTATCGTCAGGCCAAAGAAGAGGGCTTTGCGTCTCGAGCTGCCTACAAGTTACAAGAGATAAATAATAAATTTCATCTTCTAAAGAGAGGACAGAGAGTCCTCGATCTAGGAGCTTGGCCCGGAGGCTGGCTTCAAGTGGCAGGTCCAATTGTGGGCTCAAGCGGTATCGTTGTTGGAATAGATCTAAAAGAGATCGAAGAGCTTCAAATCCCTGCCAAATTCAAATCTGTGATTGGGGATGTTTCTGATGAAACAATCCTGCAGCAAGCACTGGACTTTGCGGGAAAGCCATTTGATGTAGTTCTTTCTGATATGTCCCCCAAAATTACTGGTATCAGGATAGTTGATGAGGGTGCGCTCTCGAATATTTATGATATGGCTCTATCTGCCGCTTATAAGTGCCTACGCCAAGGGGGGAGTTTGGTGGTAAAAGCATTTAAGGGCAACGAGGGGCACGAGTTTTCCCTTCGTTTAAGAGAAGTGTTTAATATAGTAAAACGATGCGAGCTCGACTCGACTCGAAAGAGCTCAAATGAGTACTATATAGTTGGTCTCAATTTTAAGGACGGAATTCAATGTCAGTCGCAAGTGGAATCAGCGGACTCGGCCGCGGAGTAATAGATTCATTATCGGGTTGGGGCGCAGCGTGGGTTTTCATCGGCGAAACTATTCTTGGTATTTTTCGTCCTCCCTTTCGATTAAGGTTAATTCTTCGTCAACTTCTAGAGATCGGATTTAATTCCCTACTTGTAATTATTCTAATCGGCGGTTTTACCGGAGCGGTACTGGCAGTTCAAGGAGAATACACTCTTTCAAAATTTGGTGCGACCGCTTGGACCGGTCCGATGGTGGCACTCAGCTTAATAAGAGAGCTGGCCCCTGTACTTACAGCTTTGATGGTAATTGGTCGGGCTGGATCAGCTATCACTGCTGAAATTGGAATCATGAGAATTACAGAACAAGTGGACGCACTTCGCTCAATGGCCGTAGATCCCATTAGATATTTGATGGTGCCACGACTAATTGCTGGCGTAATAGCTATGCCGATTCTCATGTGTGTTTTCACAAGCGTTGGTATTTGGGGCGGTTATTTAGTTGGTACAAAAATATTAGGGCTCGCACCGGGCTCATTTATGGGCCAAATCATATCAAATATTGATATGGTCGATGTAAATTCCGGAATTATTAAATCCCTGGTCTTTGGTTTCATTTTCGGATGGGTTACTTGCTACAAGGGATACACCTGCGGCTTCGGTGCGGTTGGCGTTAACAAAGCAACGACTCAAGCTGTTGTTACGGCCTCAGTTTCAGTGCTTGTTGTTGACTACTTTTTGACCAGCATACTTACTAGGATCTTTTTCTAAAAATCATGATTTCCATTCAGAACGTACATAAACAGTTCGGCAAGCAAGTGGTGCTTAGTGGAATCTCACTAGATTTGGAACCTGGTAAAATTACCACCATTGTTGGACCAAGTGGTGTGGGTAAATCCGTACTATTAAAATTAATTTTAGGAATCATGCACCCAGAAGCCGGGGAAGTTCTTATTGATGGCCGAAGCATTACCAGGGCTAGGGATGAAGCAGAAAGAAATGAGATCAGATCAAATCTTGGCGTCCTGTTTCAATCTGCTGCACTTTTTGACTCTCTCTCTGTTTATGACAACATCGCTTTTCCTCTAAGAGAACGCACCAACCTCTCAAGGACTGAGATACATGAGAAAGTGAGTTTCATGCTCAACTCTCTTAGTCTTGGGGAGTACTATCAAAAGCTTCCTCAAGAGATCTCCCTAGGGATGAGAAAAAGAGTCGGTATGGCCAGGGCCTTAGTAATGGAACCAGAGGTATTGTTAATTGATGAGCCAAATACCGGGCTTGACCCTCTTGTTGGCCAAGAGGTGTACGATCTTATAAAATACTGCCACAAAGAATGGGGCTTCACCGGCGTGGTTATCAGTCACGAACTCCCGGAGGTCTTTCAGGTTACAGATCGAATGATAATGCTCCTAAAAGGTCGGATACACCTTGAGGGAACACCAGATGATTTTATACACTCTGCTGACCCTGCAGTTCAGCAGTTTATACAAGGGAAACTAGATGGACCAATCTCAATCCAATAAAACAGCCGCGGCAGTTGCAAGTAAGGGGAATGGTGCAACTCTACCAATGCCGACCCGCACATTTACTGTGGAATTTTGGGTAGGAGTTTTTGCGATTGTTGGCGTTATTGCCGCAGGGTACCTCTCTGTCGGATTAGCTGGTCTCAAAATTGGACCACAAGATACTTACGAGATTGCTGCTGAGTTTGACAACATTTCTGGGCTAGAGATTGGTGCCTCGGTTGAGATCGCTGGAGTTCCAGTAGGTGAAGTAAAAAGAATTGAACTAAAGGATCCGGCCGCCTTAGTAATAATGGAAGTTAAAAACGACGTTAAGATCAAAGATGACGACATTGTCTCCATTAGGACCAAAGGGATAATTGGGGATCGGTTTGTTAAGATCTCACGTGGTGCTTCTGATCTGACCATTCCACCAGGCGGCACCGTTACAGAAACAGAGTCTGTGGTTGACATTGAAGATTTAATTGGAAAATTCGTCCATCAGTTTGGCTCCAAGGATGAAGAGGAGAAGGAATAGGTTATGAAAAGATCATTCGGATTAATGGCAGGTCTTAGCTTTGCTCTAGTGTCTAGTTTCCTTTGGCTCGCGCCTGAGTCTCCCGCTGCGCCATCTCCTGTCGAAAGTGCCCAGGCTCAATCCCCAATGTCTCTTATTAAATCAACTATTGAGCAGGTAATAGAAGTAAACAAAAAGCTCTCGGGCGAGCAAAATCTCCAATCTCGCCGTAAAGAGTTGCGCACAATTATTGAGCCTTATTTTGATTTCAATGAGATGGCCAAGAGATCTCTTGGGGCTAACTGGAGTACGATTACCCCTGAAGAGCAACAAGAATTTGTTACAGTATTCTCCGAACTTTTAGCTAGAACTTACCTCTCACGAATTGACACGGTAACAACTCAAGTAGTTTCTTTTGTGAAAGAAGAGATTACTCCTCCTAAAGCAGAAGTAAAAACTACCATCAACCACAAAGGAGACTCCTTTCCGATCGATTATAAATTCCTTGATCAATCCGGCTCCTGGAAAGTCTACGATGTTGTCATAGAAAACATCGGTCTTGTTGCAAACTACCGCAACGAATTTGCTGGAATAATCCGGAAGGAAAAATTTTCGGGGCTCATGGAAAAGTTAAAAAAGAAGCTAGATAGCGGAAATCCTGGGGCTGTGGCTTAA
>CAZYRE010000180.1:0-3894 GCA_964650155.1 uncultured Bdellovibrionales bacterium
GATTATTATATAATCGACATGCCACCAGGCACAGGGGATGCCCAGATTTCACTTACCCAAAATTATCCACTCGCCGGCGCAGTTGTTGTTACGACTCCTCAGGAGGTTGCTTTGGCAGACGTTAGGAAAGCTATAAACATGCTTGGTAAGGTTAATGTTCCAGTTTTAGGAATAGTTGAGAACATGGCTGGATTTATTACCCCTGATGGAAAGAGGTACGATATTTTTGGCTCCGGTGGAGGAGAAGATTTATCTAAAAAGTTCGGAGTTCCTCTACTTTGCTCAATTCCTCTTGATCCAGCTATTCGTCAAGGCGGGGATACTGCTCAGCCAGTCTCTTTAATGGATGGAAACCCTATCCAGGTTCAATTTAGGGATTTAGCCCGTAAAGTCATGGCTAGAGTTGATGAAGTCTCTGTACAGAAGCCACAATTGACAGTAGTTAATTAAGCTTGTAAATTCGCCAGGTTTCGTAAGGACTAATTGTGTTTCAACTACTTCTCGCTATACATCTCGCCCTCTGTGTCTTCTTAGTCGTTGTTGTCTTATTACAACAAGGTAAAGGAGCCGATGCCGGCGCAGCTCTTGGCGGGGGAAGTAACACCCTTTTTGGTGCATCTGGTGCTAGCACAGTTCTAACTAAGGCTACCACGGGCACTGCAATAGCTTTTATTGTGTCCTCTTTGTTCCTAGTCAAACTTTATCCAGCCTCTGTTGGCGGGACGAAGGCTGGGGATGTTTTAGAGAACTCAGTGATGTCTAGCCAGGTTCATCCAGGTGAAGATACCTCTAAGACAGAGGCTTCAGCACCAGTTGAGGCTCCTGTAGCTGCACCTGCTAAAGCTGATGCAGTCACCACAGGGGAAGGGAAAAAGTAGTTCTTCCTAAATAAGTATCTAGCATTGCCCAGGTGGTGGAACGGTAGACACACTAGCTTGAGGTGCTAGCGGGAGCAATCCTGTGGGGGTTCGAACCCCCCCCTGGGCACCAGTTATTCTTATTCCTTAGTTTCTGACTTTTCCTGCTGCTTATACGCACCAGTAGCAATGAATGCATCCGGTACCTGTTCCTTAAGCGCTTTTAGATAGGCCACTGTCTTTAAGATTGTTTTGCGTGGCTCGGACCCCGTTGCGTACCGTTTCGAAACGAAATCTTTTAATGGAACACCGGCGGTTAAAGCGTTACTAACTGAACCGCTGCACTTTAGATATCGGGGACGAACGGTAGATCTAAACTCGAAATATTTAGTAACAAATCCAGTTCCAAGTCCGTAATCAACGCGCTGTTCAAGTCCGTTATCAATCCATTCCTTCCAGAATAGTAACATCTGTGGACATGCAGCTTTACCCTCAAGTTGGGAATTGAAAATATCTGTCTCTAGAATAGCATCAAGGACTAAAGGACAGGCACCATTCTTAAGGGTACAGTAAAGATAAATTCCATTTAGATAATATAGCTCCTGTCCAGAAAGGGTTATCTTTGTTTCTGCTAAATTTCCGTTTTCGATTCCTTGAGCAAAAGCGGCGAACTTCTCGATGGCACCATCCTGAGCAACGGTATATGCCTGGTCCGCAAAAGCAGAAGAAAGAGTGGTAATTGTAGATAAAATTATTCCCGCAACCGTTTTCATTATGGCACCATTCGTTTGCCGTTCTTAACAATAGAAAGTGGAATGCGCACCCGAGCGCCAACTTTTAGAGGGGCAGCAGGATCGAGACCTGAGGCAGTCGCTATCTCTCCAGCTTTTGATTTATCAGCGGAGTACCAGGTTGCAATAGCTTCTAAAGTTTCCGTTTCTGCTTTAACCGTGTGCATAACGTCGCCGTTCTTGTCCCGCTCAGCAAAACCCTTTGACATTAAAATCGCCATCTGGTCGAAATTTAGAGGCTTATAAGGGGTTGGTTGCTCTACTGGTGCGCGTGAAATAGTTGGTCCAGAGGTAGATGTTGATGCTTTAGGCTTAGTGGCGACAACGGCAGCTTTAGGCTTTACTTTTGGTTTTGTTGGTAGAGGTTTCTCTGCAAGCTTCGGCGTAGGAGTTTTGACCACAGCTATCGGTCTTGTGAATCCAATGGGTGGTCTAGAATCGTACCGAACGAATTGATTAAAAACTACAAATAAAGGTTCACCTGTTAACTCTAAATTTTCTGGGGTGAGGGATCTTGCTTCGTGTCGAGGTATACGAATAGGACCACGAACCACCCAGTTGTAGGCAGATCTACTTGCATTTAGCTCTGCTATGTACATCGAGTCTTCCCGTGGATAGTAGAGGACTAATTCTGGTGACCTCATTTTACGTTCGATTACACGCAATGCCTGAGGACCACCTCTTGATTGTATGAAGTGAAGTAGGGCCGGGCTCTTCTCCATCTCTGATGCCAGGAAGAGATTTGAGCCAACGTATGCATTGGCGCTACTTAGTGGGACAAGTCCACGATTACTGAGGCCTGGAAAATTAGGTTCAGGCTCAGAAAGTGAGCACCCGATAAAAGCTATAGTAATAGCAGCAATGGCCAGTTTTGAACGTAATGACATAACAGCTGATTGTACGAGGGGTAGACTTACCCGACAATAGGTCAAATTAATCAGGAATTTATTACTTAGAAACCTTAAGCTTTTCTACCTCGTTTGATAGGTCGGTTACCGCAGTAATCACGGAAGCGTTAAAGTTTCTCTGTTGTGTAATCGTGTCTTTCAGGAGCGCTTTCAATACAGGTTGAATAGCTCTTTTAGCCGCAACGATGATTGGTCCAATTATTGGGCGATGAGAAGAGATCTGCGCAGGGCGAAAATCAATATCCCAGGATTGGCACATCGCTCTAAGCTTTTCTAACCGGTCTGCTGTAACCATTAATCTTTCGTTCAGTACCGGCCTATTCAATGAAGAAAGATATGAAATATCCCTCTCAGAATATTTACCCGAAGAGATATTAGAAGAAACCGTATTCGATAAATTACGGGCTAACTCTGAGTCAGATTTACCACCAATGATGAGCCAATTATCTGTTGCCATTGCCATAAGATGTCGATTTTGAGGCACTTGGTCAAGGAAGCAACTTTTTTAAAAGTAATGCGATTACTATTTGGGGAGGAAGAACTCCCTGGAGATGACCGTATGAAATTACAATCTATAACAGAACTTTCAGCACTAAGTGCCGGGAATAAGGAGATAACTTCACAAAGTGGTGTTTCAAAGGAGTCCTTTTCGGGGGTTATGTCTAGGGTTTCAGAAAATCTAGGTGATATGCAATCCGTACAGAAAGAACTTAAAGCGTTCACTGAGGGGATCGTTAGCGGAAAAGCATACTCACCAAGAGAGCTTCTTCTTTATCAGATTAAGGCTAGCCAATTTGGCTTAGGTGTAGAGCTAGTATCAAAAGTTGGGGAGAGCGCCTCTTCCACTCTTCGTAAGCTTGAACAAGGACATTAATGGAATCAAGCGAAATTACAAGAATAGAGCTGAGAGCTCAAATACTAAGAGAAGATGAAAGGAGAGAAACTTTCAAGGTAAGAACTTTTGAAAAGGCAATTAATGATGTCAAGAAATCTGCAGAGGTTGACAGAGCAAAGATCGCAAAAGTTAAAGAATTACTCGTTGAAAGAAATGAGAATAAAGATACCGTTAATAAGTTAATCACAGTTAAGAAAGGGATTCGAAAAATTAAAAATCTAACGAAATCAGTAAAAGAGAAGGACAGTGAAGTCGCTAAATTGGAAGGAGAGAAATCGAAGCTTTCAGAATCACTGATAAAACTCGTTAAGGTAAAGGAGCGATTACAAGAGATCACGTTAGAAAAGAAGAATGAGATTAAGAACCAAAAAGAAAATATTCAGCTTGAAGAGTTAAGTTGCAATAAATTTAAAGAAGGTAAAGAAAACGAATCAGTTCTGGGA
>CAZYRE010000181.1:0-3886 GCA_964650155.1 uncultured Bdellovibrionales bacterium
TTAAAGGCTTTTCTGACTCTGAGTTTTCTTTAAGCTCTTCAAGGTAAGCGTTGTATTCCTTAATTCTTCTAGAATTTTTAGATCGACCTTTTGATTCACCAAAAGCAGGGTGAGACTCCCCTTCTCGTTTCTCTACTATACTTCCAGCATAGTTCTTATCGAAGAATGCTCCTGTGTCCTCTGCAAATACATTATCACTCAAAGTGGATAATCCGATGTAACAAGCAAATAAAAGAAGCTGTTTAGCTACGTCCATAACTGTTTTGGAAGAAATACCCTTCATGCAAATGTTATTCTTACATGCCGTATGCCGGTGATTAAAAGCAGAGACACACGGACTACAAGCAAGGTTGGCAGAGATTACAGAGGTATTCTTTCCTAAAGGCCCGTAAAGCACAGGGGTTTCAGGGCCAAAAAGCACTATGCACTTAATATTAGTCATTGAGGCAAAATGCCCAGGGCCACTATCATGAGTGATCAACAGATGACCAAGTGAGAAAAGCGTCAAAACTTCTCTTAAAGAATTAGTCTCTCCGGAAAAATCAATCACACGGTCAGAAGAGATCTCTTTAGCAATGGATTGAGTTAGAAGCTTTGAACGCTCTAGCCCCATAAGGATAATGAATGCATTCAAATCCTCTGCGAGAATCTCTTTGCCAAAGGCTACGTAAGAATCAATCTGCCATCCTCTTAATGGCAGTGCCTCCCCTGGATCTGGATTAAGAATTACGAGTTTAGAATCCTTATTTAATATCTTTGATTTAGCAGAGAGTTTCCTCCAAATTTGAGCACTTTCGATTTCTTTAGGAGAAAACTTTGGAATGAAAAGCTCACGATCAGACACTCGTTTTTTTAATATAGGCGTGTCTGTTTGTTCAGATCCAAGAGCTTCAATAAGTGCGATAAAATTGTAACTCATGTGGGCATGAGAATTGTAACTCACGGGATGGGTCAGCAGATTTCCACGATAAAGACCTTCAGCTGTGTAATTACAAAAACCAACTCTTCGTTTGGCTCCAGAGCAAAAACTTAAAATCATCGTTGCTCGAGAAAAAAGTTCGAGAGCTACTATCGCATCGATCTTCTCTCTCCGAGTTAGGAAAAGGAACTTAAAGGCATCGATGACAAAATGAAATAAACTCTTCTCCGAGATTGTTAAAACATTTTCTGGCGGAAATAGATTTAAAACATCTACGCTTTCTCTGTTCTTTTCAAAAATTAGGAAGGACAGTTTTGCCCCTGGAAACTGCTCTTTTGCTCTTTTTACTGCTGAAGCAGCTAGTAGAGCGCTCCCCATCTCACTAAGCTCAATGAATAAAATATGACTCGGGGATCCTTCAATCTGCCTAAAGGGGCGTAGAATGAAGTTGAGTAGAGACAAAAGAAGACAGATGGGAATACCAACCCAATAATCAACAATTTGTGTTAGACGAACCTTCATACAGAGGCTATTAACAGTACTGGGAATATTTTCGCATTATTTATGGGCAAAATGATAGGAGCCATCTATAAAACTTCGCCACTTATTTTGGCATTAGCGGGCTTCATTGCAATATTCCTACTCCTGCCATTACCTATCGCCCCGGGCACAGATTTTCACCAACTTTACTGTGATATTGTAGCCATCGCCGCTGGAAATCCATTTTACGACCAAGTATCCCACGGAATAACGTGTGGTGCGCACTTAGGACGAAACGTGCCGATTCCACTTAATCCCCCAGCTTACCCTCCGTGGCTATATTTAACTCTCCTTCCACTGGCATCCTTCCCATTAGAACTTAGCTCCAAGATATGGGCTTTGGTAAATGTTGGGATGTTGGCAGGAAGTATCCTAGTATTCAGTCGATCTAAGCCATTTTGGCAGCAGACTTTATTATTGATCCTCTGCGTATCAAGCGCTCCCTTTATCGGCCACATAGTAGTTGGTCAACAAACTACTCCTATTTTATTAGGCATCGCTCTGCTCACTTTGGCCGTCGAACAAAAAAAGCCTTGGATATTTTCCACTGCGTTTTTTCTTTTGTCACTAAAACCGGAAGTTGCCCCGTTTAAGTTGACAGGTAAAAAATTAGCATAAATCCAATTCGAATTGAACAGGAGTCCTAAAACCCAAAGAAGAATGAAGTCTCTTATGATTATAGAAGGCAACATACTTCTTAAAGGCTTCTTTTAGTTCAACATCAGTAACAAAATTATTTCCGTGGAAGATGTCGCTTTTAAAAGAATGAAAGAAAGACTCCATGTGAGCATTGTCATTCATTCTTCTGGGACGATTCATACTTTGCACGATTCCGAGTTCAGCCAAGCGAGAGCGAAAAGCATTTGCCCCGTATTCAGTACCCCTGTCTGTATGAAAAAATTGAGCTGTGGACTTCTGCCGATTTTTAACGGCACTGTTGAGTGCTTTCAAAGTTAGCCTTACATCCCGGTTATCACCCATTGCCCAGCCAAGCACTCGGCGCGAACACTTATCCATGACGACAGCTAAGAACTTAACCTTTTTGCTAATGCGTAGATAAGTAACATCACCAACCCAGACTTGATTTGGTAATTCCACTGCTTCTTTTCTTTGCCGATTGGGAATGCTGGTAAAAAATTTCTTAGTGCCAGGCATTCTTCTGTAGATCGTAACGCACCGTGCTTTTAGGCAATTCTCACGCATTAATCGTGCTACCCGTTTCCTGCCTACAAAGACCCCTTCTTTGCGAAGCGCACCCAGGATTCGGGGACTTCCATACGTACCTTTGCTCCGCTTAAAAATACGATCGATCTTTTTTAGTAGACCCTTATCTTTTTTTACTCGTTGGCTTTCGGAACGCCGACGCCAGGCATAATATCCACTGCGGGTCACACGATAGATACGGCACATCTTTGACAGATCGTGCTCTAAGCGATGTCTATCTATAAACGCAAAGATCGCTTTTTTGTTTCTAAAGAAAACTGGATGGCTTTTTTTAAAAGAGAATGCTCTTCCTTAAGAATCTTATGAGCCATTTTGATCTTTCTCAGTCGCTTAAGCTCAGCTACTTGTCTGCCTTCAATCTTTATATCTTGACACTTGGCTTTGATTCTTCCTTCCCGGTATTCCTTGCGCCAACGAGACAACATCAGTGGGTGAATGTCTAACGCTTCGGCGACATCTTTTGACTGCACACCAGGTACACGGCATAGCATCACTGCTGTCGCCTTAAACTCGGCGGTATACCGCCGATATTCTAATCTTCTTGCCATTCCACACCCTGCCAATTGTTAGGTCTAGGTGTCAACTAAAACGGGTCAAGTGCCACCTCATCTTGGAGGATTTGTAATACTGGCTTCCTCGATATGGCTAACAATTCATGAGAGAGGCTTTCTTATCTCTGCTCTCAAAAGATTCGCCTTATTTATGTCGTTATTAATTATTTTAACTCTCATATCGGATCCTTTCGCACTCGCTCAGTATCCTTCCTCTTTACAACGACTAAACTCCCTGTCTTTAAATAAAACTTGCGATACTTGCTCAAGCATCCCTGTACTAATTGGAACTTTCATTCCCAATAATTCTGTATGGGGCGCTAGGTCTCTTTTAAGTATTTTTATTTTTGCCTTAGGCATTACAGCAATCGTCAAAGGAAGATGGCAATATCACTCCTTTGGAGCATTACTTTCAGCTACCTGCTGTCTTTTACTTCTAGGGGCACCCTACGTCAGAAACTACGATTACGTTATCGCTTTATTCCCCTTATGTTTTGAGATTCAGTCGCTTATTAGCTCTTGGCAATATAGATTTGCATTTACGAGAATACGTGTGGGGCTTGTAATCTGTGCCACTCTGATTTTATGCCTCGCACCTTACTTATTGCCCAGAGAAATGCAGGCATATGTCTTGTGGTTAGCTCCGATGCTT
>CAZYRE010000182.1:0-3839 GCA_964650155.1 uncultured Bdellovibrionales bacterium
ATTCGCCGAGGTGAATTGAGCTTATAATTTCCGGCATCACCTGAGGGTAGAGTCATGGCTGCGCCAGCCGGAATATTCATTACGTTGTGAATTGGAAAGTCCGCCCCCGGAAAAGAGAGCGCTGAAGCAATGGTGTTTACAACCCTCACTACGTTTTCGTCGCCAGTAGCGCCCAAGAATGGTGCCTCTCCAGCGGTTGGATTCGTGAGTTTCCAAATTGTTCCTTGTACAGCATCAAGATAATAAAATAATTGTGTGTATCTGTTATCTGGCGAAACTGCGATGTCGAACGGATTCATCCGTAGATCATTAGCTGGCCCGTCATTTATTTCAAAACTATTAGTCCCGTATAACTGACCGCCGATATGCCGAGTTGGATTTCCTGCACTCCAAGAAACCCAACCTATCTCAGTTTCTCCATCTTTATCGTAATCTGCAAAGGCTGGAACTGCGGACATGCCTGGACGGGGCTTAATGATTGGATTTGGGACAGTGACAGGGATTGCATAAGGAGTGACATGGTCGACCGACGAAGTAGTTGGAGGTCCGGCGAACATTGTGGCCACATCAGGTGGGATGATAACACGAACTTCATAACGATCGGTTGGTGAGATATTTACTGCGGCTGTTCTAAAAATCGCGACTCCAATTCTTCGATCTTCATACCGCACGGGAGAAGAAGGAGTTAGAAGAGGATTACCATACGATCCTGGAATTGCAACAAATCCGGCATATCCCGTGGCGTCGGTAAACTCTGAGCCCAGGAAATAATCCCAAATTATACTATATTCTCTAGAGCTGAATGCAATTTTAATCTTGCCACTAGAAGGTTGGAAAACAGCATAATCAGCGAGTCCATCACGGTCATAGTCAGCTGGTATCGGTATGTCATCAGCTCTACTAATATTTACAAAAGTCCCGGATCCAACACCTCCTCCAGATGAAGATGGTCCCTCAGTGCCAAGGTTGAAATAACCATGACCAGTCACAGGACCAGTATATCCAGCTCCTGAGTGGTAGACTATCCAATCAATCTCAGAAAAATCCCCACCTCCACTTTCCTGCAAATCCAGCTTACCGGTTGGGCGAAAAAGCACGATGTCTTCTTTTCCATCGCCGTCAAAATCCAAACGCTCATCGATACTCCAACACAGCGACTGAGGTCGTGTACATACTCCTGAGCCTGCCAATGTAATTCCAAGTGAAGTTTCTGATTCATTAAAACTTTCAACACAACCAGCTTTTATGCAAACACGTGGGAGATACTGAACTTTATTGTATTCGTAATTATTTGAGGTTAAAGCAGAGTCGTAAAGCTTCCACGGTAATTGTTCAGTCAAATTAAGGGGCAGATTACCTCCGCCATCGCTGGGGGAATAGCCGTTCCAAATTTTAAGTATTGGGGTTGTAATTGAGTTCGGGGAATAAGGCGATGTGCTCGTTGAAGGAACAGTTCCTTGCAGGAGGTCCCAAAGACCACCAGATCCCTTCATACAAGTAGTTGCCTCTTCTCCAGATTTTCCAAGACACTTATCCCAGATAAAATAGTTCGAGGTCACTGATGAGCTTGTGTTACTATTCTTAATATGCAGATATTGCTGCCAATCTCCACCACTCTTATTGCTTAGGCCTTGATATATCTCTGTGCTTGTCGCCATGGCAGCGCCAACCTCGGCAGCATGGTTTACAACTGAAACGATCCTAAAATGATAAAAAAGAGAGATCGCTAGAAATGTGAGTGCAAAAAAAATCGGAGCTAGTATGGCAAAGGTGAGCATCGTCATCCCTCGCTCCCTGCCCAATTTAACCAGTATCTTCACCCTCATACGCCTCATACTATTACCACAAGGTCTCTGAGACCATGTGAAACTTGGGTGGGGGAAAAAAATAAGCCGGTCAGGGCGACCGGCTTATCCGACAGATCTGTCTTTACCTCGCAATAAGCGCCCCTCATTGGTAGAGCGATTACATCTGGGCATTTAGAGAGCGCGAAACACAAAGACATGGGCTGATAGTGTGTGGTTCAAGGAGGTCTTCGTATTCCGTTACCTCGCGCCCAGCGAACCCCCTGCTTCAGAAAGGGTCACTGTCAATTGACTATAAAGCAAGCACCATGCCATCCCATCTATTAATAAAGCGGTCCTCGCCCTTTCCTGCCCAGGCAAATTATTCCCATCGACAGATTTCAAAACGCTATTATTGCCGATTAACGTAACGCTAAAATTAAGTTGAATTGGGTCACCAAAATGGTTTACCTTCTGCGGTCCCGACACGCATCGTTTGCGGGTTTGGCACATCGTAAGTTTTAATTCTGTAAGAACTCATGGAAGAACAGACGTTTCGTTCAAGATTGGTTGAGCTCCTAAGCAAAAGTCGGAAGGCTAACCGCCTATACAGCGGAGTTACTAGAACAAGAAGAGGATCTGAATTCGCCGAGGCTCAGGCTACTGAATGGCAAACTGTAAACAATGATCTAACAGTCCAGCTCTCAACCATTCTGGATGACCCCTCGTCAAAGAAACTTTCTACCGATGTTCTCAACCTACTAAACAATCTCCTTTCTCAATCACAGACTACTGAAGCTGAGATCAATTCTAAGAAGGCTCGCTTACTAGCCATCGTTGAAGCTGGCGATTTCGTACAGTCTTCTCTTCTGAGCAGAGAACTCGTTAGCCTTCGTGCCCGCTTGCAAGCCTTGCAAGCTGCATATGCCGAACTAAAGGGCACAATTAAAAAAGCACGTTCAGATTTAAATCCAATGGAACTGACAGCGCAGCAGGTCCTCGATGTTCCAGAAAAGCCTGTGGCTAAAATTATTCCGTTCCGTCAGCGTGTAGTCGGATAAAATTCTCTGAATCCGTACACTGATTTTGAAAAAAATTTATTTATTCTTCCTCATTAGTCTCTTGATTTTTTTACTTTAAACAAGTTAAAGTAACTCTACTGTTTTTTGCGAAGGCGTAGTCTGTGTCATCAAAACTCACTCTCGTTGTTAACAACAAAAATGAATCCAGTAATTCCAAATCGAATGAACCTGCGCCCAAAATTACAAAAGCCCGCTGGCTACTCGCCGAAGCATCTAGCCTTATTGGGAACTTAGGCGGCAACTATCAAGATGTTTCATCATTAATAGATGAATGCCACGACATGCTTAGCCGGAAAGATTGCGAACCGTATTGCAATCGAAAAGGCGCATAGTAGAATCACTCCGTGAAAATATCGGTATCAGAAGAGATCTTTAATCTTTTTCCTTCAACCACACTCGGCATAGTTGTCGCCAAAGGGATAAACAATCGAGTTGACGACCACACAATTCCGGCACTCCTACGGGCTGAGGAGTCTAGAATCCGTGCCACCATAAACAAGGACGACCTAAGCTCTCGCCCTGAAATATTAACTTGGCGCGACACCTATAAAAAGTTTGGGGTGACGCCAAGTGAGGCAAGATCTTCCGTTGAAAGCCTTTATAGATCCGTACTGAATGGCCGTGACATTCGTCGAGTAAATCCATTAGTCGATCTTTATAATTTTATCTCTCTTAGATATATGCTGCCCGCGGGCGCGGAAGATTTAGCTCAAATAAATGGGGATATTCAACTCACTTTTGCAGGACCAAGTGAACCAGCAATTCTACTCCTTGGTGACGAAAAGCCTGAGTCCCCTCCTCCTGGTGAAGTTATATATCGTGATGACAACGGAGCCATCTGTAGAAGATGGAATTGGCGCGAAGCTGATAGAACAAAAATTATTCCTCAAACAACTGACTGCATTATTGTACTTGAGCGTCTTGAACCAGTCGCTATTCCTACTCTTGAAGCTGCGGTAAAAGAGGTGTGTGA
>CAZYRE010000183.1:0-3766 GCA_964650155.1 uncultured Bdellovibrionales bacterium
TTAAACCGGGTTTAACTCTCGTCCGAATCTTAGGACGCTTCGACGTTTGCCTACCACGAATACATAGTCTCTAGCTTCGAGCTTTTCTCGTGGAGAAGGGTTCTCTGTAATTGCACCAGCTCTTTGTATTGCCACCACAGTGATGCCGTGTTTATTGCGAATATCTAATTCTTGCAGAGTTTTTCCAACTCCAGGAAATCCATCGCCGACAAGGAGAGTTTCGATTGAGAGTTGAGGAGGGGAGATGGCTTCGTGCGTATGATTGAGCGCTGTTTCCTGATTTGTGAGTCTGCGGTACTGCTGGTGACGCAGGTCCTCAGTCATATCTTCAATCGTTGACTCAGGCACAAGGTAGTTTCTTAAGACTCTAGAGAATATCTCAAGAGAGGTTTCGAATTCTTCTGGAACGACCTCATTCGCACCGAGATTGACAAGTTTCTCCACCTCGCCCACATCCCTTGAGCGAACGATTGTATGTAGCGCAGGATTCAATCGTTTTATTGAATCAACAATTTTACGAGTTGAAAATGGGTCTGCTATTACAACACAAGCGATTCGTGCTTTGGCTATACCGGCCTTTTCAAGGACGTGTGGAAAAGAAGCATCACCAAATATAATTGGTTCACCACGTGCCTTTTCTCTAGCAACTGTTTGTGGATTCATTTCTATAATTATGTACGGAATTTTATGACTCTTGGCAGCGTAAGTTATGTTTCGACCGTTTAATCCAAATCCAACTACTACGATATGATCTGAAAGGTCAGTTTTTGTTTCTGCTTTAATGAAGTCGCATTTCTCAAGGCCTTGTTCGCTGGCAAATCTACGAGTGAGCCTGTAAGCAAGAGCGGGAGCAGCAGCAATAAATCCAGGGCTTGCAATCATTGTTATTATGGAGGCAGCTAAAAATAATTGATAAGCCTCGGAGGAGAATATTCCCTGTGTTACTCCGAGCTGTGCCAGGATAAATGAGAATTCACCGACTTGGCCAAGAAGAAGAGATAGGGTTACAGCAAGTCTTACAGGGAATCCGAGGAGCCTTACAGCGGCAGTTCCAGTGATCCATTTAATGACGAAGATGCTGCAAGCTAATCCAAGTACAGTAGCTGGATTACTAAGAGCCGCATTCGGATCGAACATCATTCCGATCGAAACGAAGAAAAATGATGAAAATAAATTTCTGAATGAGTGAACTGTGTTTGAAGCCTGAAACCCGTAGTCTGATTCGGAGAGGATAAGTCCAGCGATGAATGCGCCTAGTGGCATGGACATTCCAGCAATGCCTGTAAGATACGCGCAGCCCATGCAGACTGCAAAAACGCCGATAGTAAAAATTTCTTGACTACGAGCTTGGGCAATCAGAGTCATTACCTGACGGAGTGCGAATTTATGTAGAAGATAAACTACGACTCCGAGCATCCCGAAACTTAGGAGTAGATCCATGAGGTCGGCCATTAAGTTATGCTTTTCGGCATCAAGCATAGGAATTAAGAGGGCCATTGGAACTACGGCAATGTCTTGGAAAAGAAGAATAGCAAGTGCTAGTCCGCCAACAGGGCTGGAGGTAAGATTTCTAGATTCAAGCGCAGATAAAACTATAACTGTACTACTCATCGAAAGGAGGAAGCCGTAAAAGATCCCTTCCTGGATGGAAAACCCGAAGGTGCTTGAAACAAGAAAGGCGCAAAGTATGGTTAGGCCAACCTGTAGTCCGCCACCTAGTAATACAAGTCTTCTAATTCTGAAGAATTCTCTGAGTGAGAATTCTAATCCAATCGTGAAAAGGAGGAAGATTACGCCGACTTCAGCTATAAGATTTATCTCTTCCCCGCCTTTGACCCACCCTAATCCATGAGGGCCAATTATTGTTCCTGTAAGGAGAAACCCGATGATTTCAGGAATCTTAAAGCGGTGAAATAGTAAGGTAACGGCTAGAGCCGCTACTAATATTACTGCTAAATCATGAAACGAGCCTACGTGCACGAAAACCCCTTTTTGGATACATTACATCCTGGAATAAATTGGCTCAACCCAAGATAAGTTATTACTGCTGATAATTCTGTATCGTAACATGGATAGAGATTCATGATGTGTAGTTGTAAACTGAAATATATAAAGCATTACCTTCCAATATTATTGGCGTTATCATTTTTCCCTATTTTTTTTACAGGGTGTTCATTCTGGTCCGATTCAAAATCTCCAGAGGACATTAGATCGGGAACTATTATTGGGATCGGTGCTGGAAGATTGACAGAGAGAGATCCTTATTTGGGCGAGGCCGCTCAATTCAAGGGTAGGCTTATGTGGCCTGTGCGTGGGGCTAAACTCTGGTCAAAATTTGGTAGGCGTGTTTTGCGTTGGCATGACGGGATCGATTTGGCTGCGCCAAAAGGCACCCCAATATTTGCGGCTCATTCTGGGAGAGTTGCGTATAGTGGTTCAGGTTTTAGTGGGTATGGTAATTTGATAGCAATAGAAGCCAGAGGTTTGACCACTATATATGCTCATAACGATCGAAATGTCGTAAAGAAAGGTCAGTGGGTAGAGCAGGGGCATCTTATCGGTTTTGTTGGTCGAACCGGTCGAGTTACAGGCCCGCATCTTCACTTTGAGACGAGAATTAAAAGGGGATCTAAAGCGCCTATAGCGGTGGATCCTCTTTTATTTTGGCAAAAACAGGGAAAATAGAATATTTATTCTATAAAATTTAAAGATACCGATAAATTGTTTTCCCTTATAACTATTAAGGGTCGTCATAAGTTCAGGGGATCGTTCAGATTTCGTTCCGGGTAATTTGCTCTTCTTTTGCGGGTGAGGCTTAAGCTCTTGGTTTTACCCGGTTATGCAGAAAAGTTCTGTAGCAAACGAACTTAATCTTGGTCAGTCGATCACAACAGAAGAGATCTGTCAGCAACTTACAAATCCTGAAACTAGTTCTAATCAGCACGAGCCCTCACATCTCCAGAGACGGAAAGATCTATGGGCATCAGCTTTTAAGCTGCTGACTGAACTAATCTATCTTGATGGCGCTTCCGAAAACGAAATTAATCAACTGGTTCGTGTTTTTAGTCATGGGTTTAAATGTCGGGATCTCTCTTTGTATGATGCTTTAAATCCAAGAAAGCTCAGTGGCCATTCTATAACCCTAAAAGATGCAAAAATATTTGCTAGAGCAGCACTTTTGTCTAGCTCAACAGATCTGCTTTCCTCTCTTATTGAGATTTCAATCGGAGTTAGAGATGCCGCACTTCATATTATTATTCAGGGGCATGATTATCGAGCGTTACCGTTGCTGATATCAGTATGTTTGAAAACTACCGACCTCTCTTCCTTAGCCGCTTTGTTAGATGCAGTAGTTCGCTTAGGCACAGCTCATCATAGATTTTCTGTCGTGACTGAATTCGAACTTTTAGTTTCGAATAAAGAATTCCCACCATCTCTTCGGCCAGCATTGATTCAATTAATTGCGGATCGGTGTGTACTAGCGTGGGATAAGCAGATCATGTATCGCCAGCAGGTCGAGAACTTCCTATTGAATATATATCATATGACCTCTGGTCATCTTCGTTCCCATGTTTCCCATGTTATTAGAGAGCTCGACCCAACACTTATTCCTCAAGAGCCCCCAACAATCCTAGGTCGGATGAAGAATTTGCTTGGTATTGCATAACCTCACTAAATCTTGACTTCATTTAAGTTCTGAACGACTCTTCTCCCCATGCCCTCGTAGCTCAGCTGGATAGAGCGCAGGTTTCCTAAACCTGAGGTC
>CAZYRE010000184.1:0-3741 GCA_964650155.1 uncultured Bdellovibrionales bacterium
GAAAATAATTTAGGCCTCTTACTGCATAGCCTGGGTGCCTAAACGGTGGCGCCACCCAAGACTTATAGCAGTATGATTAAGTAAAGTCATACGGTTTTAGAAGAAATTTGGTTTGATATGTCGATCTAACCTCTAGTTGAGACGGCTAGATATGTCTCTCTAGGGAGTGCTTTGTCATCCCATGCTTTCCTAAAATCTCTACCATGGCCTGGTATCTGTATGCGGGTATCTTCGGCCAAGATAACTAATTTTGCTCTGACCTCTGCAGGAAGCTTCTGTAATTCCTGGTCAGATATAAGAAAAATAGTACGGATGAGAGGATTAGTTAATGACATAGAGATGGTTTCTGCGGCTTGATTTGCCCTTGCAAAGTTCACTGGGTGTCCAAGCATAGAGCGAGTATAAACAGAGAGGTCCCAGTCGTTATCAAATAACCAAACTACATCATCTGACTTTAAAAGAGGACGTAGCCTTTCGCTTACAGCTTCTGCAGGTTCCTTGAAGAATAAATTTTTGCCACCAACTAGAAATAAATTAAAACTAGTGAGTAGAATTATTGCCAAAGGTAATGGCTTAAGCCACCGGCTTCGCCACTTGTTAAGCTCGTCAATCCTCGTCAAGGCGATCCCAGCTAGTACTGCAATAGCAGGTGTTGTCGGAAGGAGATAACGAAGGCGAACTTGTTGTAAAATCACAAAACAGAAAAACAAAGTAAGTGGTACTACCATGCAGTAGAGCATGATAACAGCATTAGACTTTTTAGATAAAAATTCTTTAATCGGTCGATTCCACCACCAAGCTCCAGCAAATGCAATAAGTGACCATGGAGCAAATGCTCTGGCGTATCCAAGAGTGTAGGCAAATATATTAACAATTATTCTATGAAGGCCACCTGATGTGCGCCCCTGAGTTTCCTTTTCGCGAAAGTATTCTAAGAAGGCTTCACGGATCGTTTGCTCCACCGGGGTATGTGCTGGAGCTACGGTCACAGCTAATGTTGAATTGGTCAGTAAATATGCGTACCACCACCCGCACATTATTACCGCAGGTAGCCAAGCAGTTGGCATCAGTAAAGCCTTAAAAGGGATTTTGCCCCCTCTTATTCTGCGAAAGAGAAAGAAGCAGGCGACAGGAAGAATTCCCAGTACAGTGCCCACATGACCTTTTACTAGACCTGATAAGCCTATACCGATTGATCCTAAGAGGAATGAAAAGTGTGGGCTCTTTCCGTTTTCCCAACGATCGGTTCCTACCAAAAATCCAAATGCTCCAGCCGTGATACCGAGGGTCATGGCAACATCAGTAAGGGCCATACGGGAATGAGTATAAAAAAGATATGAAGAGACAATGGCCAATCCAGAGTAAAGCGCCGTCTTTTTTGATCCTGTGCAATAAAAACCTAATAGATAGGTCAGAATAGCCACTCCGCACCCAGCAAGTATCGAAGGAAGTCTAGCTGAAAATAAACTTACTCCAAAAAGTTCGTAACAAATTGCTACTGCCCAATTGAAAGCAGGCGGTTTGTGAAAATGTAAATTATCTTTGAAGGTTCTAATGGCAAAATTATCCGGGAAGGAAACTTTCTCTGACCACTCCATGTAGAATGCTTCGTCGCCATAGTGGATGGCCATGCCGTTAATGCCAGGCAATGCCGGAACGAATAAAAGTAAGCAGATCCCTAAAATTGAAGGGAGGTGATCGCGGAGTTGAAATGTAATCTTGGACATTCCCTGACTATAACTAGAGCCAGAATCTTCTGAAAGTCCGAGTCGTATGGTCTTGTCGCCGCAATTTTCTAGGTCTAGGATGCCGCAATGGATGTGAAGCCTAGCCCATCAATTATCTCCCCAGCCCTAACATTAATCGTTCCAATAATTATTATTGTTTTGCCAATTCTTGGTGGTTTGGGCGGTGAGGAGCTTCTTAAACATCTAGTTTATTCAGAGTACGGAGTGGTTGAAAATCTAACCGCTCTTTTACTTCTTTTTGCGGTTTTAAGTGGCGTTCTTTGCCTACGTTATAAACCTTTCCCAAGCGTAAAGTTTTTATGGCCATGGCTAGCCCTCTTCACGCTAGGTTGTTTTTACTTTATGGGAGAAGAGATCAGTTGGGGGCAAACATATTTTCACTGGGGTACTCCTGAAACATGGCAGGAAATTAACGATCAAGCCGAAACAAATCTTCATAATATTGGTGGGCTCTTTGATCAGTTCCCTCGTGCTGTTCTCTCTATTGGAGTTGGTGTAGGAGGCATTCTACTGCCGCTACTAATTCGTTTTAATAAACTACAAATTACTCGAGGTACCTTTTGGGCTTGGATAATCCCATCCTTTGAGCTTCTGCCTTTAGCAGTAATGGTAACCTTGATTGCACTTCCGGCCAAAATCGCAAAAGCTTTTAATATAGATGCCCCAGATTCTATTACCTTTGGACTTGGCGAAACTAAGGAATGCTTATTGGCCCTATTTTTATTTCTGTATGCCCTAGCTATCCTTAGAAATATCAGTCGTACTGCACGATAAATTTATTAACCTAATTGAGGAAGCTATCCTAGGGCAGATTAGGTCAGCTTATGTCGAACCCTCATCCAGATTTGCAAAAGTTGAGTTGCATAGTGTCCTGAATGGATTTAAAATACAGTTATTAATCTTTAAGATGAATATCTGGGACTATGAGCACTCAATGGGCGATCGATCGCAAGATTATAGAAATCTATCAAAAGGATCATCGTTATAATCAACAAGCATATGGCATGCTTTTTGAAGTTTTAGATTTTGCAGTTGCCAAATTACAACGCCGTGCAGGAACTAAGGATGTGCGCCACGTCACAGGTCAGCAATTTGTTGAATCGGCCAAAGAATATGGAGAACAAAAGTTTGGGCCATTAGCACCTGATGTCTTTGATAGTTGTGGTTTGTTTGGTTGTGAAGATTTAGCAAATGCGACTTTTAATATGTTTGATAAAGGGCTGCTGACAAACAGTGGTCGTGATAAAAAAGATGATTTTGGACAGGGAGAGCTTTTTTTACGGAGCGAGAGGGGGCAGCTATTAGAAAGATGTGTAAAACAGGCTGCGGATTCTATGGGGAACACAAAGGGCATGGCCTAATAGCATAGTAATTTTAGTTAGTTACCACTTGTAATAAATTTGTAAAAAAATTGTAACATTTCTGCACCTTATTGAGCTCAACTGAATCAAACAGATGGAGCATACGGATGGGTGGGTAGCCCACTGTTTTGCCGGGTAATAGAGTGTTCTGTTGTGGGTTGTATAAAGGTTCACTGAAGTCGATAGAGCAAATGACTGTGACCAAGAGAGCCCAATGAGCGAAGAAAGAGCGAAAGAATTAGCAATCCTTGAAAAGCCAGCCATTCAATGTGCTGACGTTGATATATTAATTTCCGATTATCTAGATGGTGAGCTTCTGCCCACGACGCATGCCAGAGTTACTGGCCACTTAAATTGCTGCGAGAGATGCAAAGAGAATGAGGAGGATATGAGGCTTGTCATAAACCTTGCCCAAACTCTTCAACGGGTCTCCATTCCTAGAGGAGTTAGGACTCGTCTGCGTGAAAAGTTGAACTCCTCATTAGGCCTAACCCTGCCTGTAGATGTTGAGTAGTTCTCTCAACCAAATCACTCATTTGATTGGCGAAAGAGTATAAATGGTAAACGGGGCAGTGATTACTGCCCCGTTTCATTTTTTCCCTTCCGTTGACTATACTCTTCCAAGTTTTAGA
>CAZYRE010000185.1:0-3724 GCA_964650155.1 uncultured Bdellovibrionales bacterium
AGTTAAATAAGCATACTGCTTATGGGAGCTAGAATCTGTGACTGCGATGACATCCCTACCATTGGATTTTAGTGCTATAGCATAATCTGTGTCGGCATATCTTAGCCTTAGACATGGTTCACTGAGGATCTCTTTAACCTTAGGATGATCCGCAAACACCTTGACCTTATAAGGTTCTAATTTTTCGTCATCTACGAACTTTTTAAAATCAACAACAAGACTAGCGAGACAAGCCTTATCAATCCTAGATTCCTCAATGCCGGTAACTTTTATATCCAATGATGCCTCTGAAATACCGCTTGGTTCAGTTTCGCCACCTATATTGGGACTCTCAATCTTAGGTTGAATATTCGGCTGTTCAGTGGCTGCGATCGGTGTCGGAATATCATTTTCCTCATCGCCGCGACAGCTAACCATTGTAAAGGCTACACAGGCTAGGCTTACGCATACTGCTGATTCCCTAGCCCATGTAAGCATTATAAAGCCCTCTTTTTATTCCGTCTTTGTAATTTCAAATCCGTCAACTAAAACGGCCGTGTCATAAATACTGTCACCAACATCGCCGGCTGAAACTGTCAGTTTGACTGTTTTGCCGACCATAGATGCTGGAACAGGAATCGTCTGATTCAACCAACCTGTTGAATAGACACCACCTTGATCGAAGGAAAAGCCCACCGGAGAGACACTTCCACAAAGTGAATCTACGTTCTTAAAGAACAATGTCTGACAACCAAGTGGTGCCTCTGTATTCGGGTCCAGTTCACATAGGCTAACTGTAAAGGTATCCTGATAAACACTATTGCAGTATTCAACAAACTCTTCGGAAGAGTAGTTCCAAGAGAATTTAAGATCCTGAGCGTTTGCAGGCATACAGAAGTTTTGGGTCAAACTTCCCGATTCGGTTGTGAAACCGAGACCTGTAGAAACAATTCCCATGCGGCTTCCTTCTACCGGGGAGAAATTACCCAATTGACCGATCAGACGCCCATCTCCCATAGAGTGCCATGGAGACAATCCGCCATCTTCAAACCCGGCATTAGAGATCTCACCGCCATATCTCTTAAGATCATTGTTGCCGAATAAGGTTAGAGCTGCTGGATCATTATCGGCGTCGTTAGCACCAAACTTACTTACGGCACTATCAAAGGCCTCCTTAACAGTCTTATCCTCAGAGATAAGCTTTGTGTAAATTTCAGTCGTCGTATTTTTAGCATATCCAGTAGATACGTAATCAGTGTATCCAAAAACAGCGCCAGCACCCTTTGCTAAAAATGCATCGGCCATGGAGCTGTTATAGCTAGATCTGCATGCTGAAAAGATAACTACACTATTAGGCATGTGGCCTAAATAATGTTGGAAGAACTGCGGAGTTAAGAAAATGGTGCCGTCCGGAAATAGGGCGATTCGTTTTGCAGCGAGATCAGCCTCATGCCCGGTGATGTCAAATGTTCCATCTGTGTTTTGTGGGACTTTTAAGCCTGAATCAAAAACAACAAGAGATAAATATCCATACAAGAAATTGTTAGTTCCCCATTTATCTTCCCACAAACTTAAAAGTCCGTTGTAAAGATTATCTCCATGTGTGGATAGATGTACTAAGCCGTAATCTCCTACACTCTTAAAGTCATCCAAACTAACAACAAGACTGCCGTCATTAACAACAGACTTTGTAGCCTTTTGTGAACATAAAGATCCATTCTGGATCAGGAATTGCCATGGGCCAAAGAAATCATCCCCACTGCCAAAATCAGGACCGTTCACTGGATTATTAATATACGGACTGAGAATAATTGAGTCGCTAGTTCTGACTCTATTTGGATCAGAATTTTGAACAGCCAACACACTTGGCAGAATGCTCATCTGACTTACATAATAGAGATCTTTAGTAGAATAATAAGAGACTAGCGCAGGATTAGCGGTAGAACCGGCCATTTCAGATGCCAGCTCTGCTAAAGTGCGACGGACTTCTCTATTGCTTTCTTGACCCCCATTGCCACCACCTTTCTGTTGGCCGCTTTGAGTGCTAAACCCTCCCAATATTCCATCTTCAGTTATCCACCAAAGACCGTTAAAACTATCGCCACCGCCTGCGGCACCTACTATCGGCAATAGCCTTATCTCTGCTAAAATTATTGCCATTGCTTGATTTGGTGTTTTCCCACTACCTGTTAGTTGAGCAAAACGGTCTTTAACAAGGTTTGCTAAATCAATAGCGGCTTGAGCTTGTGCATTTGTTGATGGAGTTGTTATCCAAATTGTAACAGTTTCAGAGTAGTATGTTCCACTAGGCTTAACTACTTTAGCTCTAAAATATTTAAAGCCAGTATTGGTCGTATCTACACTAACATTTGAAGTAAACAGCCCATCACTATCGATTTCATCAGGTAAAATTCCGTCATCATGCATCGGTGTAGCCGGAGCCGCTAAAGCAACACCATTTGAGTCGGTCTCAATAAGCGAAACATTTGCGCCAAGAGGGGAGCTTAATCCGATCTGAAAATTCAAACTTTGAATGCCCCCGGTAAAAAGGATCTCTTCAGAGCTTGTTAAAGGGGTAGTAAAATCAATTTGAGGATAAAATGTGATAACAGTATCATTAGTAAAAACAGAATTATCTTTGGCGGTCATGCTAGCGCGAATCTTATTATCACCAGAGGCAAATGGTACGGAAGCTAGCCAATTTGTTGTTCCGGATGCAGTTCCCTGAGCACCAGTAGTTTGGTTCTGCCAAGCTACATTCTTAACGCCGATATCGGAGCTTGCAATTCCAACTAAAGGCGCTGGGTTTTGATTTGTAACTTTAATGGACGAACCTAGGCCAGAGAAAACTACGGCGGCATTACGAGCAAAGGGTTTGTTATTCTCAACGAAGCGGGCCTCGATAACTGGTTTTGTGTTCGCGAAGGCAATTAGACCTGGCAGCTTATATTTAAGTTCTTTAACTTTGGGCTTTTTAGCTTCAAGAGTATTTGCCGTTGCTTGGCCTGGCTGAAATTTTACCAATTCGCCATTAACAATAATTCCAGCTTTGAATCCTGGCTTTGGTTTTGCTACGAAATTTACCTTTGTCCCTTTCTTGATAACGATCTTTTTAACAGAGCCAGCTTTAACTTTTTTTATCTTTGTTTCTGTAGCTGTCGTTAACAATACTTGTAATGTCCCGTCTGAAGAGCCGATATAAGCTGTAATCTCTGAGCTTGGTGTTGGTTTCTTTTTCTCTGACCATGCATCCTGATTTAGAGAGAAAAGAATTAAAACTGGAATTGCTATATACGTTGCAGCTCTCAAGATCCGACTTGTAATAAAATTCATATATTACTCCATCCCCCAATAGATTTTTATAACGGAACGCTCAGTCAAAACCTCGATTCAAGTACCATACGCCTGGTGGCATAATCAATCTTTGAATAGTGATAGTAATTAATCATATAGTTATGGTTTAGGAATTTATGTGTATTGAAGGATGCGCCAGGCCCATGTGTTTTTGTGGCAGGCTGACAGCATTTGGCGATCAACTACCGAAGTGCCTTGTATGCTCTTTACCCAACTTATTAAATTCATATCTAACAAGTGCGGCGTAATTACTCGATGTAACTCAGGAAATTGATTTATCAGTTAATCTGTCCTAATTCTGTTCCAAGGATTGTCAGGCGATGTAGTGGTCAATCGCAGAGGAGGCCAAGGTAGTCATTGAGTTGAATGGGCCAATATCTGTGGCTGCTGT
>CAZYRE010000186.1:0-1729 GCA_964650155.1 uncultured Bdellovibrionales bacterium
GGGGATTAAAGAACTTACCGAGAAAGCTTTGGCACATAAAGTATGGCTTGATTCTTCAGGGAAAGGCGAAGAGAGGAAGCTCGCTATGGTTAAGGATCAGATAGTAAATATCGCCCACGACATTATTGAAGAGAAGATCCACTTTGACCGCGCTGCTGATTTAGAAGACTATGCTAAGAAATGCCGGGCACGGACTCTTGATCCATACACAGCTGCTAAAAATTTACTTTGAAGGGTAACTAAATAACTTCATTGTTGGTATGACAAAACATCTATCTTGGAAATTTCTCCTTTTAATACTTCTATTAAATATCTCTTCAATCGCATTAGCTAACCCAATTTTAAACAGCTCAGTAATTTCAAAGCTCCATGCAGAGTTAAATAAGGTAAATAAAAAAGGCCAAGAAAAGACTCGAGGTTCAATAATTATTGCCGAGCCGGAACTTGGAAAAGTTAGAGTCAAATATAAGGTTGGAGCTTCTAAGTCATTCAAGTTATCTCCAGATCCAAAATTATTCTCCCCTTTACAGGCTGAACAGTTAATACAGTTTGTTAATTTTAATTTTCAGATTCGAAAACTACATGGACAAAAGCTGATTAAAATTATTGGGGCAAAGTTTAGAAATGCAAAAAATGAAGACGTTTTATTTGTTCCATTCACTACCATTAAGCAGAAAAGAACCGTTAAAGTTCAACGGGACTATGAAATTTGGCACAAGGTGCATCCAAGCGGGAAAACTACTTTTAGATTAGGCAGAAAATCTCCACGATTTTTCAGTCAGGTCCATAATCTATGCCCTGTGCAGGCAAAACCCTCATATTTAAACAACATAGAGCCAAAGAAACTTGCTCTTTTGAGTAACGTATATCTTAGCTTGAATGTTGTTGCAGATTCCCGTTTTTATTCTTTGTATAAAGGTGATACCTCCGCGATCATCGCAGTAGCATTAGAGAATGTATCAGATATTTATACTAACCAGCTTGGGATTACTCTTCGGCTTGATAACCAGACAATTTATTCAACATCTGGAACCGATCCGTTGGCTGCAACTTTTGACACTTCTATTGAACTTTTAGAAGCGTTTTTATCCACAGTTGACCTAAATGGTAATCCAAACACTGATTTGTTCCATCTTTTTACTTCTGCCAGAGGGTACATTGATGCGGTTGGGTTAGCTTATCTTGGAACAGTTTGTACCTTTCCTCAACAAAGAAGTGGTTGGAGTGACTACTCTAACGGTTTTTATTCTTTCATCGTAACGGTAGCTCATGAAATAGGACATGGACTTAACGCTTCCCATGACGTTACTGATTCAACCAGCATAATGGCTCCAGGGACCTCTGATAATTCAAGTCCACATTTCTCTACATTCAGTGTGAATGAGATTACAGATTACATTACAAATAATGGTAGTTGTTTAAGCAGCGATCACGGCTCTACGTTACCGACGCCTGGGAGCGTTGATTATCCGTTAGATGATGAAGATCCAGATAATCTAAATTTCACTATCAAAGGTTCGGTTTCAACTAACGGCACTTCAATTATTATAAAGGGAAAAGTTAATAGTCTGATTAATGGACCACTTGAGGGCAGGGTAGTAGAGCTCAGAAAGGCAAATTCTCAACTTACACTTCTGCAAACAACGACTACTAACAGCCTGGGCAAATATAAATTCACTGTGAAGAAAAAAAAGAAAGCAGTTAAGTATTATACTATTGAAAGAATGAC
>CAZYRE010000186.1:1829-3696 GCA_964650155.1 uncultured Bdellovibrionales bacterium
ACATCCAAGTCTTTCAGCACGATATTAGCCATTATCTCACTGGTGCCACCACCGATAGGCATGAGGCGCAAATCTCGCCACCAACGTTCAGGAGAAAATTCAGTGGTGTATCCGTAGCCACCATGAATTTGAAGAGCTCTATCTGCTATCCAAACAGCGTCATCACAGACTAGTCGCTTAGCTAGACTTACTTCTTTGCGACAAGGTTGATGAGCGGAAAGTAAATTTAAAGCATGACGGGACATTGCTTCAGCTCGATCAATCTTCCGTTTCATTTCAATAAGCATTGAATTTATGGCTGGTATCTCAAAGATCTTCTTACCGAAAGCCATACGATTATGCGCATATTTCAGTGCATCACGATAAACAGCGCGTGCTCCAGCTAAGGAAGTGAGGGTAAGCATCATCCTTTCCCAATTGAGATTATTGGAAGCTTGCGTCCAGCCTTCCCCGAGTTTCCCTAAGATACAGCTTTCAGGAACTCGTACGTTTTCGAAGGTTAATTCAGCTGTATCAGAAGCGCGCCAGCCGACTTTGTCGAGTTTCTTATGAACAATAAAGCCTGGTAGTTTTGTATCAACAAGAAAGGTTGTGAATCCTTTATATCCAGCTGAGGGATCTGTTCTCGCAAGTACTAATACAAAATGTGCACGAGCGCCGTTAGTAATAAATGTTTTAGAGCCATTGATTACCCAGTGGTCTCCGTCTTTGACTGCTTTAGTCTTCAGACTAGCCAGGTCGCTACCTGCGCCTGGTTCGGTAAAAGCATAAGCGCCTATTTTCTTCCCAAGCACAGCATCAGGTAACCATTTGTCCTTTTCGGATTTAGTACCGTATTTTGCTAAGGCATGAGAGATGACCAGAGAGTGCATGTTAACGCCGGTAGTGAATCCCACGGAAGGTAATTCTCCGAATGTTTCACACCAAGCACCAGCTAACTTGTAGTCCCCATCTATGCCACCGTATTCTTCAGGTAATAGGATGCCAAGGAAACCTTGTTCTCCCAAGAGGCGCAGGGCTTCATCAGGAAAATTTCCAGCGCGTTCCCAGTCGGTTATCTTAGGCGCAATTGTTGACCATAAGAACTTACGGACTGAATCAATAAAAACTTGGTGTTCGCTATAGTAAGAATCGTTTGCCATTGGGAGTACTTTCTTTTACTGTTCTCAAATACCGTATCAGAACGTTAAATAGTGCGGCACTATAAAATTTATGCCAACACGAGATCAAGTAATAGAGGTCCTTAAAACAGTCGAAGATCCAGAGATCTTCCTCGATATCTGGTTTTTAGGGCTTATTTACAATATTGGGATTGGGGAAGAGGGTAATATAGACATAGAAATGACATTTACTACCCCTCTTTGTCCGGCAGGACCACAACTTGTAGGTGAAGTAAAAGAGAAGATCATGAAACTAGAAGGGGTCAAAGAGGTTGAAGTGAAGGTAACATTCAATCCGCCTTGGCAACCTTCAGATGAAGTTAAATCAATGCTCGGTCTAATGTAACTTATGGCTATCCCATTTAATTCAGAGCAGATCGAATTAGCAGACACTCTAAGGAGATTTTTTTCAGAGAAGTTAACTTCCTCGTATCTACGATCTAGAATCGAGAGCATCGAACCTTCCGATCCAAAACTATGGCATGAACTTTTAGAGTTAGGGCTGCTATCCGCCTTTGCTACTGAACAAGCTGGAGGAAGTGGTCTTGGCTTTACAGAGTTAGGAATTCTGGCAGAAGAATCAGGAAGAGCTTTGTTGACAGAGCCGATCTTGGATTTTGCTTTTGCAGGAAGTTACTTACTGAGTCGAAGTGCTGAAGGAAATCCAGAGATTATTAATGCCTTACCTAAAATTTTGTCTGGGCAGA
>CAZYRE010000187.1:0-1929 GCA_964650155.1 uncultured Bdellovibrionales bacterium
AAGCTTTACAATAATGATGGCACAAACGAGACCACACTTGTCGAAGAAGCGTCCTATGGTATGTGTTACGAGCCGATCACTCAGAAGCTTTACTATGTGGGACCTGACCAATCGATACGAGTTGTTGAACGTAACGGTACAGGGGAGCAGACGCTTGTAAGTTCTGCGGGTACTAACGTTGTAGATGTGGCTGTAGACCTAGTCAACTTTAAATTAATTTGGACTGATTATTATAACGCCTTAATTAAAAGATCTAATCTAGACGGCACTAATGTAGAAAATTTAGTGACAGGAGTTTCTGCTCCACATGGTGTGTTAGTTGATATTTCTAATGGCCTGATTTACTGGGCTGAACTTGGAGCTATTAGTAAGGCCTCATTGGATGGTTCTGGAGTTACTCCAGTTGTTTTTGATTTCGATGGTGGTGGTTATTTATCTTTTCCGTTACTGCATGATGGTAAGATTTATTGGACTAATTATGGTGATGGATCCATCAAGCGCGCTAACACAGATGGAACCGGTGTAGAAACATTAGTGGCCTCGGGCCAAGCTGTTAATGTCGAAGGCATTGGATACGATTCTTCAATGGATAAATTACTATATCTTGGTCAACCAACGACCGGTGTAACTCTTCGTTCGATGAATCTGGATGGTTCTGCCAATGCGGAGCTGGCTTCAATTCGTGGGTACGATATTATTCCAAATTATACAACCGAAGAGGATGTTAATGGAAATACAATTATTATTATTGGATTGATCAACAGTGGTAGTTCGTTAAATTCGATTACTCTTTACATCCTCATTTATATAAAACGTCACAAAAGCGTTAATGTAGATGACGACGATTCAAATATAAATGTTGCTTCGATCGGTGAGGGGTTAACTAGTCAGTTTGCTACAATTGATGCTAATGGTAATTTCTCGATTCCAGGTCTTGCTCCGGGGAGATATACCGTAACATTAAAGAGTGATGCTGGGACATTTTCGCCATCTAGTTTTGATATAAATAGCGATGAAACTCTTCCTTCCATAGTCTTTACTCCGAGCGAACTAACAGTTGAAGGATGTAAGGTCATACCTTTTGGACCTAAATTAATTAAGTCGAGTAAAATTGCTGGATCGATGGTAACTACTGCGCTTAAGCGGGCTAAGCTTGCAGCAGAGAAACTGGAAGGTGATGCTTTAACAAACTTAACAACCAAGTCTACGGCGTTGCGTAAAGCCCACGATGATCTACTTGATGCCATGGTTGACCTGCCAACTTTGACATATAGCTGTAAGGTTGAGCAATCAGGCTGCACTAAATCAAGCTACAAAGGTACAATCAAAACGGCTCGAAAAAAGATTCAAGCTCTTGCAAAAGCTGCCACTGCGGTAATTAAAGCATCTAAGGGCAAGACAGACGCTGCTCTTGCAAAGATTGCTTCATTAAAATTGAAAGCTACCGAAGCTCTTGGGACCATACCGCAAGGTGGTTATGCATGTGAGGCCAGTTCTTAAGGCTACAGGGATAGAAAATTAGAGAGTATTTTCTATCTGAGTTTTAACTTCCTCTACATTCGATAGGAATGAAATTGATTCGATTTCTGAATTCTTATTCAACTTCAGAATAGTAGCGGCATCTTCTTTTTTAGGTATCAGTGGAGCAAACTTCTCATCATCAACTAAAAGGACTGGGAATTTATGTTTCCTGAGCTTTGGTCCAGCAAACATAGAGAATACGAAGCTTGGCATCTCTGTAATATCAGAGACGTAATCGACTTTATGCGTAGCTAAATATGAAGGGTCCTGAGTATCAAGCCAGGTGTTAATTGCTTTAGATAGTTCCATGTCGAAAGTAATCATGATTAGGGATGCGTCCTTGCCTAATTCCTTTTCATTCTCATGTTGATCTTTAAGGGAATACTTAAAGAGTTTTTGGCCAACTTG
>CAZYRE010000187.1:2029-3609 GCA_964650155.1 uncultured Bdellovibrionales bacterium
GACACTTTGTCTACTGGTGCATATAAATTTAAAAATAATAAACCTGGCGTCTCTAATTCAGACATTGATCTCTCTAAGTATGTTTGGGAATTTGAAGTAGGTTCTTCAAATAATCAATTCATCCCTTTGGTTGAGATCTCACCCGCATACTTGGAATACAAAGAGGTTTTCCCAGATGAGATTACAGAAGGTGAAGCCAAAGTTTCCGGCTTAAGTATAGGAGTTGGAATTGGTTTGAGAATGATGTTTTTTGGAGAATCATTAAAGATAACTCCTCGCTTCAAAACTGAATACGCAGATCTCGATTATGATTTTGACATTGCGGACCTAGATGATTCCGCAGTTGATAGTTTAATTCCAGATGTAAAAACGTGGTCTTATATACCATCACTTGAAGTTGAGTTAACTCAACCTATCTCCAGTAACGGTAACTTCCTTACTCTTGGATCTAAGGTTGCGATGAATAACGTTAATGCCTCTACTTCAAATGATAATATTAATGATTTCTCTGATGATAGTTGGGTATGGAAGAATCACCTTACATATGAAACCTCATTTTTTCTAGGAAGTGACAATAAGGAGGTAATTATCCGTCCTAGTATTGGTCGCATTGATGTCCATGGTGCTGCCCGAGATGGATTTGGATTTAATAATTTCTACGAATTCGGTGCTGAGGTAGTAAGTCAATCAATCCTTGATAACTTATTTAAAGAGGTTGGATTAGCCGCAACCTACATTTACGAAAAGGAAGTTCAGGGCTGGCGGATTGGATTTATTGGAAAATTAAATTAAAGCAGCTTCAATCCATTCTTAACTTTTCGATCCGGCGATACCAAAACTACCTCTCCCTCATCACAGATAATTCCAGTGACCAGGGCTTCTGACATCATATTTGCCACCTGCTTTGGCGGGAAATTAATTACTCCCAGAACTTGGCGGCCGATCAATTCTTCTTTCTTATAAAGTTTGGTCAGTTGAGCACTTGATTTCTTAATTCCAAACTCCCCGTAATCCACCTCTAATTTATAGGCTGGTTTCTTTGCTTCCGGAAAATCATGAACTGCCACTATTGTTCCAACCCGTAGCTCTACCTTTTCAAAATCTTTCCAACTGATTGTTTCCATATATCTTCCGTTATATACTCAACGCTTGTGATTATAGAGGTTAACTAGGCGGATAATAATCCAAAATAGTAATAATATCTTAATGTTGCAACTGTTTACCAACCTGCACTTTTGAAGAAACGGTACCAGGCATGCGTACCATAACCATCTGTAGTTCTTGCATCTCTGAAAATTTTTATTGTGTAGAAGTAGGGTGAGTGCGTGCTCCTTGGATATTTTACTTCGGAGATTGGGGGAACAAATCCGAGGCGCACACGCTTATAGGAATTACGGTATTAATTTACTGTGTGCATATCTTTCCTTTGAATCTGTGGGAATTACAACTCCATACGTTGCTGTTTCGTAAGGCTTTATACTGAGCCTCTCGAACCAGCAACGTACGGGTGGGACACTTCGTCCCAATAAAACGTTGCCGTACCCCTCTTTTAAGGAACATTCTCATGAACCAGGCACAAC
>CAZYRE010000188.1:0-3553 GCA_964650155.1 uncultured Bdellovibrionales bacterium
ACCGCGCGCCAGATGCTTTTAGCTCCCATAAGAAAGGAATCTGGTTTCTCTGTGCTAGCACGGTAAGTGCTAATAAATAACGGTAATGTCCGATCGACTGTTTTGGAAAGTTTTGGGAAGAACCGTGCAAGCTCTCTATCTCTCAAATCGATGTATTGTTTAAGTTGAGGTCGCAGATGTGTGGTTATGTAAACATTCCGATACCGTTTGCCTTTAGTACGTACATTTTTAATCCACTCAAGCTTTTCATCAAATTGACTAATCCTAAGGAGTCTTACCTCTTCAGCTCTAAGTCCTGTTTCCAGAAGAAAGAAAACAAGGAATCTGTTCCGTCGACGGATAAAACTATCCCGCTCCTCGATCCGTTCGACACATTTCTCTGCTACTTTAGTGATCTCCTTTTCAGAAAGACCCTTAGGCCTTTGAGTAGGGATTTTTGGAGTTTTAACTTCACGTGCAGGATTGGCAAACCCAGATATTTTCTCTGAAAGTGTGCGACCAATATGTTTTAGTGTGGCTAAGCGCCTTGCTACAGTGGCAGGAGATTCCCCTCCACGGAGCTTCTCTTCAACAAATGCTTGGGTACTTGAGGCATTCCATTCTTGGATTGATAATTTTTCTGGCTTAGATAGCCCGGCGTAATGTTGCAAAAACTTTATAAAATGTTCAATGTCGAGTCGTTTTGCCCTAGCTGTATGCGAATCGCCGTCAGCATAATACCTAACATAGCTCTCAAAGAGTTTTACAAGTGAGGTTTCAGCTGAAAGAGAGGCACTCATACCCACATGGTTGCTGGGCTTATAGAATTCGTCAAGGTAGAAACTACCTTTGGCACTGCGGACAGAAGTGAGTTGATCGACCACCAAGAACTACGCGTTTAATAGCAGTCCTGCACCGCTTACAAGGTTCATCTTTTCGGTCATATACAGCAAAATGGTTTTGAAAACTGCCACCTCGGTAAACGAAATCAAACGTAGAGCCATTAAACTTTATAGCCTTGTTTAGAATACTTCTTATTGAAGCCCAAAGCTTTTTAAGCTCCTTTTCTGTCAATGTTTCAGCTTTCCGTGTAGGCTTAATTCCTGCTTTAAAGCAGCTTTCATCAGCATAGATATTGCCGATACCGACGATGAATTCCTGATTAAGCAGTAATGGCTTTAATCTACCACGTTTATTCTTGAATAAATTAATAAATTCCTTTGCGCTAAAGCTTGGATCCAGCGGTTCAGGACCAAGCTTGCCAACCACCTCCAGTTCATCCTTCACAAGATAGACCCGACCAAACTTTCTTGGGTCTCGGAAACGAAGCTCTGTGGCATTATTTAATTTGAATACTGTTCGATCATGAGGGTGCGATTTCTGTTTTGTTGATTCCACTTCTAAATCTCCACTCATCTTTAAATGAAGGAATAGGAAGTAACCATCTGATAAAATAAATTTTAAGTATTTTCCCCGGCGTTCAATCTTTTTTATTTTTCTTTTCGGCAGATCTCTTTTTAGATTTTTTATGCCGGTTGGTACTGAATTTGCCCAATACGCATCTACTCCAGTAAAAGTCCGCCCAACTAAAGGCTTTCTCAGTCTTCTTACAACTGTTTCTACCTCTGGTAATTCAGGCATGAGTATTTCTTAAAATCAAACAACAGAGATTTCAGTTACAACGGCAAGAACATCTTCAGTGTCAACGATACGAAGATTTTCATCCCAAGGGACTCTAGTGCCGGCATCTTTCGGAATTAGAACCAATGCTCCAAGAGGCACGCCAGATACATTTGTTTCATGATCTGTATCTTCATCAGAAGCTGTAGCGACTTCAGTCACTTCAACCAGAAGGCTTTCCTGCATATTTTGTTTAGCGCCTTCAGGTAAATATAAACCACCTTCAGTTTGGTTGTGATCTTTTAGGATTCTAACAACGACACGGTAGCCAAGTGGGTGGATAGCTCGTCTGGCTGCGCGGGGTCCTGGGCGTTCAGCTGATAAAGTAGGTGCTGCTGAGGAGAATTTCATAACAGGTTTTCCCTTTGGTCCTTGTGAGGAACTAGACATAGTCACTCCTATGCCAATATATAAACAGGAAGTGGACTATATACGGTTTGAGAAAATAATCAAAGTTTAAGAGGGTTTATACGTCTGGCTTAACGGGGAGCAAAAAGATAATCACCGTTATAATTTATTTCGTAGAAATTTGTGCTCTTTCGTGATATCCGCCATTGTAGAATGATCATTCTAGGAGTCTACTTTGCCGAATTAAATGGAACTTTTCGGTGATTGGCTTGCTCTAAATAGTTGGGAATCTCCAAGGGAAGGAATCGACATGGAACAGAAAGCAACTCTTACATTACCTGATGGATCAAAGTGTGAATTGCCAGTCATCGTTGGAACTGAAGATGAAAAGGCGGTCGACATAAAAACTCTCCGCGCAAAGACTGGATACATAACAATTGATTCTGGATTTATGAATACTGGCTCGTGCCAGAGCTCTGTTACTTATATCGACGGAGAGAAGGGAATTCTTCGTTATCGCGGAATTCCAATTGAAGAGTTGGCTGAGAAATCTAATTTCTTGGAGACCTCGTATCTTCTTCTTAAGGGAGAGCTACCAACTAAGCCAGAGCTTGATAAGTTTGTTAACGAGATTACTCGCCACACGATGCTTCATGAAGATCTAAAGAGATTCTTTGATGGATTTCCTAAGGATGCTCATCCGATGGCGATACTTTCCTCTGTCGTTTGCTCTCTTTCAACCTTCTATCAGGATGAACCAGGAACACAGGCTGATAAAGATTATCTAAATACAATCAGATTGATGGCTAAATTGCCTACAATTGCAGCTTATGCCTACAAAAAATCAATCGGGCAGCCGTTTATTTATCCAGCAAATAAGCTTGGATACTGTGAAAACTTCCTGCACATGATGTTTGCTCTCCCTGCCGAGGAGTATGAGATTGATTCTGATGTTGCAGATGCATTGAATCTATTAATGATTCTTCATGCAGATCATGAGCAAAACTGTTCAGCTTCTACTGTGCGTGTTGTCGGAAGTAGTAAGGCCAACATTTTTGCATGCATATCTGCTGGTATCTGTGCTTTGTGGGGACCGCTACATGGTGGCGCTAACCAAGAAGTTATCGAGATGCTTGAAGAGATCCGTAAGAATGGCGGTGATGTTAAGAAATACGTAGCTCTAGCTAAGGATAAAAACAGCACCTTCCGTCTAATGGGATTTGGTCACCGTGTTTATAAAAACTTTGATCCACGCGCTAAAATTATTAAAACCTCATGTGATAAGCTTCTCAAGAAGTTAAAGATAAACGATCCTCTTCTTGATATAGCTAAGCAACTTGAGGAAGCTGCCCTTACAGATCCATACTTTGTAGAGCGTAAGCTTTATCCAAACGTAGATTTTTACAGTGGCATCATGTACCGCGCCATGGGCATCCCAGTTGATGCCTTCACAGTGATGTTCGCCCTAGGACGTTTACCAGGTTGGATTGCTCACTGGATGGAAGCTACCCGCGACCCAGAGCTAAAGATCAGCCGTCCTCGCCAG
>CAZYRE010000189.1:0-3540 GCA_964650155.1 uncultured Bdellovibrionales bacterium
TATCGAGATATTTTGGATTATCTGAGAGATATTGGATTGAACTACAGAGTTGGTATGACATTGAAGTTGTCAAAGACAAACTTGGCGATCGATTGACTAAAGAAGTGCAGCCGCTTGCTGCTTAATGGTTGAATTTTGTAATTCGTGCCTGTGCCTAAATTATGGTGGGATTAATTAGGTCCGGGACGGGACAAGATCGATAACCGAAAGTCGCGGGGGGCCGCTACTTTGTTTATAACCTTATCACGTCTCGGGGGCCTTATTCAGGCTGCTGTGCATCGATGAAGTGGCTTTCGAACGCAGAGCCCGATACACGACACCTGGTCACACGGATGTGATTGGCCAGAAGGTTCTGGTTCACCTTGTCGAGCAGTGTCCGACTCCCCGAACCGTACAGTTGGAGGATTTCTTCCTTCTTCATGAATTTGAGAACGTGGTCGAAGGCGAACAGAATCACATCGTCGAAGTTCCCAGAGGGCTGCGCTTTCATGGCATCATCGAGTTCTCCTTCGATTACTTCGATGCTGGCGAAGAGCTTCACTTCGAGATCGAGACCGTGATAGTTGTTGATTTCATGAGTGCCGGACGCCGACCATTCCCACCGAGTGGGGAAGCTCTTCGCTTCGTACCAGATCGGTTTGAAGTACTCTCCTGGCTTATCGACGACCTTGATGGTTTCAGAACCACTTGAGAGGACAACTACTGACCCGGAATCTACCGAGTAGGAGAACCCCATTGCTGTTCCGATACCGCCGAGGATCAGACCTGGCACCAGCGGGAAAACTCGACGCCAGAGAAGGGTTGCATCGTTCTTCGATGGGATCATAACGAGGAACCCAATCAGGAACAGACAGCTGCCAAGTGCACAGAGTCGCCAAGTGTCCCCAGCATCCTTCAGGATGAGGGCCGAGACGGCCAGCAGGACACTGATGAGGAGGCAGAAGACCGCGAACAATTGCTTGTTGGTCATGATAGACGTGCTCCTATCGGAGCTGAGAAGTGCGAGCAAAGGGCCAAAACCGTTTGGTCTTGTCACCGACCCTTGGAGAAGTCTCTTAGAAGAAACTTACTCAAGGATGGGCACATTACATCTACCTGGAATTTTTGGATCTAATGAGCAATAGGAACTTGATAACATCTAAAGGGTGTCAGGATCAAAATATAGATTTGGAGTCAGTAAGAACTATGACTTAGGAGGACGCTTATCAATGCGCTCGATTTTTAGGGCATCGCCAGCGAGACGGAGGAGGGAGCGGCGGCCGCTGACTTCGGTTTCAAGGACTACTTCACGTTCCCAGAGTTTTTGGACATGGCGAAGGGTATGCTCGGCGTATTCTAATTGTAGATCCCGGCCATCATGATAGTGCTTAAGATGAAGGGTGCGGTTTTTACCAAAATCGGCGTCTTCTACTTTAATAATAGGGATAGAAGCGGTTCCGACACCCCGAATTAAGTTCTCTTTAATCTCCTGCCAACTTTCATCATCGGCAACTTTGGTAACGATGCGTTCTTTACCACGCTTTTCATGTTGAAAAAGATCTAATTCACGCATGATTTCAGGAGTTAGAAACCGACGTAGGAATGAAGAATCCCTATCTGATTGTCGAACTTCAAAGATCTTTTTTCTACCTGGAGAGTCGTTTTCATCCTCGTATGGTTGCGGTTCATCTTTAGTTTCGGACCACTCCACACCTGTTTGTCCTGAGTTCCAACGTCGCTCAATGTCATGCCAGATAATAAACCCAAGATGGTATGGATTTAGGCTGCCTGGGTGAGGCCGAATCACCTGATTATGTTTAACTAAGAACTCAAGGTGCATTCCTTGAGGCAGATCGAGTGAATTTAAAATCTTAAAGTGCCAGTAACTTGCCCAGCCCTCATTCATTATCTTTGTTTCTATCTGAGGCATAAAATACTTCGCCTCATCTTCAACGATTCTTAGAACATCCCGTTTCCAGTCTGGCAGGTAAGGATTGTAACTAGCAATAAAACCAAGAATGTCTTCCTCTGGTTCAAGTGGTACTTTATTTAATTCAGGAGCGTGGAATTCTTTTTTAGGATGAATCTCCCAGTTTGGATCACGTTGTGGCTTTGCCTTTTCCCAGGCACGTTGCCGCTGCTCAGCTTGGGACAACTTTGTGATCCCTAGGTTCCTCGTGCAGTTGTATGAAAGCGCGTGAGCATTATCAACGACATCTTCGACAAGCTCCACCCCAATTGAGGGATCGTCCATATAAGAGGCGATTCTATCGGCGTGATTGCGGAACATCTCAATTGTGTACTGAGCCTTTGTGCCAGAAGTGAAGGTGAAATTATTGGCGAAGAAATCATTGTGGCCATATACGTGGGCCATAGTTAGAACCTGAAGGAGTAGGGAATTATCCCGCATTAAATAGGCTAAGCAGGGATTAGAATTAATAACCATTTCGTAAGGAAGACCAGAAACACCGTAATCATAAAGTGTTTTCTGTTTTTCAAAACTCTTTCCCCAAGACCAGTGCCCGTACCGAGATGGCATACCGGAGTAAGCCATGTAGCCAAGCATCTCGTTGTGATCACAGATCTCAAACTCTTGTGGGTAGCAATTTAGTTTGTATTTTTCGACAAAGACCTTAATCTTGTCGTCCCATTTTTGTAGATCTTCAACATCGAAACTCATATTGTTTACGGAGTTGCCGCCCCCGCACCCTCGGAGGTTGTGGTTTGTTGCTGACTTGGAGTGGTGAGGATGCCACTCTTGTCCCCGGATAAGAATTTTTTAAAGCCATCCCAAAGGTCTTCTTTCTTTTCAATTAAGATAGCGCGGAAATTTGGATTAGCAAGCTTTGCAAATACCTCCATCATAGAGCCACTGTAGTAGGCACTCCCTGAAGGTTTAATTTCTCCGTAACCAAAGAGGTTACATACTTTGCAAAGCTCCTCAGCGCACTGTAGAGCCTTGTCATTATCTGAATAGAAGTTGTCACCATCTGAGCAATGAAAAGCGTAGATGTTCCAAAGGGAGGGATGGTATCGGGAATCAATTATTTCAAGGGCCTTTTGATAGCCGGAAGAAATATAGGTGCCACCAGATTCTACCTTATGAAAAAATTCATCTTCAGTAACTTCTTTTGCGTCAGTATGATGAGCAATAAATACTACTTCTACATTGACGTATTTTTGTCGTACGAAATGATAAAGAAGGAAATAAAAACTTCGAGCCAAGTATTTCTTAACAGTACCCATTGAGCCGGAAGTATCCATAATGCAGAAGATAACCGCATTGGATTCTTCTTTAACGTCCTGCACAATGTGATGGTATGAGAGATCCTCATCATGAAAAGGGAACCGCTGCTCCTCTTCATCAAAATCAACTTGTCTAGAACGCTCCGAAGCAATCTTTCGGCGTATACGATTCTTGGCTGATTTCTTTTTATCGAGCCTTGGTCTGATACCAGCTTTTCTATGACCTTTCCGTTTCCAGGCATCATTAGAGAGAATCTCTTTGAGGGATTTCTTCTCTAGTTCTGGAAGTTCTAAGTCATCAAACATTATGGCGAT
>CAZYRE010000190.1:0-3532 GCA_964650155.1 uncultured Bdellovibrionales bacterium
AAAGTCAAAGTCTGATCCGGCTCTGGAAAGTATTCCCTGCTTAGTATTGTGTGATGAAGTGAGTAGAGGGAAAGTTCGCTCAGGAGCCTTCAGCGTTGGCGCACTTGGCTGCGTAATGTATCCGATTAATAAGGATGAGGTGCTAGCTCAAGTTGGCGTCATGGCTAAGTTAACCCAAACCATGGCCGAAATTCAGGAGCATGCTGTATCATTGGCAGTTTCAAATTTCGAATTAAATGAGACTAGAGGGCTACTTGAGCAAAAGACAAAAGAGTTAGAGCGGAGTGGAGATTTTAAATCTGAGTTTCTTGCCAAGATGAGTCATGAATTACGCACCCCATTGACTGCGATGCTTGGATTTGCTCAGAGGCTTTTACATATGGAGCCAGGAGACCCAGACCATAATGATGCAATTCGCACCATTATGAGAAATGGAGACCACTTACTCGAATTAATAAATGATATTTTGGATTTATCTAAAATTGAAGCAGGTAAGCTGTCAATCGATCCAAGGCCATGTTCTCCATTAGAAATTCTACAGGACGTTAAAGCCTTAATGAGAATTCGGGCAGAACAAAAAGGCATAGCTTTCTTTATTGAATATCAGTCTGATATTCCTAGTCAGATCATCACTGACTCTATGCGAGTTAAGCAGATCATTCTTAATCTAGTTGGTAACGCAATCAAATTTACTCAAAAGGGAAGTGTAAAAGTTGTTGTTGGCTGTAGTCCAGCTGAAGAAACAATTCTATTCCAAATCGTAGATACGGGAATGGGCATGTCTCCCGAAGCCAAGGAACGACTCTTTAAAGCCTTCGAACAAGGGGACACAGATGTAACAAGAAAGTTTGGCGGAACAGGGCTTGGGTTAACTATCTCTCTTCAGTTAGCAGAATTGCTAGGCGGAACAGTTTCTGTTGATAGCATCCTAGGAATGGGCAGCTCTTTTAAAGTCACAATCAAAACTGGCCCGTTAAAAGATGTTAAGTTTATTAGTCCAACAGAAGCGGAACAAGTAAAGCAAAAAGATGTTGATGAAGATGCAATTGAAATAACAAAGCTTACTGGGCGTATCATTGTCGCCGAAGATAATGCTGATAACCGTCGATTACTAGAATTTTATCTTAAAAAGTCAGGTGCCAGCTTTTCATTTGTTGAAAACGGTCGCGATGCAGTTAGTAAGGTTTTAAATGAAAATCCTGATGTTGTCTTAATGGATATGCAGATGCCTATAATGAATGGGTATGACGCAACTAAAAAAATTCGAGAGCAAGGATTTACCAGGCCTATTATTGCTCTAACCGCAAATGCTCTCGATGTTGAAGTTAAAAAATGTATAGATGCTGGATGTAATAGAGTTTTGCCAAAACCGTTTAATTGGAACGCACTATTTGGCTTACTAAAAGATCACATTGGAGCAAAGGGTAGTTCTGAACACATAGTTAAATTAGCCGCTAAGGAACCCTCCGCTCAAATAGCTCTTGAAGGTCAATCTTCAAAAGGTACTACTAACACACCAGAGAGTGCTATTACTCTTGGCCCCATAGTTTCACCTCTATATCTAGAATCACCTGAACTGCAGCCACTTATTGGTGAATTTTTGGAGAGTTTAGATCAATATCGAAGCTCTATTAGGACGGCCACAAAGGCAAAGGACTGGGCTGGCTTGAAACAAACTGCGCATGATGTTTCTGGAGTCTCAGGAATGTACGGTTATCCGGAGTGTAGCGACCTAGCCAAGAAGCTTAGGTTAGCCTGCATGCAGAAGAACACAGAAGAAATTTGTGGATTATCTGACAATCTAATCGCCATTTTAGATCGCATGAAGCTGGGATCGGCTGTAATGAAGGGAGAGGTAGTCGCAATTTCTCCATCCCAACCTGAAACAAGAGTAATTGTTTCTGATCTTGTATCCTTAAGCCCTGAGCTTATTCCTCAGGTTCTTGAATTTTTGGATAACGTTGATGCTGTACTTTCAAAGATTCAATCCGCATGTTTAAATAAAAATTGGCCTGAGTTAACTACCGTTTCAAATGAAGTTGCTGGCACAGCACAACTTTTTGGGTACCCAAGCTTTGCTGAAGTAGCAAAAGAGGTAGAAGAAGCCGCAATTGCTCAGGACTCTAATAAAGCCAATATTAACGTATCAAAGTTAGCAGATCTTAAAGACGCCATGCTTCGTGGCCGTTCGCAGATCCCCTCTTGAGGTAGCGCTTGTCACAGCGTAACTTCATTTGAAGTATGTCTGAATATCTTATCGCTATAATTATTGGCCTCGTCGAAGGAGTTACTGAGTTTCTTCCGATCTCTAGCACTGGGCATATGATTTTAGTTGGTAAGTTGCTAAATTTTACTGGGGCTAGGGCCGCTACTTTTATGGTGTTTATTCAACTCGGCGCTATTTTAGCAGTCTTATTAATTTACTGGCCGCGTTTTATGGACCTGTTTAAGAGTAGCACAACAGGTTTTTCGGGGCGCTCTGGAATAATGAAGCTTGGCGCTGCATGTTTACCAGCTCTGTGTTTCGGCGCTACCTTTCATGGATTTATTAAGGAGAATCTGTTTGGTCCTACCACAGTGGCCATTGGATTACTGCTTGGTGGAATCATCATGATTATAGTAGAGCGATTGCCCCTGAGGACTTCGATCCTACAAATTGATTCTATTTCAATCCCCCAAGCTTTCAAGGTGGGCTTATTTCAAACCATCGCTATTTGGCCAGGGTTTTCAAGATCCGCCAGTACTATCATCGGAGGGATGTTGGTAGGATTGGACAGGAAGACAGCGGCTGAGTTTTCATTCTTGGTAGCGGTGCCTATTATGTTTGCTGCTACTGGTTTTGATTTGGTATCAAACCTAAGTCAGTTAACCATTACTGATGTCCCATTTTTTGCGTTAGGGTTTTCAATGGCCTTTGTCTCAGCGCTGGTCGCAGTGAAGCTCTTCATCGCTTTCGTTAGTAAATATTCTATGGTTGGCTTCGGGATCTATAGGATTATATTAGCCCTAGTAACCCTCCTCTGGTTTAGAGAGGTTGGAGGTTAATCTGACTTCCTACTCTTGGTTTTGCATAAGTAGCCCAAGCATTTCCACCGCGTTGAAAAATCTCCCAGAATCTCTTTGAATGGCCACTGCTTCCTGGGGCAAAAGCAATATCGCCCTCGTCTATATTAAAACTGCCCGAGGCGACAGTTGCTACCCTGACTACGCCATTAATTTCAACTTTAATTTTCTGGCCAGGTTGTAGAGATACGGTTTCAGTATCCCCTTCACGGTAAGTTGTTTTGAGGTTTCCGAATGAGTCGATATATCCAACTACGCCAACAGGTGGAGGTGGAATAACTTTCATTGGATCGAGTTTCTTTCCTTTGAATCCATACTCTCCTTTGGCAACCATTCCAACAACTGGCGGAAAAATATCCCGTGAGCGAAATTGGCTTCCGCCTTTCTCAACATTCGCATTCCAAAGCCCTTCCAGTGAATCTCTAACAAATGATAATGAATGGCCGCTATTAACAACTACAATGGGCAC
>CAZYRE010000191.1:0-3511 GCA_964650155.1 uncultured Bdellovibrionales bacterium
GAATATGAACTACATTTAATCGATAAAATAAGTCCTCTCTAAAAGTTCCTTCCCTAACTCCTTGCTCTAAGTTTCTGTGTGAAGCTGCTAATATTCGAACATCAATTTTTCTATCCTGTTCCTCGCCGATTCTTCTAATGGATTGTTCTTGAAGTACTCTTAGAAGTTTTACCTGTAAGTGAAGTGGCAATTCTCCTATTTCATCAAGGAATACAGTACCTCCGTTAGCTTCCTCAAAGAGGCCAGTTCTATCTCTGACAGCATCAGTAAAGGAGCCGATTTTATGGCCAAAAAGCTCTGATTCAATAAGATTTTCGGGGATGGCGCCGCAGTTAATTGCCACAAATTTTGCGTGTGCACGTGTAGAATTAAAATGAATTGCTCGTGCTAAAAGCTCTTTTCCGGTTCCTGACTCCCCGGAGATAAGAATTGTAGTTTTAAACTGAGCTAGTCGTTTAACTGTTTCAAAGATCTCAAGCATCGGCCTGCTTTTAGATATTATATTCGAGAAATTATACGGCGAGTCTTCTTCTGGCTCTTTGATTCTACCGTCAGAAACATCTTCAAGTACTAGGTCAAATTCCTGCTCATTCTTTCTTGCTTCAGCATCAACCACTGATTGCACCCAAACGCAGAGGTGTCCGCTCTTCTTGAAAAGCTCCACAAGGGATCGTCCAAGCTTCTCTTTTGGCTCAATCAGCAATATGGATAGATGTCCCTTTGCGCTCATAGTCCGTCAGGATTTCCTCCCACAACTAAGCTAACCCACCACTCAATAAGCATGTTGCCGGTAAATACGTAGAGCAACGTAGCGATCACTAAGTACGGGCCGAACGGAATATGTTGGGATGCTTTTCGTCCTGTGAAAAGGATCAAGGCAAGTCCACATACGGATCCCAATAATGATCCAACAAAAATCGTATAAAATGCCCCACTTGGACCAAGTAGTGCGCCTGTCATGGCGAGTAGCTTTACATCCCCCATTCCGAGCCCTTCGACTTTTCTTACTCGAAGGTAAAACTCAGCAATTAACCATAAAAACCCAGCTCCAATTAGTACGCCCCAAAGCGCAGTCGTAATTCCTGGAACAATTGGTGAGCTAAATATATGGGTAAAGTGATTTAGCGCTGCGATTCCTAGCGCGATACCAGTGCCAGGCAAAGATATTACATTCGGAATTATGTAGTAATCGTAATCAATAAAAGCAATGACAATTAGTGAGCAAACGAAAGCATAGATTACAAATGAGGTGGCGGTTAGGCCGAACATGTTAAAAGTATAAAGACAGAAAACCGCAGTAAGTAATTCAACGAATGGATACCTAAATGGTATTTTCTTTTCACAGTAAGCACATCGCCCGCGCAGAAATATCCAAGAGAACGCTGGAATGTTATGTCGCCATAGGAGGCGGTGCTTACAGTGTGGGCAGATTGAATGAGTTGGCTTAGCTAAAGAGAGCTCCATTCTTGGCGCATCTTTATCCTGTCCATAAATAGAATCACCGTAAAATTCTTCACGTGATGCTGGTATTCTGTAGATACAAACGTTAAGGAAGCTCCCGATACAGAGCCCAACTAAAACGTAAATAAAATCTAAGAAGACACTCCCCACTGGGGTTACGATATCCATGCCCATATATGATTCGCTCAGCTGGCATTAAGTTGTTATAATTTGCGTAGTTAAAATATATAATAATAATAGCTAGTTAGACGCAATACGGAAAATAATTGCGGAGCTATCTCCTGCCTCACATAGAACCAAAATCCTCTCATAACCACTTGTGCATATTGGGGATTTGCGTGCAGCACATTTCGCTCATGCAGATCCTCCTGTCCTTTGAATTATATCCATATGGGTAGTCTGTGCTGATTTTTGGTTTTATGGGTGATGTGTATTCACATTATCCAAAAATATTTTTTTAATTCCTACGAAATTTAAATTCACTTTTACGCACGCACTTGTCTTCTTGTTCTTCAAACTAAGAGCCAGAGGACAGGTGCGCGCGTGAAGTATTTCCTCTACCTGAGGAGAGCACGCGTGAACCTGTGAGACAACCTCCAACCAAGGAGATTCCCATGGGCCTCACGCCCAAGTTCCGTTTGATGGCCACCCTCGTGGCCCTGTCCGTGATCCCGACCCTCTTCGGTTGCGCATCGAGCGCGCCGAAGCCGGGCCCGACCCAGACCGGCGAGAAGGAGAAGGAGTTGGTCTACCCCTCGGGGCCCAGCCCCGTGGAGGAGCCGACGTGTTCCTCGCCGGAAAGCGCTCAGCCGGTGAACAACGTGACCTATCGACCGGTCACGGCTGCAAACCCGGCGCCGAATGGTGCGGCACCCGCGATGACCTCGAACTACCACCAGTGGTATGGCGAGGCGAAGCCGGGTACGGCTCAGTGGGACTTCGAAGGCCGCGAACTGGCCATGAAGTGCCTCGAGCTGAACCTGGTGGGTGACACCTGCGCCGACGGTCAGAATCCGCCGTGTGATGGTGCGACCCAGATCGATCCGCCGGCGTGGCATCCCCTCGCCGGGACGGATTTCAAGCTCTGGGTCGGTCCGGACCAGTACGGGTCCGTGGCTTTCTTCGTGAGCCGCTGGCACATGAAGACCTTCGAGAGCAAGAAGGCCGATTTCCTGATGTCGGACAACGAGTTCACGCGGCCTCGGTTCCAGGAGAAGGCGCCCAAGGGGGCTCCGTGGCCGAAGCAGTTCAAGTATGCGTATCGACTCGTCGTGCACCGTCGGATCGCGGATCCGAATCGCATCGGCGATGTCGACTACGACATCTGGGCCACGATCAAGTGACTCATGATGAACTTCGGTGACACCATCCACGGCCCCGAACCGCCGTGGATGAGAGTTCGTGATGGTCCGATTCGCTCGAGGGGAGATCCGAGCAGCAATGCCCGTGATCCTCCCCTCGATCGACTGGCTCAAACTCTGAATGAGGAATTTTGTGGGGGTTCTTCTAGAATCAGGTTGAGTCAGCACAGACCTACCCCACCTTTTCTTTAAATTACATTGATTTTCTATTTAGATCAGCTTTCGATTTATGGTGAGAAACTTTGTCCCATAGACTGCGATTAGATAGTAGAGACGGTCAAATAGTTAGGGAAACATTTAAAATATAGCGATTGTCGTTTAACGTACAATGGTATAATATTTGGGAGTTGTAGTTGTGATTCGCTCATTTAGGTGCAAGGAAACAAAGAAGATTTTTGAGTTAGAGGCTTCTTCTGCGTTCCCTGCGGACATTCTAAAAATTGCGAGAAGGAAGTTGAAGATGCTACATCGCTCGGTATCTATTGTGGATCTAAAAATTCCTTTGGCAAATCGTCTTGAAAAGTTGAAAGGCGATCTCCAAGGTAAATGGAGTATTAGAGTTAATGATAAATGGAGAATCTGTTTTAAATGGATAGGAACTGACGCTTACGAAGTCGAAATAGTTGACTATCATTAATGGAATTTAATTATGGCAAAGAAAAAATTAGAACCAGTGCACCCAGGAGAGG
>CAZYRE010000192.1:0-3492 GCA_964650155.1 uncultured Bdellovibrionales bacterium
GGTTCGTCGTGACTATAAAGACAGAAACGCTCTAAAGGATCGTCATTTGAATTTGGCGAGTCCTCTAATTTTGCAGTTAGTCGTACTACATCTGAAAAGAGCGGATCGTAGCCAGACGCTCCAAAACAGTGAATCTGTGCAGCTCCGCCACCAATGGCGAACCTATCCTGAACTTTGAAGGCGCTACAGCTATTAGGTGGAGATTCAGAATTGGCTAAGGAAGCGCTACAGCCATTAAAGCCGGAAGCAGGCCAGCGATCACGGTTCTGAGAATCCCGAACCACGATACTAAAAATATCTTCGTACTTTCCATCAAGGATTGCCGCAGCATTGCCATTACACTCTTCAACGGCGGGGCGATACCTTACGGTAGATGGAACATCTTCAGGGCAGAGGCATCGTTTGAATCCGAATTCTCCGCCGCATTTTGGTTCTCCACCACCGCCACCACTTCTAGGTTCAGCTAGAATCTCTGCAATTGTCCAAACTTTTCCTGCAACAGGGGTAGGTTCTGTAGTTGGACTTGGAGCAGGAGCTGGATCGGTAATCGGATCGTCATCGCCACCACCAGATCCTAGATCTATTTCTTCATTAGAGGACCCTCCGCAACCAAGGGAGAATGTTGCGATGGATAAGTAGAGTGCAATTTTCTTCGGGTCCAGAGACATAAAACTCCTGCATTACTTTAGGTGATTTATACTAACGGTTTCGCAGAAGTATAGACAAAATAATTGTTAGATCGAAAGTCCCTATAGGGTACTTTTTTATGGATTGTTTTCGCTGTTCTGATTGCATAACCGCCCCATTTTATTAGTTTTTCGAATTACGCTATAGTCTTCGCCCTATGGGAAAAGCCCTATCAATCATTAGTGATTCACCTCAAGCGACATCGTCTTGTAAGTCAGGTCCTGCTGTACTTAATATTCCAAGCAGCATTGCTAATCTGAAAACTTTTAAGGGAAGAGTTGCGGTTGTAACCCTTGGATGCGCAAAGAATCGGGTTGATTCTGAAGTAATGCTTGGAAGCTTCGTTAAGAGTGGATTCGAAGTTGTAACGGATGCTTCTTCTGCAGACGTTATCGTAGTTAATACCTGCAGCTTCCTTGAAAGCTCCGTTAAAGAAAGTATTGATGCCATCTTAGAAGTTTCTGAATTTAAGCAGAAAGGAAGATGTCGGCAGATTTTAGTAGCTGGCTGCTTAGTGGAGCGATATCGGGAGGAGTTATTAAAGACTCTACCTGAAGTAGACCGGTTTGTTTCAATTGATGATATCTCGAAAGTAGGGGACATCGCTTCAGGAGAGTTTGATAGTCTTATCGAGCGCGCTGCACGGCCGTATTTCTTATACGATGATACGCTGCCAAGGTATCTTTCAACCAAAACCCATACAGCTTATGTAAAAGTATCTGAAGGATGTAATCGTCCGTGTACATTTTGCATAATCCCAAAAATTCGCGGTGCGATGAGAAGCCGAGAATTAGAATCTGTAGTACGCGAAGTGCGTGATCTAGGTGAAAGGGGAGTGCGCGAAATTAATCTTATTGCTCAAGATTTGACTTCTTACGGACTTGATAGAAAGGGCCCAAGATTAGTTGATCTATTAAATGCGTTAGATAAAGAGAAAGCAGTAGATTGGATTAGGCTACTTTACGCATATCCCGTTGGCACTGATGATGAGCTACTAAAAGCAGTTTCAGAGCTGCCGTCAGTTGTTGAGTATATTGATATTCCTCTTCAGCACTCAAGTGAAGCGGTCTTAAAGGAGATGAAGCGACCTTTAGGGAAATTCTCTCCACGAAGTATCGTTGAGAAGATTAAGACCGTGGCTCCAAATGTTCATATCCGAACAACTTTCATTACAGGATTTCCTGGTGAGACAGAGCAGGATGTTGATGACTTAGAGGACTTCATCCGTGCTGGACATTTCACAAACCTAGGAATCTTTACTTATTCACCTGAGCCCGGCACTCCATCCCATGATATGGCTGGGCAGATCCCACAGAAGATAAAAGAAGCCCGTAGGGCCAGGTTAATGCTGGCTCAGCAGGATGTGGTTGGACAGAAACTGCAGTCTTTTGTTGGCCAAAACCTAGAAACTCTTATAGAAGGCACCCACGAGGATACTGATTTGCTCCTTTCTGGACGTGCAAGATTCCAGGCCCCAGAGATTGATGGAACTATTATTATAAATGAATTTGGTGATGGTGTAAGCAACGTAGAGCCTGGCACAATGGGCACAGTACGCATAACAGAAGTTGCAGGATACGATCTTGTTGGCACTCTAGTTGGAGTCGAGAACAGGTAAGGGAAATAGGAATGAGCTCTCCACGGATTGGAATCTTCATAATTGCTTACAACGCTGTTGATCACTTAATCAAAACTATCTCCAGAATTCCAAAAGAAACTTACGAAGAAGTTTCTGAGATTTTCGTTATCGATGATGCCAGTCCTGATAATACTTACTACGCGGCTCTTGGATATAAGCATGAGTACGGCATCGAGAAACTCACCATCATGCGTAACAAGGTGAATCAAGGGTACGGCGGAAATCAGAAAGTAGGGTACAAGTACGCTATGGAGAGGGGCTTAGATGTTGTTGCCTTAGTCCACGGTGATGGTCAGTACGCTCCTGAAAGACTTCCAGATCTTCTAGCGCCATTTAAAGCAGATAAAGCTGATATGGTTTTTGGTTCTCGGATGTCAAAGCCAGGGGAGGCGCTACGTGGAGGCATGCCGAAGTACAAATACTTTGGTAATAGGATATTATCTTTTACTCAGAACAGATTAACTGGGCTTAATCTTAGTGAGTATCATTCAGGCTACAGGCTTTATTCGATGGCTGCCCTAAAGCAGATCCCTTTTATGTCTTTCACCAGCACCTGGCATTTTGATACTCAGATTATTCTAGCAATGGCCGAACGGAAGATGCGGATTGTAGAGTTACCTATTCCTACTTACTACGGCGATGAAATTTGCCACGTAAATGGCATCCCTTACGCGCTCAATTGTATAAAGACATCCTTTGAATACTACATGCATCAGAAGCGTGGTGAACTGATGTTCCCTGGAAGTTACACTGATTCATTGGAGAGTCATGGACGAGTCCTCGCCGCGTAGAGCAGTATTTACTGGACTGATCATACTTGTAAGTATTGCACTCGTTGCGATGATTATAATTGCAAACCGCAGCCGTTCTGCATCCACACCTGAGGATCATGAGAAAAGAGCTGCAGCCATTCTAACTTTGCAAAAACTTACGTCTGCCGTCATCGCTTATGGGAATAAATCTGGAAACTTTCCAAAATCTGCCCAAGAGCTAGTTCCTGAATTTTTGCCAGAGGTTCCCCTTGATCCTTACGGAAGACAATTTGTCTTTATCCCAAACGGTACAGATAAGATGTTCGTATCCTATCTCGGGAAAGATGGAAGCAACAAAAGATACCGGGCTAATGAGGTTGACATCGACGTCATTTCAACTGTGGAACTTAAGAA
>CAZYRE010000193.1:0-3423 GCA_964650155.1 uncultured Bdellovibrionales bacterium
TCTGGTCCACAAGAAACTACTTCATCACCAATCTTTTTAGCTTCAGCCATTAACTCTTGCTCAGTAACAACTTTTGAAACTAGACCAACGCGAAGTGCTTCGGCAGCGTCAATAACCCTAGCCGTCAACATAAATTCCGAAGCTCTTGCGGCACCCATAATGTTTGGCAGTAAAAATGTAGCGCCCATTCCTGGATGGAGCCCAAGCTTAGCAAATGTCATTCCTAATTTTGCTTTATCTGAAGCAATTCGAATGTCACAAGCGCTGGCTAAGCAGAGCCCGGCACCAATGGCGGGACCATTTATTGCGGCGATAAGAGGTAACTGTAAATCACGAATGCAGAGGAAGGAATTATAGTATGCCAACATCTTAAGGCGATTCTCTTCCCCGCCTAACTTCGTTTTAGATTCCAACATCTTTAAATCACCGCCGGCAGAGAATGCGCGGCCTGAACCGGTGAGAATTAAAGCACGAAGATATTGGTGCTTATCTTTAAGTTTCCCAATAAGATTCTTAAAATCAACCGCCATGTCTTCACTCATGGCATTTAATTTATCCGGGTCATTAAGTCGGATTAAACCTATCCGATCTGCCACCTCATCGTACTCAACTAATCCGCCTTCGAGTCCCATATAACTTCCTTCTATTTAATGACGTCTCCATTTTGCCTATCTACTAGAAGACGGGCTAGACTCAACTTCTTATGGTTAGAAACCTCCGTGATTTTATACACCTTCTCAGAAAAGAGAAGGAGATCGTTGAGATCTCAACTACGGTTGACCCAAAACTTGAAGCCGCAGAGATTCATCGTCGAATTATTGCCGCTGGGGGACCAGCCATCCTCTTTACAAATATAAAAGGGGCTTCTTTTCCCTTAGTAACAAATCTTTTTGGAACAAAGAAACGGATTGATCTGGCCTTTGGCCCAAAACCTGAAAACCTTATTCGATCTTTAGCCAATGCTCCGGAAACTCTTATCCCCCCATCCTTATCTCGCATTTGGGATCACAGAAGCTTACTTGGTAGTTTAGTCAAAGTTGGACTCAAGAGACAAAGCTCAGGTCCAATCTTAGACTGTGTTGATACGCCCCCTAAACTTTCCCGAATGCCGCTGCTGACTACTTGGGCAGAGGATGGCGGACCGTTTATTACACTACCTCTAGTACTTACTAAACATCCAACAAAGGATGTAACAAATCTCGGAATGTATAGAATACAAAGGTTTGATGACGACTCAACTGGCCTTCACATGCAGATCGGCAAAGGTGGCGGTTTTCACTTGGCAGCGTATCGAGAATTAAATAAACCGATGCCAGTGAATATTTTTGTAGGTGGACCACCAGCATTAATTCTCTCTGCTATTTCTCCACTACCTGAGAATGTACCTGAAATTCTTTTTTCTTCCCTAATTATGGGTGGAAAATTACCCATAATTAAAGATCCGATTAATGGCCTTCCTGCTCCTGCTGAAGTTGAATTTGCCTTGGTGGGGGATGTGGCTCCAAATGAAATGCACCCTGAAGGTCCGTTTGGAGATCACTACGGATATTATTCTTTAAAACATGACTATCCATTATTTAGGTGCAAGGCTCTTTTGCACAGAAAGGATGCAATCTGCGCCGCAACTGTCGTTGGCAAGCCAAGACAGGAGGATTTCTTTTTAGGGGATTATCTTCAGGAACTTCTCTTGCCACTAATCAAAGTCGTAATGCCAAGTGTTAAAGATCTCTGGTCTTACGGCGAAACTGGATACCACTCCTTAACTGCTGCTCGCGTTGCAGAACGGTATAGCCGGGAAGCCATGGCTTCGGCTTTTAGAATCTTAGGAGAAGGTCAACTTTCTCTAACTAAGTTCTTACTCCTTACAGATGGAAAGTGCGATCTGCGGGATTTTAAATCTACCTTACAATACGTTCTAGAAAGGTCTGATTTCCGCTCAGATCTTTTTATTTTCTCAAATCTATCTATGGACACACTTGATTATGCAGGTCCTAAAGTGAATGAGGGGAGTAAAGGTGTTCTGCTTGGCGTTGGAGATCCAATAAGAACCTTGCCTCATCTGCTGCCTTCAAAACTTCCAAATGGTTCAAAGAATATGGAAGTCTTCTGCCCAGGTTGTTTAGTAATTGATGGTCCTAGTTTTGCTTCTGACCATTTATATCCAGAGCATTTAGCCCAGGATAAATCTATCCAAGATTGGCCTCTGATAGTGCTTTGTGATTCCTCAAAGCAATGTGCAAAATCTGAGATCAACTTTCTGTGGACTACATTCACTCGATTTGAACCTGCAGCAGATATTCACTCTGCCTCTATAAATTTGGTTAGAAACCATCTTTGTCATAATGCTCCAATCGTAATCGATGCGCGTATGAAGCCTTGGTATCCAAAGGAATTATTCTGTGATCCTGAAACTAAGAAATTGGTTTCGGAACGATGGAAAGAGTATTTTCCTCGCAGCCAAGAGATGGGCGACAGTGAGCTAGGGCACCTAGATCCTATTTAGAGACAGACTATTCCTTCTTTCTTTGCAGCAGAAACAAGTTGCTGGTCGTAACAGAGAAAGTTTATTGAATACTCAGAACTAGCAAGTATACATGCAGCTAATTGCATAGCATCTGCTGCTGTCAATGAATGAACTCTTAGTAATCGTTCAGCAATTTGCTTAATTTTTTTACTTGGTGATATTTCACGCCAAGCTGAACGAAGAGCATTAAGTGATATTAAGGCATTCTCAATTACACTTGAATCAAGACTATTCATTCTTTCGCCGCGACTTATTGCAGAAATACACTCGATAGATGTCCCCCACCAAACTATAATACGGTCATCTTCTTCATATAATTTAAAAGATCGGTCAGAATTGGCTTGATTAATAAGTAGGGGTACGACCGCGGAAGAATCCCAAAAAATCATCTGCCGTTCCTTCTTTCATCAATGATCGCTTGGACGGCGTCAAATTTGAGAGGTTTCTTCCCAACTCTTTGTCGAAGCTCAGTCACACTTGGAGGTTCTGATTCTGGACGAGAAACCAACCCCTCTCTTTCTAGAGCTGCTATAAACCCTTCAACAGCCTCCTCGGATTGAGGGATGCGAGTTAACTGTGCTACCGGTCGACCATGTTCAAGTATTAGGATCGACTCTCCCTTCTTAACTTTGTCGATTATCGAACTAAGGCTGTTTTTCAATTTTGTGAGGGTAGTGGTTTCCATACCACTAGAGTACCATATCCAAATCGTACGATCTAGCTATTTTAAATCGTACACAAAGTACTATATTACTGCTATCTATTTGTAATTATTCAATGTATATAAATCAATTTGTTACGTATGCAATCAAATCAGCCTAAATAAATATCCGCGCCCTCTTGGAGCATCTGGCATCTAACCTAGTAGCGTTTAACAATTTCCGCGCTCCAGGGATGGG
>CAZYRE010000194.1:0-3301 GCA_964650155.1 uncultured Bdellovibrionales bacterium
ACTCACCCCCGTTCCGGGGGAAGGAGTAGCCAACATGCAGGCGATGAGAATTGGCCTCCTCTCCCTGGCCATGACCGCAAGCGCTCAGCTTGCGGTTGCTGGTCAAGGGGGGAGGTTGTCACAAGCCGAGGCGGAGATTCTCCACGAATACCTGTGGTTTGCCTTCTGCGCCCTCATGGTTATCCTCGTAGCAGGAGCCATCTGGGCAAGGTCGATCTACAGCCAGAAGCAAATGCTCGTCCCCGTTCAGCTTCACAGCTGGATGGCACGTCAGTCGAACGTTCTTGTTCACTCCATCGGAGTGCAGACTTGGACGATGCTCAAGTTCTGGTTGACAGACTGCGAGACAGCTCTCGTTGGGGCCCTCGAGGGAACTCACACGGTCCTGAACGAACGCAACTTGCAGCGTCAACTCTTAAAGGTCAGACTTAGCTTGCAGTGGGTCACCTCCACTCGTGCTGGTCGGTACTTCATGTTGTTTGACCTGCCAGCACCGGCTTCTTTCCGAACGTTTCAGGTATTCCTCACTCCATGGGGGTACCTGAGGCATCGCATCGGCCTAATGATGCGCGGGATGCTGAAGGATCACATCGTTTGCAAGAACGGTGAGATCCTCTACTTCGGTGAAGGTGAATGCGAAGAGGTAAAACGCCTCTTCCAGAAGCAGCACGCGAACAGGAAAATTCGTCGGCACTTCAGTCGATTCCACCCACTAATCCAGCGTATTCATGGCTTCGAGGGGGCACCCGAGGAGTTCGTGGAGACGCTGATTGAAGCGTGGATGGCTATCGTCATCGACAGAAGGGCGCCGCAAGGCGCCAGTCAGTACGAGAGCATCGCTCACCGACGTAGGGACCAGGAAGCCTTCATCAAGGAGCTGCTGGTTCAGTTGACCAACGAAGCTTCCACGAGTGGTGCGACCAACACTCCGTGGGCACGCGTCTGCGCCGCAGCGGGTCACTGGTTGGCTCTCTTCGAACAGATTCGTGAACTGAAGAGAGCTCACCCCAATCTCCGCCTCTGGGAGATGAGGTTCTCAACCTTCCGACACAACCAGCGTGCCTGGTTCTACGCGCAGCAGCTGTTCGAGCTCTGCTACACTGAAGTCGGCCAGCAGGCTGTCATCGAGATTGCTGTCATTCTGGCGCCGTTCTTCGGAGCGTTCGACAGCTTGATCTGGTACCGCGGTCCGGATAACTGGAAGCAAATGGCTAATCCTGTCATGCAGGAACAGCCAGCTTCCGTTGTGTCGGATGAGTATCGGGCAGCCGATGAAGTCTTCCTCTCTGGTGGGGATGTCACGCCAGGAAAAGGCTGGGGATCCATTCGGGAGGTGGAGGAACTCATCACCAGAAACTCCTCTGAAGGAGGTCTTGGCATCCGTGGGATCTCCAAGCCGCCGCGACTGGTGGATCTCTGGCTCGGAGAGAATCCCGGTGACCGCGAAACGTTTGTTCCGTCGGAACGAGCGGAAGCTGTTCGTACGGGAGGCTCTAAGAAGAAGAAGTCAGGGCTTGGCCTAGACGCGACTTTGCTAGGCAGCCGTCGGGTTGGTCGTGGTTGAGTCCAGGTTCTAGGATTGGGTCGCGTATCCTTTCCTAGTTGGTTGCTGGTCATCTCGTGAGACCGCCGGGTAAGCTTGGGTGTAGTGTGCTTCGTGCCCACTCCATTCAAGCCCCCGGCGGCCTCTTCCTTCAATTTCTAATTAATTCAAAAATAATTATAATTATCTACTTTGAAGATTTAGGATGATCTTCTTCCGCGTCATGAACATCCTTTAATGCCGCTCCAGAAGATCATCCTAAATCTTCAAACCCAAGAAGTTCATTTCAATAATCAACACTTGATTCTCATCGTTGAGAGATGAAAGAGCGGACTTTAGTGAGTTACCAGGTGTGTAATGGATTAGACCCCTTTCCGGAGCAGCATTAAAAGGATGTTCATGATGCGGAGGGAAGGGGTCTAATCCATACCACACCTGCTGAACAACTATATTGCTCTTATCAGCCTCTCCATGTGCGGAGCCATTAAATCAAGAAGGGCTTGTTTTGGATCGCCTGCGCCGCCATGGAACTTCAATCTATGAAGAAGAACGTAAGGAGCTAATGTTTTAAGGTCATCTTCGGTAGCATAACTGCGGCCCTGGACAATTGCCCAACCGCGAAGAGCACGTTGCAACATTATCGCCGCACGGGTCGAGGCGCCGAATGGAAGTAGGGGATTGCCTCTAGTTGCCTGTACGATATCGATAATGGCTTGTCTTAATGCTGGGCTGATAAATACCTCTTCGCAAGCTTTTCTAGCGGCAAGAATGTCAGTGCGCGAGCAAACAGGATTTATTGAAGTGCTTTTACTCTCGATATCGCTGTGTTCCTCTAAGATTTTTATCTCTGTGGCGGCATCTACATAAGACATTGGAAGTTTCAAAAGAAATCTATCAAGCTGAACAAGTGGAAGCGGATATGTTCCGGCCACATCAAGTGGATTCTGAGTTCCTAAAACAAAGAACAGATCGTCAAGTTTGTGAGTGACGTTATCAATCGTCACTTGCTTTTCAGCCATACATTCAAGAAAAGCAGCTTGAACTTTCGGGCCAGTACGATTGATTTCATCAGCTAAAAGAACGTGAGCAAATATTGGTCCATGAATGAATCTAAAAGTTCCAGTTTTAGGTTCGAAAACATTAACGCCTAAAACGTCACCAGGCAGCATATCAGGAGTAAACTGAATCCTTCGAAATGGAAGTATATTTTGATCTGTTGCGGTTCCTTTGTCAGCAGAGATTAATCGACCAAGAGTTTTACTAAGAGTAGTTTTTCCGGAGCCAGGATAATCCTCAAGAAGGACGTGACCGTCAGCAATTAATGCTGCGATTACAAGATTGATTGTATCCTGTCGACCTCGTACCACACTCGAGAGGGTTGTTGTAAGTGCGTTTGCGACAGCGAAAGCCTTTTCAAATTTCGGTTCGGAGTCTTTTGTGCGAGCAACTATAACTTCCATGGCCATCTCAATATTTAATATTTAATCAATATAACTAAAAATTCTCCTGAAAGACCACCCGCGAGAATGCATTAACTACATTTGCAGGGTTATCTCCTGAGGCTATTTTGGTTTTCGTTGAATCAAGTGAGTTTAAAGTCAGGGTTATTTTACCTGACTTGTTAGATTCTGAGACCGTAAAATTTGCGGTATTATCTATAATAAATGGTCCTTCGCCTAAAACTTCCAGGACCGATGGCGATAGCCCATTTGATCTAACAGGTAGTCGAAGCCCTTTGTTTCTAAGTTCGCCAGGGGC
>CAZYRE010000195.1:0-3292 GCA_964650155.1 uncultured Bdellovibrionales bacterium
GTCCGTGAAGAGATTCTTAAATCAAAGAAATTTGATATTACAGAATTAATTAATCGGTGTATTAACGCGACACTTTCTAGAACTATCATCACCAATCTCTTAACCTTTCTCTCTGCTTTGGCGCTGCTTCTTTACGGTGGTGGTGCAATTGCGGATTTAAGTTTCTTCATGGTGGTTGGTATTATTGTAGGTACTTATTCTACAATGTTCGTAGCCTCACCAATAGTTATTGCTTGGGATCGTTGGTCACAAGCAAGAGCTGCGGCTAAGGGTGCTGTTGGGGCGAAGTCTTAGTCGCTTCAAGCTCGTGGAGGAATGCCTTTTCCCCTATTTTATAGGCGACTGCACCGTCATCTGGAGACTCTCTGTGCCCTTTTAAAGCTGCCCGTTGGAAGAGGGTCAGATTGCCTGTATTTTCTAATTCAATTAGTCCTTGTAAGACTGGATTGATCTCGACTCGAATTTGAAACAATACGGAATTGAGCGGACCGCGATTCTCTTCCATATTTTCAGCATTAACTATGATGGTTTCGCTACTTCCAGGTGCTGTGCTGGATAAGATTCGTTTTCTTACGTTCGCTATCCCTTGAGCTTTGCTTTCATCTGTATCGCCGGTATTGATCTCCATCATTAAATATCGAAAGTCAGAGATCGTTCCGGGAGGTAAGTTATTTTTACCGAACTCTGTTTGAGCTTGATTCCAAGCTGCAATAATGGAGTCTGGTCGTTTTTTGAATCCCTCTATGATTGCTCTATCAACGCGATCGCAAGACTCTGGATGTTTCTCAGAACGAATTAATAGTTCTAACAAGGCATCGTTATTTTTTAGTCGTTCCTGACGGCAGTAAATCATTAATATGTTGAAGTTATCAGCAAGGTTCTCTTTGGTCACAAGGACTGGTTCTTTAACTTCCCCTGTTTCATTATTAGTAATTGTAATTTTAATCTTGCCGTTTCTTTCCTTAAAGAAAACATCAGCGCCTAATTTTAGAAGGGGAGAATCTGAAGTATCTGCTTTGACGATAGCTCCGAATCTCTCTTTAAGTAGGGACAGGGTTTGAGGGATAATGACTGGTGGATCTAATGCAGGCATCGTTTCAGAGACAAGAGGATCAGGCACTGGCTCCACCACATGTGGATTAGGCATCGGGCCTCTGCAGGCCGTAGCAGACGCAGCGGTAAGAAGTAGTGATCCAACCCACGAGGGAGTCGAGTTTGTTCTATTTGAGAACATATAAACTAAATTTAAAATGGATAAATAAAGAGCTGCTGAAGAGCATGATATGATCTTCAGAGGGGTGAAACCGTATCACTAATTATAATCGCAATCCATCAGCGGAAAGTTCTTGAGGATTTAATTACTTAGAGTGTTTAGGTGTAATTTCAAATAGAAAAAGTTGTTTCTGTCGTTCGCTCTTTAGTTGAATAGTTCTACTTGGGGTAGCAGGAACAGAGAATGTATTAGAGATAAACATCGATCCAGAACGCATTTCATTAGATACTTTCTTCCAGATTTTTGGCATCGGTCCGGGCGCAAGAAAAGCATAAACAAAATCAAACTCCGATAAATCAACTGCAAAGATATCCTGAAATCTCATGGTGCAATTTTTTTTGAGAAGGAAACGGAGTTTAGAAACTATCCAGGCCAGTGGGCTGAGTTCTACTCCAACACATTCAACATTTGGTCGCTCTTTAGCGATATATAGGAGTAATGATCCAAAACCTGATCCAAGATCAATGAATTTGATCTTCTTATCTTTAGGTATCAACTCAACTATTTTTTCAAAAACTTCTGGATTTGTTGGATAATACGGAACTCCAGAGATTAAGGTCGGAATAAATAATAAAATCAAAAATAATGCAGCTATTGTCAGAGCGCTTGAAGAAAGAGTCATCAAAGTTGTTAAAAATATTCCAAGAGGGAGTAGGGCATTGAGATATACCCAAGGTCTAGATAGTTTTAAAAATATCGAAACAATAAGTGCCCCTAGGACATGACCTGTCAGTACTGCAACTGGGAACCACGTTGAAGCCCCAATAATAAACCCTAAACTTGCGCCAACAATAAATCCTATAGCTTGAGCTAATAGAGTGTGGCTCAACTTCTTAATCATTATGCTCCTAAGATTGAACTAGGTAGGTTCGCTCTGACATCGCCGCCATAATATCCGGTGAGTGCCTCGGCCTTTTCTTTAAGAAGGGCAGCGTTTGGTTCAGTAGGAACAACAACTAATACTCTAACAAAGATGTCGCCGTGTTTACCGTCCTTCCCCAAGATCCCTTGCTCTTTTATCTTTATCTCTGAGCCACTCTGTGTTCCGGGAGGGATACGCACCATTATAGTGTCATGAATTCCAGGGACTTTAATCTGAGCACCATAAAGAGCTTCTGCTACAGTTATGGGAACTTCAATGATCAACCCTTTTGGTTTAATCGAGATAAAAGGATGAGAAGCTAGTCTGAAGATAATTAACAGATCTTCCTTCTCATCAGCTTTATTACGGAGTCGTAAGACACTACCGTCCCTTACTCCTGGTGGAATCTGAATCGACACCTTACGAATACCTTCCGGTTCAGGGATCTCTACTTTTTTTCTTATGCCTTTAAGGGATTCTTCAACGCTAATTGATAATTCAACTACGGAGACTCTTGTTTGAGTTTTCCGCCCAAAATTTGAAACTGATTCAGTCAGTCTTTTCCTTAATCCTTTTACTTTTTCCCCAAGGTTGCGGCTGATATCTGAGACGCCATCTTTAATCTTACCTATATCCTCACTAACTGCTTCCCAAGGGGAGGGGGTTGGAATAGTAGATGTCTTATATGGATCCTGTGATTTTTGTTCATCTCTTGGTCGATCAGGTTGAGGAGTATACCCTTTTAGTCGTTGCTCAAATGCCTGCTTTTCGAAAGCCTCAGCAGTTAAATCATAAAGTTTTTTTGTTTCTGGATCAGAGAGTGTTTTGTAGGCTTCCTGAATCTCTCTAAATTTTTCTCCTGCTGCAGCGGAAGGATTAATATCTGGATGGTATCGCCTTGCTAAAATTCTATATGCTCTTTTGACCTCTTCAGTCGAAGCCGAGTTCTTAATTCCCAATGTCTTATAATAATCTCTCATACTCTTTCATCATACCTCTCCTAAGAATTTGGTGACAATCCCATAACCTGAGCACCCCATTTCCTTTCGCAGTTTTCTTGCTGTGCTTTTTGCCTGGTGTTTAGTCGAGATTTTCTGACTGAAAATCTCTCCAAAACACTGCAAAAAGCTACGCAAAAAACATCGCTTCAGGAATTG
>CAZYRE010000196.1:0-3291 GCA_964650155.1 uncultured Bdellovibrionales bacterium
ATCATTAGGTGAGCGTTCTTTACAGAATGGATCTGAATCAGAATAAAAAGGCTTTGCCATTGCTCCACCTAACATTAAGCATCTAGCAATTCCGATTGCACCGATAGCTTCTAATCTATCTGCGTCTTGCACCACTTTAGCTTCGATTGTTTCAGGCGTAATTTTAGCTGAAAAGCTGTGGGCAAGTATGGCGTGATGAATAGCTGGTAAGTAGGATTCAGGATATGAGATCTCTTTTAAAAATTCTGTCGCTTTATTTGCTGCTAGGAGTGAGCCTTTTGCCCTATCTGGAGAGTTCTTAGGAACATGTACACAGTCATGAAGCCAAGCGGCAGGTACTACGATGTTTAAATCACCATTTTCTTCAGCGGCGAACTTCTTACTCCACTTTACAACCCTTTCGATGTGACCAATTTCATGGGCAGCATCCCCTGCTCCGCAACCTTCGATAAAATGCCGAAATTTATCTTCCCATTGATTTATGTTGTTAGTCATAGGCTAGGACTCTATTGAGAAGAAAAGTACCCACATGTTAGGTTGTATCAGCTATGTCGTCGCAGTTTCAAGATAGAGCACCAGAGCATTCAGATACTATCGATCTATCCGCCACTAATCTAGGCACCGATCAGAATAGATATATGCGACACTTTTTGAGATAGACTCTTTAACTTATAGAAGCTTAACCCCTAAGCTATCACTACCAATACACAACATCTCTAACATTGCTCAAATACTCCTTTGTCATTGAAGTTGCTTCATTACGAAGAGTATTTGGATAACAAGAGACATCTCCTTCTTTTATAAATGGATAATACAGGATGTCTGAATCATCTCTTTGTGACTTAATCCTTTCCAATTGTTGGGAGCTAATTCTAAAAGTTCCAACCCAAAAATCATAAAGGTCTTTAACTGGAAAGGTTTTGGTTAAATCAGACAAAAATGCCCGATAACATTCCTGCCACTTATCGGTCACTAATATTGGGTCAAGGCAGAGCCTGACCTTCCAGCCATCCTCTAAGGCTTTTTGTGCAGAGTTCAATCGTGCTTCAACCCTGGGTGTCCCCTTCTCGTATTTTTGGACTATCTCTGATGGGGAGATTGTCCAGGAAAGGATAACATTTGTGGGAATTCTATCCTGCTTTATTGACTGATAAGAAGCGGACTTAGATCTTAACTCTAAAGTAAGAGATGGATTCTTTGCCGCATACTCTATCCACTTACTTGCCCACGGCACTATTTTTTGAAATCCAAGAAGGTCTGTTTCATATGATGGACTAAGAGTGATCGGTCCACTGACAAGTTCTGCTGATGCTGCGCCAAAGAAGTCCTCTTCGTTTACGAATATTACTGCATGTGGAGAGGTAAACTTTCCCTGCAAGAAACAGTAATCGCAATCATAAATGCAGTTAAGAATCGGAGTTGTATAGAAGAATCTATCGTGGGCACCTTGAATTACATCTGTAGCTCGGTAAAGAAATGGCGCCTCCTTTTTTGCTAATATTAACTTCTGAGCGGACTTTGCTTCCCGCCAGTCTTGCCGACTGCGGTTAAATACCTCTTGGTATCGGTCAATTTCGATGAGTGTGGCCTTGGGAAAACGGGCAAGAACTACATGGGTAAGTGGATACTCCTTTACCCCCTTTTCTACGTAAATATGGGAGAATTTTGGCAAAGTAGAATACTCAGTCATAGGCCGCATTCTACTATTACGAATATTTAGGAGTAAACAGAAACACCGAAGATTGTGTCCTACGTCACATCCCTAAACCCTCGTTAAGTCGATCTTACATATGCGACCAAGATAAACTTTGGAGTTTGTTTATGTTGAATATGAAAGAAGTGGTTGTTGATATCGTAGCTATAGCAACATTAGTAGGGTTGCTGTCAGTTTTTAATGATGTTGCTCTTGGTGAGGAAAATACGTGTCTAACGGTTATGCGTCACAACATCCTTCAAAGCTTTCAAAACCTAAGTCCTGAGAGTTCAGAAGATACTTTCGTTAATGATTTATGTGGCAACTCAAAGAAAAGTAAGGGAAACGTTTTATTGTTTAATGGGACAGTTGAATTTACATCCGCACAACTTAAGGCAAGTAAGAATCTTATGTGTGGAAAGAAAGGAAAGACAAAGAAAAATTACTCTGACTTTCGCATATTGAAAACTCTGATCGGAAGCGAAGCTCTTAATGCATATGAAAGTTGTGTTAACGATTCACAATCAGAGGCACAGAGTATCGGTTTTAATCCGCAGATTAGAAATCCAGCATTAGATATTATACCGATGCCTAGCATCCCTGGCTGTGAAGTATTGAGTATGGCCGATAGAACAATGCGTTGTAATACCCCTGAGGGATTAACTGCTTGTTACAACCACATTCGTTCTGGAAATGTTGTTGATTGTCGTTATACCTATAGAGCTAACGTACTAAGCAATGTTCGTGAAGTTCAATACCGCTACTCGCCTGGTGAATATCAGATGAGTACAACAGGCAGGTTAGTTGTTAATCTAAATCGTGGCCATGCATTTGATGCCGTAGCTGCTGGAACAGTAAATTATAATATTAATTTTGCTACTCCAGTATTAGCTCAACGTCCTGTGAATCAATGTGATCCAAGCTCTCCCCTTTTTGGTGATTCTCCGTGTAATAGAGACTGTGTATTTGCTGATCATGTTGTAGAGCTAGAATCCTATACAGGTGTTGCTACACTTGGACGCGAAAGAGGAGATTCTTGTACTGTGCCACTAACTGGTCAATTAGAGCTTGGCTCCATTGATAAATTCCGTGCACACAATTTATGTGAACATAGAAATGCATGGGGCAGTGTTATAACGGGAACTTTTTATGCTCAGGTTTCTAAGTTCTATTATTTCAATGATTTTAGAACTACTCATACAAGAGTTTCTACTAGACGTAATGGTAGAACTTATACTGAAGAAACATGGAACGTCAGCAACGACGGCGAGCGCGTTCGTAACATCGCAGAATTAGAGATTCCTATAGCAATTGCTTGCAATAAATAACTAAGAGGAGCTCCAGATGTCCTTACCCATAACTGTTTTACGGCCATCAGCTCTAGCCTTGGTTATGCCGGTAAGACACTCCTTGATAACTTTCTTGGTAAGGGCATCTATAAAACACTGACTAGTATTCATCCCAGATTGGTCTTGAACTAGTTTTTTAACCTTGGAAACTACTACTAGAGTATCAGTTTCTATATTAGTTGAGTTGCCACCAGTTGACGTACTAGTAGCCGGCGAAGGGGTGTTCTCTATAATCTTCCGTGTTGGTGG
>CAZYRE010000197.1:0-3289 GCA_964650155.1 uncultured Bdellovibrionales bacterium
TGGCCGAACCTCCGACTTTACAAGGAATATTACCTAAAAAAGATGTGCCCGTTTCAGTACTGGGGGTGAATGCCTTTGTAAATGACAGCCGCTTTGGAACTATTAGTTACCAACTTTCAGAGGTACGTAATACATTAGGTATTAATTTCGTTCGGGTTCTTTTTAATTGGGATGACAATGTACAACCCACTCCAGCATCTACACCTGACTTTAGTTTCTACGACGACATCGTGGATGCCATCCCTAAAAAGATGAAGGTTTTAATAATTCTAACCAAAGTTCCAACATGGATGAGTGACAGTGATAACTGGATTGACGGAAATCCGAGGAAAACATTTGTTGAAAGATGGGTCAAAGTCGTTGCTAATAGATACAAGAATACTAAGAAGAAACGACTAAAAGCATTTCAGATCTGGAACGAACCTAATGACGAAAATAATCCAGATAACATTACGATGGACTTAGCTACCTCCCCGGAAAATTATGTCGAGTTGATGGCCTTGGCTCAGAATGAGATCAAATCCATCTCTCCAAAGAAGCAGGTCGTTAACGCTGCCACCACATCGATTAATCAAAATTATCCTGAGACTCTTAATTATAATCAGGATCTAGTTGATGCTGGACTTTTAACCGTGAGCGATATCTTTGCTATTCACTACTACGGAGAGCACCTAGAGACTCTACTCCTAGGCGGAGTGAGCGACTTTCTAAATTCGGTGGACTCACCTATCTGGGTAACTGAATCCGGACAGAAAGGAACGACTAAGCAACTAAACTATGCTCGCACCATGTGGCCATTCCTACTTAGTAATGTTCCGAATATCAAACGGATCTATCAATACCAATTCACTGAAGATACTCCTGCAAGCTCCACTTATGGGTTAAAAAACCTGACTCAAGGGAAAACTGTTTCCGATCTTTACATATATCTTCGAGATAATTAGAAGGCTTTCAAAGTACGTAACTACTCGGTATAAATTCTCTCTTTCGAAAATTAAGAAGTTTAAATTCATGGCACTTGAACCACGCGATATAGAATTAATCGAGAACGAAGAGAACGTCCTTAAAGAGACTTTTGGCTCGCTCATAACCCAAGAAAAGGAAGGAGCAAAAAGACTAAGTGCTGAAAGTTCCAGAGCTCGTAACCTAACTTCAGAATTAGTCACAGCTAGACGAGTCGAAGATAAAGTTCAGTTAGCTTCCGATGAGGCAGTAGCTCATAGACTTAGGGACATGAAGGGTGAGGATAATTCAACCATTGCCACCTTAATTGAAAGACCGTATTTCGGAAGAATCATATTAGAGGAAACAGCAAACGGACGACCAAGAACTGTTGAATACAAAATTGGGTATCACGCAAATCCCGATTGCAGGATTATTGATTGGCGAAAAGCTCCTCTTTCTAAACTCTACTACGAATACAAAGAAGGGGATCACTACTGTGAAGAGATACAAAGTCAGGAGAGAGAAGGCCGAGTTGCACTAAGACATACAGTTGAAGTTAAACGGGACGATCTCCTTAGTTTAAGTTCTGGCAGAGGAACGTTTCGTAAAGGTGCCAAAGGGTGGGAATTAGCTTCTGGACCAGAAGCTAGAAGAATCGGCTCAAAACCAAATGAACTGCCGAATGTTCTATCATTAATTACAGCTGAGCAATTTAGAGCCATCACTGAGGAAGCTACTACTGCGGTGATTATCCAGGGTGTTGCAGGATCTGGAAAAACAACTGTGGCCCTTCACCGTCTTGCCTGGTTACTGCATGGCGAAAACAGTCCACTCAAACCAGCGGATTGTCAGGTCTTGGTTAAGACCCAAACTCTTCATCGGTATATCTCGGGAGCCCTACCCTCAATTGGCGTTACCGGAGTTCCTATTTCAAGTTTCTCTGATTGGGCCGGAAAGATGCTCTCTTCTTGGCGCTCTATCATTGGAGTTCCTGCAATAAAATTCTCTAACAACGCTGTCCCTTCATCAATAAGTCGCTTGAAATTTTCGCAAGCGCTACTCTCCGCCATAGAAGAAGAATTAGTAAACAGATCAGCCGAAGTCCTTAGTGAAATCGACAGATCGGTCCCATGGCTAGATCTTCCACCTGGCGCCAAACAACTTTGGGATACTCTTAGAGGAACAGAAGGAAAAACTCTGAGCATCGTTCTGGCGCTCAAAAACTCTATTCAGGATGCAACACACAAAATCCCATTCTCTAATCCTAAAGGTGCTGCCCTAGCTGGTGCACTAAAAACCATTGATGGAATTCTTGTTAAGTTCGGTAAAATTGAAAATCTTCTTCTAAGCGCACTTATCTCCTACAGAAGAATCCTCGAAGTGGATGAAACGAAACTTATCGATGCTGAGATGATCCATTCCTACCGAGTTAGATTAGAAAACTCGATTAATACTGGAGAATATGAATCCGGTGATGAGGCATTATTCCTTTTTATCTTAATCTCACTACTAGGCGGCCCGATTAACGATAAAGGAAAAGCTTTTAGATTTGGTCATATCGTCTTGGATGAGGCTCAAGATTTCTCAGCCGTACATTACGCAATAATTATGGCCTGCATTAATGGCCCAAAAGATCTCACCCTGGTTGGTGACATCGCCCAAAGTTTAGAAGAAGGTAACACCTTTCCTGGTTGGGATAAGCTTCGGCAGTACTGGCACCTCTCGGATGAATCTTCTCGCTTTATCTCTCTAGCAGTCGCCCACCGATCCACTCTTCCAATTATGCGCCTTGCAGATCACGCTCTTGGAGAAGCCCGTACCCATGAAGGGCGTCCTGGCAAAGCACCAAGGTATGTTCGTTTTAAGCGAAGCTCCGATGGAATGAAAAGAATTATTGAATGGCTTGGTGAAGTCCGTCGCCGCTACCCTACTACTCTCACCGCAGTTATTACTGGAAGTCGGGAGCAATCTCGAATGGCGCACTCCTTACTTGCTCCTACTTTTGGCAACGAAGTTCGAATCGGCGATTCAGAAAGTCTTACCTTTGAATCCGGCATCGCAGTGATAGATGCAAAAAGCGCCAAAGGGCTCGAATTCTACGCCGTCCTGATTTGGAACCCTACAGATGCTGAATATCCAGATACGGATCTAGGTAGGAGATATTTGTACACTGCTATGACTCGTGCTGAGGAGCATCTACTAATTGTCTCCTGGGACAAGCCTTCCAAGCTCCTTCCAGCCACCACATCCCCATTAGTCAGGGGTGAGGACTATACTATTGAAGATAATTAAAAAATGGTGTGGAATTCCATTTAATAAATATTCGTATGAAGCACTACGGGCT
>CAZYRE010000198.1:0-3250 GCA_964650155.1 uncultured Bdellovibrionales bacterium
GGATCTTTTGATAAGTTTCTTTATCCACAGAAAATTTAATCTCGTATCTGCTCTCGGGCGCCGGTTCTTTTACTTCCAACGTTGGCAGTACTTAGATCTCTTTGACTACTTCTCGTGGTTTAACAACTGGAGCCGTCTCTGCCACTAGTGCCTGAACCTCCCTAGCTGACTTCCCTATAATCTCTGTGACTTCTGCCTTGTCGGTCTTAATCGCTTTAGATGCAGCCGCTATAGTGCAGATGGATACCTCTCCCTTAAGGAAGCTCTCTCCTAGTTCGGGATGTAACCTCAAGCATCTGGCACTCTCTATCCTTCTGTAAGCTGCGCTCTCTGAATACCCTAGCTTCCTTGTGCAGTAATCAAAGAGGCTAGAATAGCCTAATCCAAGATATAATCTTCGCTTATCAAACTCTCCTAAGTGAAGTAAAAACTTAAGTACAACCTCCCTCTCTTTAGATCTTAGGATATCAATCCTATTTGTAAGTTCTTCATTGGTTAAGGTTTCGATACACATAAGCTTTCTCCAGAATTTATTTTCTCTTTATATCATGGGTTTTCTTAAGGCCTTGGCAGAAGCTAGGAGGCGAGATCTCGCATCTATACACAAAATCCACGTCACGTTTTACGATCTATTTTCATTGGAAGCTTATGAAGTGATAGGAGGCAGTCACAAATAATTTATTTTCTCACGGCCATGTTCACAAAAAACGGTGTCAATATAGAAAGCCTGAAATAATTATTTATTTTTCAAAATATCTTCCGTAAATATTTCACAGATTCTTCCGCCTCCTACTTCCAACGTTGAAAGTAGGTTTAAGAATTTGCTCCAATGGTGGATGTGAGCTTTTGCAAGTTCCAAGTTTCCAAGTTCGGCTATGCTGTTAAATCCATTAATCGTTAATGCGATACCAGAGAATTTATCTTTCTTTGAAAGACTGAAGAAGTTATTTAAGTAATTCCTGCCCGCGTTTTGACTCACCGATTGCGGCAAGAGCTTTTCTTGGGTCTGAGTTGATACTTAGGCTAGTCTTTGTAGCAATTTCTAAGGCCGCATCAACATCTCTAACCATGACGGTAGAGGCTTCGTTGTTGGCTACTGCAATTTCTCCAATGTCTATGGCACGTTTAATTTCAAGAGCTGTTTCCCTTACAGTTTGCGTGAGTCCTAGTAAGTGTTCTTTAGTAGATTCTATTTTCTTGGATGAGTCAGAAAGTTTATCTGGAGATTCAAAGGATATTTCGGTTTCTACCACTGAGGAGGCAGGTTGTCGAAGTTCCCCGAGGGCATTCTGTAATTTGGTCTCAATTTCTATTAGAGCTTTATCCGCTGATTTGCTAGTTCGAACATCAGTGTTTGCTATCTTAGAAACTTCGACGGCAAGGTCGCGAGCTTCTCTTTCTAAGACCTTCAGCCGCTCCATGCTATCAGTCTTTGAAGCTTGAGTGATGATTCCAGTAATGCCTTCAAACAAGGCTGTGATTTCGTCGGTAGTACGTACTGCCTCATTTATTTCTGTAAGAATTGAGTTTATCTGTTCATGTGAACCAGTAGCTTTCTTGTTAGCAGAAATGTTCACAGAGACGGCTTCTGTATTTTGAACCGCTTGTTCAACCTTAGCCGCAGGGACGAGTTTACTCTTTTTGTATAATTCTTCTCGGGACTGTTTCCGATTCGGCACGCGCTCGTCTATTTTTTTCAAGTCTTCCATGGCGTTAATCCCGGTATGGTGAAGGCGCACCTTCGACCACACATTCCTTGGCTAATCTTATTCCTAACTCATCCCACTGGGCGCAGAAGTAATGCTAACTTATGTATCGTCAACTAAGCCGATGTTCTTAAACGGTTGGTTAAGTAGAGTCTAAGCACATAATCTCAATAAAAGCAGATAGTTAGATATGCCAAGCTAGTCTTTCTTTGATTAGGGTTCCCGATTTGGCAGGTTCATACATGTTACCTCGGTACGTAAATTGCTCAGATCCATAGATGTAGGGGTGCATTTAGTTCATTAGGGTAGTTCACGCAAAGGGCCGCTGTGATAACAAAGAGTTTATAGAACTCTTACTGTGCAATTTCGCACAGCTCATCACAGGATAAGGTTATGCGACTACTCAAACGTCTGAAAGGAGTTTCGTACATCGAGGCGCTCTTAGCGCTGCCAGTATTTATTCTTCTTATCATCGCTGCGATAGATTTTGCCTGGTACGTAGCCATTTACGTAATCTTTAGTTATGCCGCGCATACTGCTGTTGATCTTGCCGGAAAAGTTCAAATCGAAACTCCCACCACTCAAGATGATTGTGCGAGTGACGCTGTAAGGTGCACAGATTACGAAAAGAGAGTTAATCGAATTTTAAGTCGTGCTTTAAATATTGCTCGAACAGTTGCTAATGATTCTCTTACCGAAGGTAAGGTGCAGCTTATTCCTTATAAGCATTACGACTCAACAATATATAGCTCTTCTCAGAATCGCTCTGGCATAAGTGAGCTTACCTCTGATGTTGGTTTCATGCGCCCTGGAGAGACGTTAGTTAGAGATCCCGATGGTAGATTTGGTGAAACTACTAGAGTGGATCATCCTACGAGAGTTTTTGGTGATCAACCTCGTCAGGGCTGGCCGCAGCCTGGCTATAATGAAAAATGGGAAGATTTGCTTCGAGACAATCCAGCCGTAGTAGTTATAAATGCTCGATATAGACCTTTCCTCCCTTTCTTCCCCGACCTTACTGTAACTGCAACCCAGTATGTATATCGTCGCGTTCCTGAATTCGGTCAGCAGGCCCAATCGATTTGTGGAGATGGCGTTTGCGATATTAGTGAAATAGGACTTGGCGCATGTTGTCCCGCTGACTGCGGTTCACAATGCGTAAGTGGCGGTACTGGAGGTGGAGTTGCCGGAAGTGGTGGCGCCCCTGCTGGTGCGCCCGCTGGCACGGGCGGTACCGGAGGCATTACTCCTCCTGGTACAGGCGGAACAATTATCGTTGCAGGATCTGGTGGGGCTCCCGCCGGAGGACCTGCTGGAGGTGGTTCTGGTGGTGGTGGCACAGCAGGCACAGCCGGAGCACCCGCTGGTGGCGGTGCCCCAGCAGGCGGAGATCCAGCAGGAAGCGGCGGTGCTCCTGCCGGCGCACCCGCAGGAACTTCTGGTACTGGCGGTACGGCTGGTACCGCTGGAAGTGGCGGCGGACCTGCAGGTTCACCTCCTCTTGCCGGCGCCCCAGCAGGTTCCGGTAGCCCAGGAGGAACAAT
>CAZYRE010000199.1:0-3247 GCA_964650155.1 uncultured Bdellovibrionales bacterium
ATTAATTCCTGGTTCTCAGAGCTTAAATCCTGCCACGGTTTATCTGTAGCAATGCCGTTCTCTTCACAAAATTCTATGAGTTTTCTTACCTGCGAGGCAGCAGAGTCCCCACTCCAGCATTGAAGAGCGCCGTCTTCAATGGATTTTCTTTTATCAGGGATACATTTATCTCTATCAACTTCTAGTATCGATCCAAACCCTTTGCACCTTTCGCAGGCACCGTACGGATGATTGAAACTGAAGAGGGACGGACGTTTTCCTTTAATAGAGATCTTTGAATATTCACATCCCGGATTCTGCCTAAATTCAAGGACTCGATTTGTCGAAGCGGTCACATTTGGCTGCTCAGGAGAATTTATGACCCTTAGCACCGCTCTTCGTCTCGGCGTTCCTGATTCAATAACAACACATCTTCCAGCAGAGAGTCCGTACGCTCTATCAACAGCGGTGGCGATTCCATCTACACCATGACTACCAAATTTAACTCGCTCAATTACAACATTTAATTCGTGAAACTTACTCGCGGCTGATTCAGATAATCTATCAAGATCGATAAATTCGGAATTCTCTGCATCAAAGATCCTAGAAAAGCCCAACAGCTTTAGTCTTTCCAGAGTAGCTTTGATCGCTTCAGAGCTTTCTCCTTTTGTCTTCTTTCCGTCTTTTCTCTTCGGAGTGCCCACTCGTATCGGCGCGCAGATTACAAAAATCGAATCAGGGAAAGCTTTAAGATTCTTCTCGATTCTTATCGCTGCACTCTTAGGTGTAAAAACTTCTATGGCCGTTTTACACGATGCGCACACCGGTTCTGCTAGATAATTCCAAACTACTTTTAGGTAATCATTTACTCCGGAGACTGAACCGACAGTGGACCTAGATGATTTAATCCTGGTGCGCTGTTCAATCGCAATGGCTGGGCGAACATGCTCTATTAAATCAACATCAGGTTTTTTTACTAAATCAAAAAACTGCCGAGTGTATGAACTAAAAGTCTCTAGGTAACACCGCTGCCCTTCGGCATATACAGTATCAAAGGCAAGAGAGGACTTCCCCGATCCCGATAGTCCCGTAACTACAGTCAACTCATCGTGCGGAATCTCAAGGGAGATCTCTTTTAGATTATTCTCCCTTGCCCTAGTAATTTTTACTGCATTCTTCATCGCCAAACTTCCAGCGTGAATTCTATCCCGACTCTATTGTCGATTGCCAATTAATCCGGGACAGGCACAGATTTTCTATAGAAAAGAGGGCCTGTCCCTAATTTTTAGGGTAGATTTAATTCTTTAGCGAAGGTTAGAAATGGCAATGAGCGGCAACGCGTGCCCGATTTAATATAATCCTTCTTCCCCATGTGGACCTGAAACAATTGAGGAATATTTGACCGCTGCTCGAGGTATATCAAATTTTTATTGATTTGATCATCAGAGAGCTTTGCTTCAACGGCGAAGATTGGCTTTTTATCTTTTAACACGATGAAATCTACTTCGCGTTGATCCACATCGCGAAAATATCTTAATTCCATATCGTATCCCTCGGTATCTTCAAGGAAGTGGCAATATTTTAACAATTGGCAAGCAACTAAGTTTTCAAATCGTATTCCCGGAAGTTCGCAGGTAGACCAATCCCACATGAATAACTTCTGTTCCTTTTTAGTGGCTTTCAATTTTGGTCCACCGTAAGGTGGAATTCTAAAGCAAAAATATAGGTTTTCTAAGATTTGAATCCAATTTTTGACTGTTTTATCACTTACACTTAAGTCTTCGGCTAGGCTTTTGAAGAATAATTGAGAGCCTATCTTATCGGGTAGTGACGAGGCTAGTAATTCGAGTAATTGAATCTCCTGTACACGTTCAAGTGTCCTGACATCCTCCTCGATAATCAATCGTAGTTTTTCTTTTTGCCACCTTCTCCATGTCTTCTTGCTTTGAGAAAAGAGTGGTTCAGGAAAACCACCAAATTCGAGTAGCGTATTTAAATTATCATTTGAATTTCCAAGTTCATTAATACTAAAGGGATGAAGGCGGTGGAAGTGGTACCTACCTTGTAAAGAGTCTCCACCTCTACTGTAAAGATTTAATTTAGCTGAACCGGTAATTAAAAACTGGGTATCTGACTTGTGTGTATCGTAAAAGCCTTTTACTAAGTTGCGCCACTTTTTATATTTATGTATTTCATCTAGGACGATTAGGTTTTGATTTGCAGGTAAGTCGCCTTTGATTAAACTCTTCCTTGTCTTCAAATCATCCCAATTAAGATAGGCCGGATGTTTCGTGTTCTCAGTATGAAGCAGTTTTAGGGCAAGAGTCGTTTTCCCTACTTGCCTTGGTCCCGCAAGGAATACCATCTTAGTTTTTAAATCATCTATTATATATTTTTGTAAGTATCTGTTATTATTCATATTCAAAGCTTATTTTTCGGATACAACTCCATTATATTAGCATAAAATTCGGAGTGCAATACGCATTATTTATGTAAGATTTAAGTCTTAAAAACGTAGTTATCTGGTCTAATACTCAACCGGGCTTTTTAATTCCTGCTGCAATTGCAGAAGAGCCTTTTCGCTAATCGTGATTAATCCGCGACGAGGCCTATCTAGATCAATAATAACAATGAGCGTTGCTGCGGTCAGAATTACTAAGATAGCTCGCGGAACAGGAAGACGGAGTTTGTTGATGCCGGAGCTGTATCCGGTCATTGCAATTGTCATTGCTCCAACAAATATCAGTAATAAAAGAATACTTTCAGGGACGTGATTTCTCATCGCATTAACACGCACCGTGTGATCGTCGATTAGACTATTTAATGATTCAATAAAATAACCAGTTCTTACTTCATCACTATCTGCCCGTGCTGCATGAACAGCTTGATCCCAGAGTTGGTGTTGTATCTTTATGGTGCGATCTAGTGCTTCCTGTATCTTTAATTCATCACGGCCCGCTTGTAGATAGTCTACCCGGGAGTCAACGTATTCTTTAAGTAGTCGCTTAGTAACGTCTCTGTAGGGATCACTTAAAAGCTCTGCACGGAGATATGTGGTCTGAAGATCATTAGCTTCTTCAATTACTACTGATTTTCTTGAATCGTATCTGCTCATAGACATTGAGAAAGCAAACCCAAGAAGGAGTGCCAGTAAACCAAGAAGTGCCCCCTCTATGGTGGCGATGTGAGAGGTGGCTTCTTTTCCAACTTTATTCGCGGATCGTCTGGCAAATCGGAATCCAATTTCAGCAGATAGGTAAAATCCAAC
>CAZYRE010000200.1:0-3246 GCA_964650155.1 uncultured Bdellovibrionales bacterium
ATGCATTAACTCCCCGACGTTATGACGACCTTAGTATGGTCAAAACTTACTTCACTTAACTAATCAGCAATAAGTAGGAGATTGCTCCAATCAAAATGCATGAAAAATGCGTAATGCTGTCGCTGTCTTGGCTCTGGCCCCCTCCTTGTGGTTATCGAAGTCGATATGTATCTTCTTTGTGAGTGTATATTCTAAGGAAGTTTATGTTCGAAAGAATTAAGGGGTTGATATTAGGGCTCAGTGTTGTTTGCGCTGCATTCATTTTACGAGACGCAGTCCTTCAGTTTAAGAAGCTTGGTAATACTATAGAAGTGCGTGGGTTAGATGAGCGCACAGTTAAATCCGATCAAGCCACTTGGAATATTCGGTACGTTGTTTCCGCAGATGATATCGGTGCTCTTTATGGTGGAGCATCTAAGACTAGAGATTCAATCATCGGGTTTTTGAATGAGCGTGGTTTTGTTGCTGATGAGATACAGAAAACCCCTCTAGTGATCTCTGATCGAAACACGGAGAGTTATGGCGGTACTAATAGGGCAACGAGATTTTTAGGTCGTGCCTCTGTGATGGTATCAACAAAGAAAGTTGATTTAGTTACCACTTCCGCAGAAGTTACTGATTCGTTAATTGAGAAGGGCGTCCTTCTAGAGGGAAGCGAAGTTAATTATTACTTTACCGGTTTAAATTCGATTAAGCCTGACATGTTAAAAGCTGCTTCTCAGGCCGCTACGGCAGCAGCTGAATCATTGGCTAGAGATACTGGGGTTGAACTCGGTAAGATCAAGCAGGTTTCCCAAGGGCTATTTTCAATTACCTCTCCATTTTCTGATGCTGAGTACAATGCTTCCTCAAGTTTAATGAAACAGGTGAGGGTAGTAACAAGAGCAGAATATTCTATTGAATAGCTTTTTTTTGAAATAGCGGTTGCCAGTAAGTCGCTGTGCCAAGGATAGGTATAAACGAGAAAAGGAATGTGAGAATTGTTTTTACTTTTGCCTTTTTTGGATCACAAGCCTGAACGACTCTTTGATAGAACGTATAAATATATGTGCCACATAGAGCTAAACAGATAGTCCCGACCAAGAGAGCCATAGGTTTAAGATTTTGTGTAGAGATATCATTAGGCATGAAGACAGCTAAGAAGACAGTGAACGTCTTCATAAGAATATAGAACCAGAACGTGTTCCCCATAGTTAGGTGCAAGATCAAAGCTCCACCGAATGAAGTCAACAAGCCTAGGAATACGCTAGTTTCGTAGTTCTGAAACAGCATGGGTCGTTGTTCAAGAGGAATTATTTGATAAGATTGGAGCTCAATAAAGGTAATAAGAAATGAGCAAAGTAGGAGAATCGTAAGGGTTCTCAATAGGTAGGACTTTCTATCCACGTAGTTTCCTGCAGTAGGATTATGCTCTAAGGTCTATATACCACATCATAGAATTTCAGTAGTTTATTTTTGTGACAGAGGATTTTAAACATCCAGTAGCCGATCGGGTAAAGAGTTTGCCTGAATCACCGGGCGTGTATCTAATGAAGGATGCGGCTGGGAAGGTTATATATATAGGAAAAGCTAAGAGCTTAAGGGATCGAGTTCGGAGTTATTTTAACTCTCAAGATACACGAGCGCAGATTGCGTTCTTACTCGAGAAGTTATCATTTATAGATACAATTGTAACAGAGAGTGAGACGCAGGCTTTTGTTTTAGAAAGTGACCTAATTAAAAAATATAAACCGAAATATAATATTCGGCTGAAAGATGACAAAGCTTTTTTGAGTGTTCGAATCGATTACAATCAGGAGTGGCCAAGATTAGAGTTAACCAGAAGAATCGAACAGGATGGAGCGACGTATTTTGGTCCATATGCTTGGGGACAGGAGCTACGTTGGGTCATGGATCTGATTAAGACAGTAGTGCCCCTTAGAACTTGCACAGATACAGTTTTTTATAATCGCCAGAGACCATGCCTTGAATATGAAATAAAGCGGTGTGCTGGGCCATGTTGCTTAGAGGTAGATAAATCAGAATATAAAAAATGGTTGAGGCAGGCAGAGCGGATACTTGAAGGAAAATCTGCGGAGGTAATCTCTGAGTTAACAATTAAAATGGACAAAGCGTCAGAAGAGTTGCGATTTGAAGAAGCAGCACTTTATAGGGATCGCATCGCCATACTAGAAAACTTTAAAGCAGGCAGAGACATAATCTCTTACCGAGGAGAAAGTCGAGACGTGTTTGGAATCTGCCGGGAAGGACCATTAGTTGCCGTATCGTTACTCCATGTTAGGGATGGAAGAATTGGCGGCAGTGAGAACTTTACCTTTGATAGTGTTATCGGGACGGATGAAGAATTAATCCAAGAGGTTCTAATTCAGTATTATGAAGGTGGCGAGGTCCCCGCTGAGGTTTTACTCCCTGTTGAAATAGATAATGAAAAGTTAGTAACTGAACAAATTGAGCAAAGAAGAGGACTCAAGCCAGAAATCTTATCTCCGCAGAGAGGGTTAAAGAAGAGATTACTGGGAATTGCCGAATTAAATGCGAAGCAGGCATTTAGTGAGAAGTTTGATGCTGAAGCCAGATATTCTGCGGCGGCAGGGGAATTGGCTAAGCTCTGTAAATTGTCGCAGACGCCAAGAAGGATTGAGTGTTTAGATATATCCAATCTACAAGGTTCAAACATTGTAGCTAGCATTGTCTGTTTCCAAGATGGCCTGCCGGATAAAAATTCTTATAAAAGGTACAAACTTGAATTTGAAGGGAAGCCGGATGATTTTAGGGCGATGTATGATGTAACAAAGAGACGTCTAGAAAGAGGAATGGCTGAAGATAATCTGCCTGATCTATTAGTTATAGATGGAGGAGTCGGGCAATTAAATGCTGCGCTAAATGCTAGAGATGAGCTAAAAATAAATCTTGATATGATCTCTTTGGCAAAGTTTAGAAGTGAAAACGACTCTGGTGAAGTAAAACCAGAAAGAGTTTTTTTGCCTTATTCTGATGAGGCAATTGTCTTGCCTGTTGGTACTCCGGTGCTGCACCTCCTTGAACGAATCAGAGACGAAGCTCATAGATTTGTAATTACTTTTCATCGAAGCCAGCGGTCACGAAGAGTTTTTGAATCAACACTTGATGGCGTGTCCGGACTTGGAGAAGTAAGAAAGAAAAGGCTTTTGAGCGAATTTGGAAGCGTTGATGCTCTAAATAAATTCTCTGCTGAAGAAATTGCAAAGCGCGGAAAGATACCTTTAG
>CAZYRE010000201.1:0-3139 GCA_964650155.1 uncultured Bdellovibrionales bacterium
ACTGACCCATCTTGGCCCATAGCCAATCACAGGCGTTCCACTTGAGCCAAGCATCTTTGATTGATGGAGACTCAACGAAGTCACCCTCAACTTTGTACTCGAACTCTTTATTAAGAGCAGAACCAGAGACAACAACACGAGCATCCTCTACTGAGAATGTTGATGTTTCGTCTGCGGCGCCGTCAACATCAGCATACTCATAACGAGTTATGAACTGAGTATTGATACCGAAGGTGAATCCAGAATCTGGGAAATCTACACGGGTACCATGATTGTAGTACGCCTTCCCAGCTGACATATCACCAGCAGCACTGCCATCTTTTGCAACAACTCCGCGTTCAACCAACATCTCATCAAGCGTTTTAGCTTGGGAAATCGCTGGAACAACGAGAAGAGCTGCTGCTAATATTCCTGCTTTATGCATAAGCTTTGAGCCTCCTGCCTTAACGTTACAAACTCTATGTCAATCAATCGGGGCTCGATTGAACATTACTGCCAAATAGATTGCCCCGGTGCCTATTTCAGCTACCACTGACCTATAGAGTTCAGGTTACATTTCACACTGGCGAACATGATCGTCAAGATTGAAAATGGAAAGATAACAATAAAGTAGGTAAGATCGACCATGGATCGACTACTTATGGAAAAGTAAATGAATTGAGAAATTCTAACGGTTTATATATGGTTCACACAGCCGTAAGCGATTATATCGGGACCTTATATAATACTTTAACATCGTTTTAAATTAGACCAATTATGACTAACTCCCCCTACGACAAAGAGATTATTCAGAGCGTTAAGCGCATGGCAGCTAAAGAAATCCCTAAATTTCAGAAGGAAGAGTTTTATGGAACTTTGCCTCGCCAGTTATTTGAAACATTCGCATCAATTGGACTGACTGGTCTTTCTATTACTGAGGAAAACGGCGGACTTGGAGCTTCTGCTGCAACAGTAGCCTCCGTGCTCGAAGAGATCTCTCAAATTGATTTAGGACCAGCAATTTTCCTCTCTGTACACCTCATGGTTTCTAAAATGGTGGAAACTTTCGGCTCTGACGAGCAGAAGAAGAAATATATTCAATCTTTAATTGAAGGGAGAACATTAGCTGCTTTCGGACTTACCGAGCCCAATGCTGGCTCTGATGCCTCAGCCCTAAAAACAACTGCAACAAAGACTCAAACTGGGTACATCCTTAACGGTTCAAAGACTTATATTACAAGCGCTGGTTGGGCAGATCTCTATGTGGTGTTTGCTAAGATGTCCGACACCCAAGAGATGGTGGCATTTTTAGTTCCTGCAAAAACTAAAGGACTTGTAATCGGTACACCTGAAAAGAAGATGGGGTGTGAGCTCTCCCCTATCGCGACTCTTACATTTGAGCAGATGGAACTCCCGAAAGATTCTCTCCTTGGCGAAATTGGTCAGGGCTACAAAGTTGCACTCAACGGTCTTGCTGGTGGCAGAGTAAATATCGCGGCTTGTGCAAACGGTCTTTCGGAAGCTGCTCTTAAGCGCGCAGTAGATTATCTAAAAGAGAGGGAACAATTCGGAAAACCACTGATCGAGATGCAGGGTCTTCAATTCATGTTAGCTGATATGAAAATCAAGCTGGAAGCTTCAAAATTACTTGTCCGAGAAGCAGCAGAAAAGATTGATTCGAAGGCTCCTCAAGGCGAGCAACGCATCTTCTCATCAATGGCTAAATGCTTTGCTACCGATTCAGCCATGAGCGTGACTACTGATGCTGTTCAGCTTTTCGGTGGTGCCGGTTATATCCGTGAATATCAAGTAGAGCGCTTAATGCGGGATGCCAAGATGCTGCAAATCGTTGAGGGCACGAACCAAATTCAGAGAATGATTATCGCGCGCGAGATGAGTAAATAATTTCTGCAGAATAGGCACATTGATAGTTAATTGGGTATAAGCTATAGGTTGCTCCAATGAATTGAGAGGTGGCAGCCACTCAATTGACGTTTTTAGTCCGAAGTCCAAGAAAAGAGAGTACAAGTGTTACAAAATGGAGTTTTCCTGGCCATCGTAGCAGCAATGTCCTTTTCGCTCTCGGGGAGTGCCAAGAAAGAACTAAGCAACAGGGGATATCACCAGTTCGCCGTCATCTGGGGACCAGTGGTGACCTGTCTACCACTTTTGACCATCTTCTTTCTGGTTAAGGGATTCCCAAGCGTGGATTGGTCAAGCACCCTACCGATTTTGATCGCCATCATGCCTCTGATGATTGCGACAGAATTCCTGTGGGTCTGGGGAATCACCGCCGGGGACTACTCTCTCGCTGTTCCGTTCGCAAGCTTCGGTCCGGTTTTTGGTCTCATCCTGGGCTTTGCTGTGTTTGGCGAAGTCCCAGCAACAGTTGCAATGGTCGGACTTGTCTTAGTAATCGTGGGGGCCTACCTCATGAATGCTCAGGCAGCGCTCCAAAAGGGGCTTTCGATCTTTGCGCCGTTCACAGAGATTTTGCGTAGTCCGGGCCCTCGCTGGATCCTACTCAACGCTCTCGTGTTCTCGGCGGTCGGCACGATGCAGAAGGCTGGTGCACAACACAGCACCCCGCTCTTCTTTTCGTATCTGACTCTAGCGGCTGAGTTCCTGATCCTAACTGCGATGATCGCCAAAAAAGGATTTGGCATCATTAGGGTGGCACGCAAGGATCTGTGGCTAGTAGCCGCAAACGGATTGACCTGGACCATCGGTTTCATCTGCATCTATCTTTCGTTCTCATACACCCTTGTCGCTTACGCTCTTGGTGTAGAACAGAGCGCCATTCTGTTCTCTGTCCTATGGGGTTACCTCTTCTTCAAAGAGAAGGGATTCCTCACGAGGATACGCGCGGCGGCATTGATGTTCGTGGGAGTCGTACTCATCGTCCTTTATTCCAACTAAGGAAGAAGGAAAATGAGGACGAGAAAGAATTGCAGCCGGAGGTATAGAAAAAGGCTGCCAATTTCTGAATACTATTGCCCTAATGTTTTAATTCAAGCCCTGTTAGCTTACTCATAAAGGCAACGAACTCCGGATCCTCACCAATCATGAGTTCAGGGAGTAGCTTTTGGAAATTCGGACGCTTGATCCAGTAATTAATGTAATCGAGCCAGGAGTTCCACATACGTTGGTAACTTGGATC
>CAZYRE010000202.1:0-3110 GCA_964650155.1 uncultured Bdellovibrionales bacterium
ATAACCCATTGAATATATTGTTTTATATTATTGTGTTTGCCGCTAGGCGTTAGATGACATAAAATTATGATTAGGACATTTAAGTGTAAAGAAACGGAGAAGCTATTCCAAGACATCAGGGTGTCACGTTTCCATTCTATAGAATGGCAGGCGAGGAAGAAGTTGCTTTACTTAAATGCAGCTGAATCTTTACAAGCAATCGGAGCAACACCTGGTGCTCGACTTGAACTCCTCAAGGGAGACCGAAAAGGACAGTACAGCGTTCGCATTAATCAGCAGTGGCGGATCTGTTTTAGGTGGAGTGGTAGTGATGCTTATGATGTTGAGATCGTAGATTATCATTGATGGAAAGTTATGAGTAATAAACTAAAACCAATTCATCCTGGATCTATCTTAAAGGAAGATTTCATGGATCCACATGGCATTAGTCAGAATCGTCTAGGCATCGCCCTTGGTGTTGATGTGCGCCGAATAAATGGAATTGTTCGTGGAACTAGATCTATCACACCCGACACAGCACTCCGCTTAGGAACCTATTTCAACACCGGCCCAAAAGTCTGGCTCAACCTCCAACAAGATTACGATCTGCGCATAGCCGAGCGTGAGCTTGAATCGGTGCTTAAACGAATAGAGCCGGTGAAATCTATTGCGGCGTAGAGCCAATATGTATCTTAATTTTCCCCAGCAACTTTCCTCCAACCTTAGCGATTATCTAGTAGAGGCAATTAGTACTCAAAATTGCCTCTAAATATTCAAGAACTTAGAGATACTAATTGTTGGAGCTAATTGGGAGTGTTACAATATGTTGGTGAAGAAAATTTCTCTATCAGATCTTCTTGAGCTGCCAGTATCCGAGCGTCTTCGGCTAGTTCACGATCTATGGGATAGTATTGCTGAGCTTCCAGAAGCATTACAACTTACAGACGAACAAAAGTCAGAGTTAGATAAAAGGCTAGAGCAACATCGTCTCAATCCCGATGCCGCCATCCCCTGGGACGAAGTAAAGAAGAATATCGGCCTTTAACATGCTACCTAAAATTTCCTTTAGATCAGAGGCTCAAGCTGAGTTGAAAGCTGCTGCATTGTGGTATGAAGAGCACCAACCTGGCGTCGGTTTTCGATTCATGCACGCTGTTGGAGAGACAGTTTCTTCAATGCTGCGTACTCCGACTATGTATCCAAGAGTTGCCGGTGAAGTTAGGCGTGCTTTAATCAAGCGCTTCCCATACGGCATTTTCTACTATTATGAGAACAATTTTATAATAGTCTTGGCCGTTTATCATGCCAAACGTACTCCAATAAAGTTCAAAAAGTGAAGGATAGGCAGAGAGCCACCCAATCTTGGTCACGAGCATCGGCGGCAAGATGTGAGTCGTGCACTTCACAGATAATTCCAGTTGCTAAGAGCTTTGCCGCGACAATTTTTCCACCAAGATTTCTATCAAGATAGAATGTGATTGGCGAGTTACGCGGCAAGTTGAAGCTCACGAAAATTTTATTACTGGGGTAACATTAAGTCTCGCTCATAGCTATTGATTGTCCAGAAGCGCTAACCACCCTAAATTACATTATAATTTGATACTAGAAAAATACTTGAAGGATGGAGGGAAGTTTGGTATAGAATAATAATAGAAAGCGCTGCGGTGGGACGTTGAGCGATTTCTAAAGGAAATACCGTAAAAATACGGGAAATCAGGGAGGATTTCATGTTTGACGCAACAATGATGACGGATCTGGCGATTCTTATAGGGACAGTTAGTTACTCATTTTATCTGATTGGCCTGTTGAGAAAGAAAGGGAATGTGCCTGGTCCTGCTAGTGTTAATGGCGGATCTAGGGGTGACTCTCTGGCTTGGAGCGCGCTGGCTTCAATTGGCGTTACTAAGCGGTCCCTTACTATTCAACGAATAGCTCGACGTGCATGACAGAACGATTGTCGCGGCGCGTCGCGATAACGTTAACTTGAGGGATGGATAACTTTGAACGCGCAATCTGAGACAACTCACGCAGTAGCTCTGGATTTTTGCCCTCACTCATCCGAGAATGCTTCTTTAAGGAATCAAAATAAAGAAGCAGCAGTGAATAAACCAGCACACCTAAGTAATTTAAATCCAGAACAGGAAAAGGCGGTCACGCATTTTCGTGGACCAATCATGGTCTTTGCTGGAGCAGGGAGTGGAAAGACTCGGGTGTTAACCCGGCGGATTGCCTCCTTAGTAATTGATAATAACGTCAGGCCTGATTCAATCTTTGCTGTTACTTTTACTAATAAAGCCACCGAAGAGATGCGCCATAGGGTGCGGGGACTCCTGGGAGAAAGGGGAGAGAGAGTTTGGGTTGGTACGTTTCACTCTTCGGCACTTAGAATCTTAAGAAGGCACGGAACAAAGATTGGGTATCAGCCAAATTTTAATGTTTACGATGATGATGATTCTAAAAGGGTAATTAAGGCTGTTCTGGCCGAGCTTAAGATAGATGAGAAGAAGAATTCACCTAGGCTGTACGCGCGGATTATTGATACGGCCAAAAACGAAGGGCTTGGGTATGAGGAATACGCAATTCAGAATCCAGCTAAGAACGATAGACTACGGGCGGCTGAAGTTTTTGAGCATTACCAACGAGCGCTTCTTCGGGCAAATGCTATGGATTTTGGTGACTTGCTTGTAAATGTAGTGCGACTCTTTAAGGAACACCCGCAAGTTAGAGAATCATATGAGCACGGACTTGAGTTTGTGCTTGTTGATGAGTTCCAAGATACCAATCCAGTGCAGTGGGAGTTCTTAAAACTTCTCTGCATAAGAAGGCGGAATATATTTGTAGTAGGGGATGACGATCAATCTATTTACGGATTTCGGGGCGCCTCAATTCAAAACATTGAGCATTTCAAAAAAGATTTTCATGAAACTGCCATAATCAAACTTGAGCAGAACTATAGATCTACTGGGAATATCCTTGAGACTGCAAATGCAGTGATTAAATCAAATAGGACGCGGACGCCGAAGAGGCTTTGGACCGAAGATGAGGACGGAAGTCCAGTTGTTACGTATGTGGCCTGGGACGAAGAAGATGAGGCCAGGTTTATCGCTGATGAGATCCGAAAAGAAGAGAAG
>CAZYRE010000203.1:0-3069 GCA_964650155.1 uncultured Bdellovibrionales bacterium
TGCTAAGCGATACAGTGCCTTAGGCGTTCATTTAAAATTAGGAATGTTTAGAAGAAATTAATCATCAGTGCCGAAGCACGAGTAGGTGGCAGTATGTCTTGCCGCCTCCTCGCTCTTCGCGTACTGGTGGGTGCGTTGAAGGTTTCTCACGTTTTCTCTCTGTTTCCTGATCTCCACCAAGATCATCAAACAAAAACTCCACGGGAGGGGTCCGTTGACAAGTACAATCCAAGCACTGCGAACAGCAGTGCAAACCACCAGCCTCAAGCTGGGAAGGTTCATGGCTCCACTTCAGATCGTCGAGCAGCGCATCGCTGCTGACGAACTGCAGGGGAAGGCCATGCGAGCCCAGATCGCTGGGTTGGTGGCTGATGGAGTCGATCCGGAAGTCGCCAAGGAGCGGGTCAATCCGCCGAAGGATTTCCGATTCGACTCCTTCGCGAAGGTCTACATGAGGGCTCTTGGACAGCCCACATACCTCACGCTTGGATCCGGCACCAAGGAGGACTTTGGAAGCAACGTGTTCCATCGTCCTACCCAGGAGCTGGCAACTGCTCTCGCCCTTCTCGGTCTTTCGCACGTGAGTGGCGGAGGCCCTGGTCGGATGGAGGCGTTCGGCAAGGCTTCTTGGCTCGCCAGCCAGCGCTCCGAGGATTTCGAAGCGCTCAGGCGGTGGAGGGGTTCTTCCTACCGAGTACTTCTCCACATCGAGCAGGAGCGACCTCACGAGTTCTGCCTGAAGGAGAACACGGTCTGGCCGATCAACAACCTCTACGAACGGACGGCGATGATGTTCTGCCTGGGCGTGCCCCAGGGTTTCATCTTCGAACCGGGTGGCTTCGGTACCCTGGAGGAGTTCGGTCGGGCAGGTGCGGACATGCAGCTCTACAAGCTGATCATGACCGCAATCCCTCGGAAGGTTCCCATGATCCTGGTCGATTTCCCACTGAGCCTCGTCTCTGACAAGGCCTGGGAGGGCATGATGGCCGGGGCACGTGAGGCCGAAAACAGCAACTTGCTCTGCTCGTTGCTGCAGCAACTCCGTGAACGAGGGACCTACTGGGATGCGCTCGACCTCTTGATGCTGACGATGGAAGCCTGTGGCACTGCCGAGCGGGCTCACCGGACGCACATCACGCGAGTGTCGATCCTCGATCCACGGTACGTCGAGAAGGTCGTCGGCATCCTAGATGCCTCGGCCAGCGAGATGTTCCCGATGGAAGGTGATTCCGAGATCGTCACTCTCTTCGAGGGATCGATCGTCAGAGAATGGGAAGCGCTCAACCAGCGTGACCTGTTCGAGACGGCTCGTTCTCTTTGTTCCTGATCCCATCCTGCCTCAACGGTTCATCGGGCCGCGGTTGTTGCTTGCTCCATACCAAGGAGATAAGCAACGCCGCGACCCGACACCGGTTTTACACGCACCCACTAGAGCGAGGAAATAATCCTTAGTCTATTCATTCAAAATTCTTTCTAGAATTGCATCGATTTGAGTGGAAGTTTCTTTGTCTCCGAAATAAATTAATTCGGATTCACCTTTTCCTGGCGCACAAAACTTTTCATACATAGGCAAAACAGTTTCTTGCCACTGCTTTGTAATACAACTTTCTGTGCGACCGCGCTCAGCAACGTCGCGCTGAAGTCTCCGAGCAAAGCATGTTTGTGGAGGAGTTTCTACAAATATCCCCAGATCAATTAACTCTCTAACTGATGGTATATGAAAAGTTAGTATGCCCTCGACTATCAGGTATTTTGTAGGTGATAACTCAAAATAATCTCCAGAGCGGGTATGGAGCGAATAATCGTACACAGGTACTTGAATGGGATTCCCAGCGATTAGTTCTTCAAGGTGTTGAGCTAATAAATCTAATTCAAGAGAGTCAGGATGGTCGTAGTTTTGTTTGGCCCGAGCATCCAATGTTAGGTGATCTTGGGCCTTATAGTAAGAATCAACGGCTAAAATGTTAGAGTCGTTTGAGGAAAGCCTACGATGGAGTTCTTGGGCAAGATAGGTCTTGCCGCTACCAGATGCTCCTGCAATTCCAATAATAAACATTATATTTTACAGATTAGAGACGGTTTTATGAGAAGTTTCAATCTCTTCTAAATAACTATGTGCTCTATCCATCTGTCTAACGCAAATTGAAAGAAGATCTACATCAGTAAACCTTGTAGAATCTAATTCTGGAAAGCGTTCGGCTAGCAATACTGGAAATGTCATTCCGCTTGCGGCAAGCTTCATTGTTTGTTGCCAATAATCAGCTACATCCTCCATGTACTCACGGATATCAAAGGAACGGGATCCGGCATCATAAATTGTACAACGTTCTAATGGAAAAGCTGGATTTGAGTACTGACTTTCTATGAATTGAGGAGCTAATAATGATTTAGTTCTTACCAGATCCGTACCATCAATCTTAATACTCATAGGAGTATCGTTGGTAGCAACCTTAAAAATCCCTTCAAAATATACAACGGAAGCGCCCCTGTAATTTTTGAACCGCTTTCTATACTCAGCATCTACTGTCTCTATAATCTCGTGGCTACGAGGCCCGCCGATAGTGAAGAAAAGTAGGGAAGTAATCTCGGCTTTCTGTTCAGAAGCGATATCGCCGATTTCGTGAAGAGCATACTCAAGGCTAGTTCCTGTTGCGACCACATCTCCGAAGACTATGTCGTTATTCGGAGCAAAATGTACCTTCTTGTATGAACGCTCGGTTATAAACCACTCTTCAGGGTGTTCACTATTCCTAGCTCGCTGAGCGCTTATAAAAGCAGAATTATGATCGTTCCAACCGAAGGCTTCGGCTACAGCTTCGCGAAGACCAAAATTCAAACCTCCTCTTAAAATATGAAAAACAGAAGTAGACTTTTCAGTTCCATGAAACTGACCAAGTTCTTTCAAAAACTGGAGAGTATTTGAGCAGGCATGGGAAAGATCCCGAGTGTATTTTATCCCAGTAACAAATGGATCGTTACAGATCGCTCGAGTCTGTTCGGTAGATACGATAAACTTTTTAACTAATTGATTTGAGAGGTGAGAGACCTCATAGAGTGCCGCGCCTTGGC
>CAZYRE010000204.1:0-3056 GCA_964650155.1 uncultured Bdellovibrionales bacterium
GGAAGTCGTTACGCCATTCGTGCAGGTCGGAACTTACCCGACAAGGAATTTCGCTCGTTGCTTCTTACCTAATAATTCTCGATCAACTAATTATACAATTATTGGGTCAACTTACTTTTAATGTTCGTTGCTGCATGTCGCCATGCAGATGGGACTATATCTTCTTTCTTTCTTTTACTTAGTAATTTTGTGATTACTGAAATGTCTATCTACATCTCAAGATAAAATTGGAAAGTTTGGCATGTAGTCTCTGAGGATTTTCATATCATTTCTGAAATGAATCTTTCCTGCTGATTGTCCGCACCATTCAGATTTTCACTTACTTGCGTAAGTACTGATGGATACTCGGATGTTCCAGCATATAGCCAAATTTTTCTAAGGCAGCGTAAATTCATATTCTACCTTAGGACCGTTATAGTTACGGCCGCCGTTTACTGGGGCTTCGACTCATTGCTTCGCGCAAGGCTGACAAATCATCTTAACCTTCCAGCACCGGGCAGGCGTCAGACCCTATACATCCTCTTACGAGTTTGCAGAGTCCTGTGTTTTTGGTAAACAGTCGCTACCCCCTGCTATGTGCCACCTCATTATGCTTTGAGACGCGAAGTCTCTGACAAGATGAGGCCCACCTTCTTCCGAAGTTACGGTGGTAATGTGTTAAGTTCCTTGACCACGGTTCTCTCAAGCGCCTTAGTATTTTCTACTCACCCACCTGAGTCGGTTTATGGTACGGGCAATCTTTAAACTCACTTAGAGGCTTTTCTCGGGAGCATAGGATCAACAACTTCGTCGCAGGTTGCCCTTTGACTCGTCATCACCTCTCGGAATTGTGACAGCGGATTTGCCTACCATCACTTCCTACAGGCTTAAACCGGTATCCAATATCCGGCTTGTTTACCTTCCTCCGTCCCCCCATCGTTCAAACGTTTAAAAATTGGTACGGGAATATTAACCCGTTTTCCATCGACTACTCCTTTCGGCCTCGTCTTAGGACCCGACTTACCCCGGGAGGATTACCCTGGCCCGGGAAACCTTGGGTTTTCGGCGAGCGGGTTTTTCACCCGCTTTATCGTTTACTGATACCAGCATACTCACTTGTCTACACTCCATAGGTTCTCACGATCCTACTTCATTGCGGTAGACAACGCTCCTCTACCACGCGCACAATTCCGAAGAATTATGGACGTCCGAAGCTTCGGTAATGTACTTGAGCCCCGTTAAATTGTCGGCGCGGGTTGGCTCGACCAGTGAGCTGTTACGCTTTCTTTAAAGGATGGCTGCTTCTAAGCCAACCTCCTGGCTGTTATAGCCCTCCCACATCCTTCACCACTTAGTACATATTTTGGGACCTTAGCTGTCGGTCTGGGGTCTCTCCCTCTCGCTAATGGACCTTGTCACCCACCGACTGACTCCCGGATTCTCACTTTAACGGCATTCGGAGACTATTTGGGCTTGGTAGGCTGGTAAGCCCCCTTACCCAGTCAGTGCTCTACCTCCGTTAAATATATTGTCCGAGGCTATACCTAAATATATTTCGAGGAGAACCAGCTATCGCCCGGCTTGATTAGCCTTTCACCCCTACTCTCAGTTCATCCGAAGGCTTTTCAACGCCCAACAGTTCGGTCCTCCACTAGGTGTTACCCTAGCTTCAACCTGACCAAGAGTAGATCGCACGGGCTTCGGGTCTACACCCTGCAACTATGACGCCCTATTCAGACTCGCTTTCGCTACGGCTACACCTTACGGCTTAACCTTGCTGCAGAGTAGTAACTCGCTGGCTCATGATACAAGAGGTACGCGGTTGCACTGTCCGAAGACATAGTGCTTCCACTGCTTGTAGATACACGGTTTCAGGATCTATTTCACTCTCCTCATCGGAGTTCTTTTCGCCTTTCCCTCACGGTACTTGTTCGCTATCGGTCGTTAGGTAGTATTTAGTCTTGGACAGTGGTCTGCCCAGATTCATACAGGATTACTCGTGTCCCGCATTACTCAGGAACGTACTCGCAGCCATTGTCAGTTTCGCTCACGGGGATATCACCCTCTTTGTCCCTGCTTCCCAGCAGTGTTAAGCTACCAACTCCGGTCCACTTTATTGCACGCCCTACAACCCTCCATGAGATTGCTCACATGAAGTTTGGACTGTTCCCTTTTCGCTCACCGCTACTTAGAGAATCTCTGTGATTTCTTTTCCTCCAGGTACTAAGATGTTTCAATTCCCTGGGTTAGCTCTCTTTCGAGTGACTCATTAGAGTCGGGTTTCCCCATTCGGAAATCCCCGGGTCGAAGCCTGTTTAACGGCTCACCGAGGCTTATCGCAGTTATACTACGTCCTTCATCGCCACCTATCGCCAAGGCATTCACCGCATACCCTTACTAGCTTATAAATAAATTTATTAGCTCCCTCTCGATTAACAGTTATTGCTAACTGATAATTACTTTCAAATTAATGTTCGTATGCTAGATGCGCTCGAGAATAATCAGTGTTGATTATTTTCGATCTACTATTAAAAACAACAATCGACTGATGAGTAATTTCTTACTCGTTTCAATCAAAATCGAATTCTGCAACCGACGTGAGTCATAACTCACCGTTACATTTTCAACCTCATCTACTCGCGGGACGAATTGTAAAAATGCACTACTTAAAGTGCAATCGAAGCCCAATTTTACTTCTTGAGCCCTCACATGAGAGCCCTTATTGGGTCAACGACAGAAGCCATCAGATGTAGCAGAAACAAATTGTGCACAGAATCAATAGACAAAAACTCAGTCAATAACTCTCGTAAGAAGGTCTTACCTAAGTCGCTCTTTTTGTGATTTGAAATCGCTAAAACCCTTGCGGGTATTTCAAATCAAGAGCTCCTTAAAGGAGGTGATTCAGCCGCACCTTCCGATACGGCTACCTTGTTACGACTTCACCCCAGTCATCGATATCGCCGTAGCCACTTGCCTCCTTGCGGTTAGCACAGTGTCTTCAGGCGAGATCAACTCCCATGGCGTGACGGGCGGTGTGTACAAGGCCCGGGAACGTATTCACCGCGGCATGCTGATCC
>CAZYRE010000205.1:0-2983 GCA_964650155.1 uncultured Bdellovibrionales bacterium
GAGCAGCATTTAGGGGTTGTTTGGTCCGCACATAAGAATATATGTCGCTCGTAGGTTTTAAGACTAAGTGATTGAATTTTATCTGTAAGATCTGGGTTTTTATCCATCCGTTGATAGTAAATCAGTAACCAGTAGTAAGTGAAGGGTAAAATCACGATAAATAGGTTGAAAGGCATAACAATTGGGCGAAGAGTATTTAGGTATTGAGTAGGGGAGAGACATATATGAGTGAAGCTACCGCAAAGGTGCTAGCTCCTGGTACGCTGAAATCAGAAACAGCACATCTATCATCAAATAATGCTGTTAGAGCTGAACGTAAGTATTTAGACCATGCAACTTATGAAGTGGTTGGTGCACCGATTGTTTTCAGGATCTTAAGGGATTCAATAAGCCAATTGATTACTGTTGAGGCCACTTCAAATGCTGGGCAAATCGGCAGGTGGCAGATAACTGCATACGGTATTGGGAAAGAGAGTTTTAATGTCGGTAGATTTCAGCTTCGCATCGGATATTCTCCTTTCTATTTTGAAGCTAGGATTTACCAACGTAGCTTTGGTATGTTCTCTGAGTTTGCAAGTTTACTAATTCGCCCTAAGGTTCTTCGTCCAGGAGACATCCCTGTATCTGTTACCGGAGCGTGGCAAACGATTGGAGGGGTGCATTACATTGGTCACTCAGGTGAGATCGAGCCTACTCTTGCTAGCACAAGATATGCTTTTCAGAATTCCAATATTGAAGTTACGGTTATTGAAAGACTTTTTGATAAAGGAGTGACTGCTCAATTATTGATTATAGATGACAAGGGGATTCGAAGCCCTGTTGCCATATGGGATCTAAACGCTAGAGAGCCTATCTCTACAACGCTTAAGCTTGGTCAGTATACTGTAGAAGCTAGCAGTAATGACGAAGGCTTTCATATAAAGTTTCTTGATAAAACCTTGGCTGTATTTCCAACTGAAGTTGGATATGTAGGCATCTCCCGAAAGAAGGGAGGTTCCGGGGTGATTACTTATCTAAGTGGCGATTGGACAGAGCGGGGATTGAATCTAGACAGGCATTTTGCACTATAAATAAAAAGCCCGGTGAAAATTACTCTCCACCGGGCTCTTAGTTATGTTTCTATAACAGTTGGATAGCTAGTTTAGTAGCTGTCGCGGTTTCCACGACCGCCACCGCCGCCACCACCGTAGCCGCCGCGTCCACCGCCGCGACCACCACCGCCTCCGCCGCCGTAGCCACCACGACCGCCACCACCGTGACCGCCGCGTCCACCGCCGCCGTAGCCACCACCACCTCCGCCGCCGCCTTCTTCACGAGGGCGAGCTTCGGAAACACGTAGTGCGCGACCATCTATCTCTGAGCCGTTAAGCGCAGCAATAGCATCATTGGCAGCGCCGTCTTCCATTTCGACGAACCCGAAACCTTTTGAACGACCAGAGGCCTTATCAATGACGACCTTGGCAGTTTTCACCTCACCATATTGGCGGAAAAGATCACCTAACTGATCCTCTCGCATGGTGTAAGGGATATTTCCCACATAAATATTCTTCATAAGTACATAATGACAGTGTTAACATTGCACTACACTTGCGGGAGAATCCCCTCAAGTATCGTGACACAGGCAATAATTTCTTATCCCCGTGTGTCTCCTAGCTACTTAGCGATAATGACTCTCCGGGATTCAAAAGTAATACCGAAGCGGTCAAACCGCAGAGGCGCTAAGAACGTTTCAACTGTCTTGGATGTTGATAATGTAGTCGAAGAAGTCTCCAATCGAACTGATTGGCAAAAAGAATAGAGACCGGAACAAAAAATCATAATCAGAGCAAAAATCCAAATTCAGAAATCAAAGTCGTTCCGGGTTCCTAACATAAAGGCATACTCGAAAGACTTCTCATTGTATTTTGACCTGTGGAAAATGTAAATAGAAAAGTGAAATCAAAGGGGATAATGGCCTAGGAGGCATCATGAGCGAACTGAACCCGTCTCGAACGATCATTCTAATAAAGGACTTAATGTTAAAGTCCAAAGTTAAGGAATGGCAGGCTTCCTCTGGAGCCACTATGGAGTTCGCTAAAACAGCAGAGGATGCGATATCTAAGTTAACAGATGGCAGCCATTTGGTGGTGGATCTTAGCCTTGTGTCTCAGGAGTTAGAGAGTTTTGTGATGAAGGTAAAAGAGCTCGGTTTAGATGGTGTCAGGCTTACAGGTTTTGGTTCACATGTAGATAAGGACTTACATGAAGGTGCAAAAGTAGCAGGATTTAACACTGTACTTCCACGATCAAAGTTTTTTGGTGATATTGGTAAATGGCTATAAATAAGAAGGGATGAGGAGGCGGGGAGAGGACAGTTGAACCATTTGCTTTGTGTAGTTAGGCCTCAGGAGTAACCCTTGTACAGAAAGCAAAACTAGCGCGCACTTCCCATCTGCTCAAGATTCCCATACCCCCTACCGGAGTGCCTGAGTTTTTGGGCAGCTTCTTCAACCAGCGGCAGACCTGGTAAGCTAGTGGTCCTAAATCCTCCCCCCTTAGCAACGTCATTTTGGTAGTAGCAAGGCTTTGCCAAAATGTACAAACCGACCGCATTTCCTTGACGACCTTTTGGCCGTCCTCGATTCCCCTTAACCCAAGGATAGACTTATAGGCGAAGTTCTAACAAGATAATTCTGAGTCATTCTGGGGACAGATTGTAACAAAAATTAGCCAAATATTGATAAAATCACATAAAACCGTCCTATTTGCATAACAGCAATAGCCCCAAAAAGCATTTTAGAATTTGGGACTCGTGAGCGGTTTGCGCTTCATATTGAAAATTTCATACGGGTAGTCCTCTGAGAATTTAGGTTTCTATAGTTTTATATTCTTGGAGCGGGGAAGTTTGAATTTGCATTCAATTCACTTGTTCGTGTGCAAATTCCGACTTCCTCGTTCCATCACCAAACCACATTGCGGATTGCGAAAGCAGTCCCAAGGAGAA
>CAZYRE010000206.1:0-2974 GCA_964650155.1 uncultured Bdellovibrionales bacterium
CCCCAAGCGCGGTTAACACCGCCATCATTTGTCATGACCGATCAAGAATTCTTCTCTTTCGAGGAGGCTTGTAAGGAGCTCAAGCTCACTTCCGAGAAACTGAAGCGACTAGTCGCCGAGGGAGAGATCCGAGCGTTCCGAGACGGAGATTCGATGAAGCTCCGGAAGAGCGATGTTCACGCCATCAAGGAAGAACTCGGCTTAGCCAATTAGGCTGACTTCGAGTGGTCTACTACGAGCTGATCCATTACAGGTTTTATTGGTAATGGGCCAGCTCTCCAAATCAGCTCCAAGCTTTTTTGAAATATCTACTCCTCTTTAAAATGTGTATGAGATTGCAGGAGTGATGTAGGCGTTATCAAGCACTGCGTTGTCTCCATCACTTGGGCGATGCTATTTAGAGGGAAAATAATTTGTGTACTGATGACCGCAAAAAGTATCGAAAGTTATTTGCCTGACAGTTTCCGGTACGTATGTTCATTTGAGTCTTTAAATTTAAGTTAGTAACTTTCTTTGGATGTTAATCGTGAGGTATCATTAGACCGAGAGATGCGGGTTCGTGTAAGAGCCTTATCATGGTTAGTAAGTAACAGTAATTCGATAGAAGTCTTTAATTCGTGGAATATCCAACAAAAGCAATATTTGACACTATTATCATCGGCGCTGGAGCCGCTGGGCTTATGTGTGCCATTGAGGCTGGGAAGCGCGGAAGGAAAGTTGTTGTCTTAGAGAAAGCAGAGAAGGTAGGTCAAAAAATTCTCATCTCAGGTGGTGGAAGGTGTAATTTTACTAATATTGGAGCGGGACCACATTCTTATGTCTCCGCTAATGAGCATTTTTGTAAATCGGCATTAGCTAGATATACTCCAGATGATTTTCTAGCCTTAGTTAAGAAGCATGATATTGAGTTTTATGAAAAGAAACTTGGACAATTATTTTGCAAAGATTCGGCGCGGCAAATTGTAGGGATGCTTCAAAAGGAATGTAAAGAAGCAGGTGTGAAAATTATATGTAACGTTAGTGTGGAAGCCGTTTCGAAATCTGAGAAGTATGCAATTGAAACTGATCAGGGGAGTTTTGTTTGTGATTCATTGGTTATGGCTTCCGGGGGATTATCTATTCCTAAGATGGGATCCACAGGATTTGCTTATGAAGTAGCCAAGCAATTTGGATTAAAGGTGACAGAGACTCGGGCTGGTCTTGTGCCATTTGTTTTTGACCCTGCTTATTTGAAACATTTCGAGGAACTCGCCGGACTTTCCATTGATTCTGAAGTGACTTGTAATGGTGTCACATTTAGAGAGAATATTTTAATTACACATCGTGGAATTAGTGGTCCGGCCGTGCTGCAAATTTCTTCTTACTGGCATGAAGGTGATTCTGTAACTATTAATCTGCTTCCAGATTTAGATGTTGGAGAATTGATCGAGAATGAGCGCTCTCAGAATGGCCGGATGGAACTTAAGACTTTAATCTCTCGATACTTGCCAAATCGGTTTGTTGATCGGGTATTTGATGTCTGGCTGGTGAGCAAGCCGCTAGCACAATTAAGTAAGGAAGATATCAGTAAGACTTCCCAGTTTTTGCATTCTTGGACAATTAAGCCTTCTGGAACAGAAGGATACCGTACTGCAGAGGTGACAGTTGGTGGTGTGGATACAGATGAAATTTCATCAAAAACGTTTGAAGCGAAGAAGTCCCCTGGACTATATTTTATAGGTGAAGCGCTAGATGTAACTGGCTGGCTTGGGGGCTATAACTTCCAGTGGGCCTGGGCTTCTGGCTGGTGCGCCGGGCAATTTGTGTAATATGGAGAACTTATGCTTGATAATCTCGAAGCGCTAACGGCATTAGCAGATCGCGGAACTATGGGCAAAGCTGCCTTAGCCCTTCACATTACTCAGTCAGCTGTTAGCAAGCGGATTGCAAATCTTGAGTATCAACTTAAGCAGAAATTAATTGTTCCTCATGGCAGAAAGGTAGAATTAACACCTGCTGGCCTCAGGTTGCTGGAGAAAGCTCGACCTCTTATGGGTGTGCTTAAAGAATCAGTCATTGATGAGCGAGCTGAAGCAAGTGGAGTTATTGAATTAGATATCTCAGTCTCCGTCTTGATCTCTTGGGGCGCAAGCGCGTTAGCAAAAGTTAGAGAAGCCTTGCCAGGAATAGAGCTAAAAGTTTCTTCACACCATGCCTCTGTGGCCGTAGAGAGAGTAAGATCTGGCGAAAGTATGGTGGCAATAGTTCAGGGTGCAAGTTTGATCGCCCCAGAACTCTCAGCCCATCACTTAATTGATCAAGAGATGGTAATCGTCCCTTCAGGACTAAAACCTTTTAAACTTAAAAAGGGCATGAAAATCCCTATTCTTGCCATTGAAGATTATACTGAGGCGTGGCGGTTTATTGAGAAGGGGATGAAGGCAAATTGTCCTCAGTGGGGAATAACTTTTAATGTGACCTCCCAGATGCAAGGCTTTACCGCAATTACGCAGATGGCCAGGGCTGGATTCGGTCATGGATTAGTTCCTCGTGGAGTGGCAAAGACTCTAGGGGTGACTAAAAATGTCTGGATTGAGTTACCGAAACCTGGACTCTCCGTGCCCATAAGTTTAGTCGGGCGAAAAAATACCTTGGGGATGCCGTTGGTTAATAAATTCCATGCTCAACTAGCTGCTATTTTGAAGAAGGTGAAAGATTAAAAGGAAAGGGTAGGGAGAATGGATCGGGAAAACCGAAACCACTCTCCCTGTTGTCGGAGAGAGCGAAAAACCTAGGTTACCTCATGGCCGTCCTCCTTGCGGGCGGTCATGTACTTCTCGAAGGCGCGATCGGAATCACGCTGCAAGAGGTGCATGAGACGCTCGACGATGATCCGGAAGAGGTCCTTGATCCGCTCGAAGAATTCGATCATCCACTGCACGACCACACGGTACATGAGCTTGTACGGCCAGTAGACCATCCAACCCACGATCAG
>CAZYRE010000207.1:0-2963 GCA_964650155.1 uncultured Bdellovibrionales bacterium
ATGGAAAATTTCCTATAGTTTGGTCACTAGGTATTATAGGCGGTGTAGTTGGTTTATCCATCTTGTTGTCTTTCTTATTTCCTAAGAGAACCGAATAGAAGTAGGTATTAGGAATAATTTGCCTATAACCGAATCGTAATTGTTCCGGTATAATTATCCTATGAGTTCAAGACACAGTGGATCATATCCCAAGCAAACAATTTGGCTAGAAGAGGATGGTTCAGTTGGAATAATCGATCAACGTTTTTTACCTCACGAATTAGTAATAAAAAAAGTAGAAACACAAAAAGAGATGTGCGTTGCTATCTCAGAGATGTGGGTTAGGGGAGCCCCACTTCTTGGCGTTGCCGGTGCATTTGCCGTGTATCTCGCTGCTAGAGCAAATCGCAACAAGGGGATAGAGAACTGGTTAGATCAAGCTGTGAAAGAGATCTCTAACACTCGACCTACCGCTGTAAATCTTAGCTGGGGTGCCAAGCGCGTTGCGTCAGTATTACGAAACATCAGATCAAATCCAGTAGAATTAGCGGCATTTGAAAGTAATAAGATTTTAAATGAGGATATCGAAACTTGTCGTTTAATTGGTGAGAGTGGCTCGAAACTTATTGCTGAAATAGCGTCAAGAAAGAATGGCCCCGTCCAAATATTAACTCACTGTAATGCGGGTTGGCTTGCTTGTGTTAAGCACGGTACTGCAACTTCTCCGATATATACTGCATTTAATCAAAAAATAGATCTTCATGTCTGGGTGGATGAAACGAGGCCTCGAAATCAAGGCTCTAGTTTAACCGCATGGGAGCTTTTAAACGCAGGAGTTCCTAGCACCATAATTGTAGACAACTGTGGTGGTCATCTAATGCAGCAAAATATGGTCGACATAGTTATTGTTGGTGCAGATAGAGTGACTAGAAATGGGGATGTCGCTAATAAAATCGGTACCTATCTTAAGGCACTTGCCGCCTTTGATAATAACATTCCATTTTATGTTGCATGTCCAACTTCCACGATAGATTTAAGTACAAATAGTGGTAGCGAGATAGAAATTGAGGAACGCTCTGAAAACGAGGTTAAATATATATCTGGGGTTGATGACACAGGAGTGAGTAGGGCGTTACTTATTGTACCTAAAGAAAGTAGAGCAGCTAACTACGGCTTTGATGTAACTCCAGCCCGACTGATTACTGGAATCATTACTGAACGGGGAATAGTAAAACCTTCCGAAATTTCACATGCTTTTGCCTCAACCAATTCATATGGCTGCTGAAGAGGGAGTAATAAAATTTGCATGCAACTGGACTAATGCTCCGTTTGAGTCACCCATAGATTTATCTTCTCTCATTAAAGTTAGAAATGAACTTTGGAAACTAAGACTGATTGGAGCCAATAGCGATAATGTCGGATATGGTAATGTTAGTGTATTTTCCGACCAAAAGGAGTTTGTTATCTCTGGTACGCAAACTGGCTCTCTTTCTCAGTTCACGGAAAATGAATTTTCTATTGTCACTGATTACAACATCCAGATGAACACTCTTAGTTGTACAGGCCTTGTAAAAGCTTCATCTGAATCTCTTACTCATGCGGCTCTTTATGATTGTTCCGGAGATATAAAATCTGTATTACATGTTCATTCAATGCCGTTATGGCAGAAGTTTAAAGATGTTCTTCCCACTACCTCTCCAGAAGCTGAATATGGAACCATCCAGATGGCTGAATCTGTTGGAAAGGTGGCGCAATCTAATTCCAACACTAAGGAAAGAGTTATCATCCTGGGCGGGCACCCTGAGGGGATAATTGCATACGGAAAAGATCCAGAAGATGCCCTTATGGCTATCAAAGAGCTTCTTTAGAAATTACAACCTTGTAGAGAATCGATTCTAATCTAGAATGTCTTTTGTGTTAGACGCAGCTTATTCATTCAAAAATGTATTCCTACGCCCCCTTGGGGTAAGTCTATTCTTCGGGCTGTTGGCGCTAGTCATTTCAGGTTTATATTTTCCAAAAGTTTTCGACATGACTGCGTGTGCCTTATTTGCAGTTTCTCTTGCCAATGTTCTAGCAGAGGCACTCGAATTTAATCGATTGGCTATCTGGGATCGAAAGGACTCTCCCATAAGAGCAAATAAAAAATTAGCAGAGGAATTTACAGCTATATTTTTAGGAATGTTTTTTGCCTCGGTTATTTTGCAGATACTCTACCCTAATTTATTTATTCCTGAGGTAGCTTCCATCCAAGAGGCTTTTAGAAATGAATTCTCAGCTCTATACCAACACAATCTCTACGTTTTAATTGCTAGTGTTTTTATCGCATTCATTTATAGGGCAGGGGGATTAGCAATTATTCTAAGTTGGAATGCTGTGAATTGGGCTTCTACTCTTACTGCCTATATTTTTGAGATTTACTCGACACAGGGTATTCTTAGGGCCCTGACAGTTGGATTAGCTTTAATGCCACACCTGATACTTGAAGTATTGGCTTACGTGTTAGCTGGAATGTCAGGTACCTTCTTTTCTAAAGGCTTATTTAAATACTCACCTACATCTTCGGAGTTTCATCGAGTTTCTTGGGCGTCAACTGTTCTATTGATTGTAAGCTTATTGATTTTACTATTGGCAAATACTTCAGAGATCTACTTAGCTCAGCCGATATTTCATGACGAGATTTATAAGTAACTCTCGGAAGCAGGACCGTTTTTTCCTTTCAAAAAACCGGTGATTCCCTACTTACAAGAGGGTGTGGCAGCCCGGCCCAAAGTGCGTTTCACACAATGGGCCGGGCATGCCGTGAAGTGGTCAGGGTCGCGTCGGTTTCGAACGCACGGCCTTGACCCCTATCCACACTAGTCCACCGAACACGAGCAGACCCAAGCACCATCCCAGCCAGATGATTGGCGTGGGAACGCCCTTCTTCGGCTTGTCTTCGGTCTTCTTGGGATCCTCGGAAGGTGTATCCTTCTTCGGATCCG
>CAZYRE010000208.1:0-2930 GCA_964650155.1 uncultured Bdellovibrionales bacterium
GGGGGTTGAAGACACGTCTTGCGACGCATCCGGAATTTTTGTTGTTGCGGAAAGAAAGTGCGGAAAGAAAATCTCGCACGTTAGCCCTTTGGGTATTTTACAAAGTTAACCAAAGGGCTAACGAGACAGAACCTAATTGGCGTATCTACCCGAAATCTGAGTTAGTCTAAAAAGATCAACACTTATTAATGTTATGAGGGGGTTACAACATCCGGTAACTTTATATTTTCTCTACTAACCCATCGAAACCTCACGCAAAAACCCCATCCCGCACTATCATGGTCTCAGGGACTATGTGGTTTTGTATTTCGCCGTGCTCGATGCTGAAATCTTTAACGTTATAGCCTAATTCTTTGAGGGATTTGCGAAGCAAAACCCCACGGGGTTTTAAGAAATCCACTACGGACTCATTTGTCATTGTAATTTTCATTAGCAGCTCCTTCTGTTTGTATCCCAGATCAACACACACAGGACCAATCGCGGGAAGATTTAGAGAAAGTGAAATCATACTGTATTTTCCACTACGCTTTCCTCGGTTCTTTTTCCCTTCTTCATCTTGAGGATCGTGAGTGAATTTTAATTTTGTAAAAGAACCTCCGATTAGAGTTGCGAATAGAAATAGGGATGGTTCCCCAAACGTGTTTAGTAAAGAATTCAGTTGCTGCAAATTGCTTTGGGCGTTTTGTAACTGATGCATTGAGCCTACTAAGTCTAAAAGCTCAAATGCTTGTTCAACATCTTTGAGCGAAGCACCTTTCATAAAGTCATTTAGTCCGAGCTGCGCTTGCAGTAGGGCACTACGGAGCTCTTTTGCTCCCACTTTGCTTTGAATAATTTCTTGCAAATTTTGCTCTAAAGTCTTTAATAAAATCGTGAGTTCCTCAGAGAGCGGAGCTTTATTGCCAAGTAATTCAGGCATAGGAGCAAAAAGCCGAGGCAAGCCCTTAATCAAATCAGTTAGTAAATTTTGAATTAATTGCTGGTCTTTATGATCGGCAGATAAAAGACGGTCAATATGTTTCAAAACTTCCCCAACTATTCTTGCCTCTTGTCGAGTTGGGATAGTGGAAAGCTTTTCATTAAGTTCGCCTGTAACTTGATCCAAGATCTTTTTTGCTTCTGGAGAAGCGAATTGTTTCAAGGCAGCTAGTGTACTCTCTGGTGAGTGTAAATTAATCTCTGAAAGTGTTGCACCACTTTGAGCAATGGTATTAAAAATTTTCCTTATATCCTTGGATAACGGGGATTCATTTTCTGCTGTCACATTCTCTGTTAGCAGTAGCAACGTTTCTGTAGCTTCATTTAGGTTTGGTATTAGTTGTTTCAGAAGTTGTAAATTTTTGGCATCGAGCACATCTTTTAGTTCAGAGACCAAAGCACTAAGACCACTTTGGGCTGGGGTCGTGACGGTTGTAACTGTTTCAGTTGCAGTGACAGGAGATACGGGTGAAACATTTGATACTGCCGGCACACTAAAAGCTTTCCCTCGGTCTGATTCCGATTGAATAGGGGTAGCGTTAGTCGCATTAGGCGAAATTGGGGCGATTAGGACCATGTATAAATTATCGGTATTTGGGCAATAGTAATTAATAGTCAAATTAATGAGTTAGGGCCAAGACTTACCCTTTACAAGAGAGGGCTTTGGATGAAAGAGTCCGTAAAAAAGGAAAGTACCGATGAAACTCTCATTTGCCTTTCATGTCCTAGGAATTGTTTTTTGGATCGGCGGGTTGCTGTTTGGAACCAAGCTCGTCAAGGTGGCAGCTGCTCATGCTAGTAATGCCGCAGTGCAAACTCTCTCAAAGAAAACTTTATTTGGATATATCCTCCCAGGGGTAATTATTACTCTTGTCACAGGTCTCCATCAATTGGTCGGAGGAGGGGTTGGAGTATATATGAAGCAAGGTTGGATGCACGCGAAGCTAACTTTGATACTGCTTCTTCTTTGGTCGACGATTACTATGTTTATTGATCTGATCGCGATGAGCCGAGGTGAGAACGTTAATCTGAAGCACGGGACTTTGCATCATGCTATTACGGCTTTTTGTCTTTTTGTAATTTTGATTTTAACATTCGTAAAACCTTTTTAAGGTAACAGTATGTCAGCTCGTTCATTTCTTAGTTGGGTAGCCGCGCTTACTCTTTCTATTTTGATAATGTTTGTCGTCTTGCCTTTAACGATCATCTTTGCGTTCTCATTGTCAGCTTCAAAATTGACTTCGAAGGAAGTGATAGAAGGTAATTCAAAGAACCGCGTTGCTGTCCTTGAGCTAGAGGGAGTTATCCTTGATAGCAGGGAATTGATAGATGAGTTGTATAAGCAAGCTGATGATGAAGATGTAAAAGGCATAGTCCTTCGGATTAATTCCCCAGGCGGAGCAATCGGCCCTGCTCAGGAGATTTTTTCTGCAGTCAAAAAAATTAAAGCCAAAAAACCAGTTGTTGCTTCTATGGGCGCAGTTGCTGCCTCAGGAGGTCTTTACGCGGCACTTGGCGCTAGTAAAGTATTTTGTCAGCCCGGAACTCTTACTGGATCCATCGGAGTTATCTTACAGATTCCGAATGTTTCTCGAATTACTGATATGGTTGGGTTTCAAATGACCACAGTTAAGAGTGGGGCATTGAAAGATATTGGCAACGCATTTCGTCCTATGACTGAAGGAGAGCAAGCATATCTGCAAACTACAATAGATACAGCCCACACTCAGTTCGTCCAAGCAGTGTCAGAGAGTAGAAACATCCCAGAAGAAAAAGTGCGTGAATTTGCTGATGGCAGAATGATTTTAGGATCTGATGCCGTTTCGTTAGGTCTTGCTGATGGATTTGGAGATATTGATTCTGCTGCTAGAGCCGTATTTGAAATTCTGAAAGAGCCTTTACCAGAAGGAGAGAGACCATCTCTAGTTTATCCACTTGACGAGATGGAATGG
>CAZYRE010000209.1:0-2866 GCA_964650155.1 uncultured Bdellovibrionales bacterium
CATTATCCCAGCGAAATCATCGGCAAAAGGGGGCCAGGGGGTGGTGGCATAATCAGAAAAGACAGCAGCACCGCCACCATTGTTCATTGCAGTATTTGCTATTGAAAGGTTGCGAATTATCTCGTGAGGTGGGGTATACCAAAGTTCATCCATACCAGGCCAAGTCAGAATTGTCTGACGCGCGGATCTCTGCTCCTTTTGAGATATGGCCTTTTCATTTCGATCAATTCTATCTTGTATCCAATCAGTAGAATTAAGGCCGTGCTTATTTTGAAAATCTGAGCAGACTGATGCTCCATCAGTAAAGATTCCAGTTCTTATTATACTTTCAGTGGGCCAGTGGCCAGCAATATGAAAAGTATGGCCATCCATTTCCAATCCCTTTCGATATTCGTCTTTAATAAACGGCATTACAAAAAATTCTGGGGTATTCCGACCAAATGTTATGCGACTGACAAATGTTGGCAGTGCTTCATGGCTACTATTATGAGTGTAGAAACCATCCCCAATTGCTAAAATTGTGCTTTCCTTGGGAGTAATTATTAATAACTGTACAGTGGTTGTGAATACATGCATCCCGGCTTCATGAGCTGAGACTCCTAGTCGATAAGCCCAATTTAAGAAATTCCAATGTAATTCACCATGAAGCTGCCCAATAAACTTAGGATCAATCGGGCCAGAATATGTAACTTTAGGATCTTCTAGCCCATGTTCTAGCAACTCTGTGGCGCGATGAGTTAAAAACTGCGCTACTAAAGTCGCTCCATCGCGACTATATTTTGAAAGCCCAGCGCCATCGCAAAGACAAGCAACTATCATTTTTTCATCACGTTGAATTGCAAATACATCCTGCAGCTCAGGCTTTTCGAACATCGCACTTGAAAATCCATCTACATCAAAAGCACTAAGCGACACCATTGAGGTAGAGTCTGTTATTTTTGAAATTCTTCGTGCTGTACTTGCCTGATCAATTTCAAGCTTTGCATTTTTAATGCTCATCTTGATCATTCTCTTGAAGTCGTTCTCTAATAGGACATCTTGTCGTGGATCTCCTAGTTTTAGGTCATGAGCTGACCTTCTTAATTCAATCTTGAGTGCATCTAGAGAACTGACGGCGAATCGATTAAACGAAGCTTCACTAAGAGGGGTTTGTTCTGGGAAGGAATTGATAGCTAACTGAAGAGGCGAGTTGTTTCCAGACATTGAGTCGCACCTGATGTGCGTACTCCCCGAAATCCACCCCTGCAAGATAATATGCTTTGTGTGTTATTAAGATAAATAGACGAAAGGTTCTTAGGTAAGATATCTATCGGAATTTACTTGTGAAATATTTAAAGATGGAAATATCCAAAGTTCAAATTAAGTTTCTTTACCCACTACTCCTGGCTGTGTATCCAGTACTTTATCTTTTCAATAAAAACTTCGATCGACTCTCTGCTTCAGATTTAATCTGGCCATCCTGCATCGCTTTAACATTTGTCGCGATTTTACTTTTCATATCAAAGATAATTTTTAAATCGTGGGATAAATCAGCATTATTCGTCACCTTGTTTTATTTACTTTTATTTTCTTTCAAACCGTTAAAAAAAATTATCAAACAGATTAATCGCTCAATCGGTCACCATGGGAATACTGTTGAAGCACTAATAGTAATCGGCCTGGCTCTGATTCTCGTAATCATCGCAATTAAACTTTGGCGCAAAATTCCTGCGGCACTCAATGCATTTATTGGATTTACAACAGTAACACTCTTTGCATTACAGCTTTGGGTAAGCCTCACAGAAAGTCTAAACCCCGAAAATCAAACTAAACTTGCTATCTCACCAAATTTTCCAACCTCAAAAATCTTAGCGCCAAAACAGAAACCAAATATTTACTACTTAGTCTTTGATGGGCTGGGTCGGTTAGATATCCTTAGAGAGATGTATAAAGTTGATACTAAAGAGTTTGAAAAGACACTTTCAGAGTTAGGATTTCATATCCCATCAAACAGTCATTCAAACTACATGCAAACCCTTCTTTCCCTTTCTTCTACACTTAACATGACTTATTTAGATAAAATTTCTAATAAGGTTTCAAAAAAATCGGAAAACAGATCAATCCTTGGAGATTCCCTCAAAAATAACTTTGTGATGGGTTTATTAAAATCCTTAGGATACTCAAGTATTTTCCACTGGACAGGATATTCGGGGACAAAGCTTATTAAAGCAGACAAAACTTACGGTGAAGAACTAGGCATTCAGGAATTCGAAAATTTAATCCTAAATCAAACCTTTCTACCCCCGCTACTTCATAAAATGAGGATACTAAAATCACCATATTCGGTTCATAGAGAGCGGATACTTTCTACGTTAGATAGAATTCCGAGCTCAGATCTTGAAAAATCTCCTAGGTTTGTCATGGCTCATGTTATGGCACCACATCCACCATTTATCTTTGAAAAGGATGGTAGTCTGATTGATTCTGATAAAACTTTCGGTTTTTTTGATGCCGACTCATTTCAAGGAAGTAGAGAAGACTATGTAAATGGGTACTCAAAACAAGTAACCTATATATTAAACAGAATTGAAGAGATCGCTACAAAAATTACTGAAACTGATCCCTCTGCTATAATAATAATTCAAGGAGATCATGGCCCTGGATCTGAATTAATCTGGGAGAGCTTAGAGAGATCGAATATGAAGGAGAGAGCTGCTGCCTTTATCGCACTAAGAGTCTCCCCTGAGTTACAAGAGCAGATTAGCGTATCTATAACCCCCGTTAACTCTTTCAGGCTTATCTTTAATCATTATTTCGGCACGACATTTGAGAGACTGCCAGATAAAACTTATTTTTCTAAGTGGAAATCTCCGTATGATTTTGTCGA
>CAZYRE010000210.1:0-2864 GCA_964650155.1 uncultured Bdellovibrionales bacterium
CTACTGTAGAAACAGTTGTAGTTAACGTAAACATTCCCTTGCCGCTAAACACTCCTCGCTACCAGGCTCAAATTTTCGGCAGACGGATGGTCGTGTTTCGTAAATCTGGCAGAGGTTTTTTGAATCAAGAAAGCAGCACTGGGTGTGAAATGGTAGGGGGAAGAGTTTGTAGTGGTGTTCCTTTGTGCGGAGCCATTCTGGAATGACTAGGCTTTCTTCTTTGATTCTTGGCTCCCGCTTGACGTCTTCTTCTGACACTAACACCTGAAATGTTCGGCAACATGCGCCGCAATTTAGGCAGGAGGGGGCACTGGAAGATTCCATTACTCATGACTCTAGCCTGAATAACGAAAGTTGTTGAGATAAAAATGAGCCTCGTCAACTAGAGCTTGCTACCAGAGATAACTGAAGATTGCCCCGTTATAAGCCAATCGAGGGAGTCTCCCGAAGGGGTAAGGGTCAGAAAATCAGTTTGGTTGTTAGGAAAGAAGTTCGAGATAACAAAGGAGTGAAGGTTAGGATGATCTTCACATAACCAAGTTCCTACTGTTTGAGAGCTATCCTGAGCCGTGAGGACTACAGAAAGATCTGATGCATACGTTAGGGTAGAGCCATTCGGAAAAGCCCAAGTACCGATCAGCATTGCACAAACATCTTCAGGCGGAACATATTTTTTACCCAAAATCTTTATCTTTGTTGTTTTAGATTTTGCTATGAGATTAAGCGTTAATTCTGATGGCGTTGCAGTGTTATCTACTGCGATTAAATCTATGGTGGCGGTCAATTTAGATCCTGACAAAGGAAATGGCACGCGAACCTTAAACTTAAGTGCCGCAACCTTTGCTTTAATCCCAAGAATATCAATTCCACAAATGATATAAGGTGGAGTCGATGTTGTTGCGTCTATTATATTACAAGGCTCAAGATTCTTGATGTTTGAGATGGTGATATCCTCGATAGATTGATCGAGGGTAATGCGGAGAGCTAATTGATTTTTATCTACACCAGAAGGCCCGTTCAGAAGCGCTGAGGCGGAAAAGCTAACAGTTTTACCGACTTTATATGATTTTATAATTTTAGGTTTAATAGCTGTTGTAAACTTTGCAACTCTGAAAGTTGGCAGTAGTAATTCAGCTACGACAGGCACGACAATCCCATCGTTAGAAGTAACTGTGCCAGAAAGTCTCGATACCGTTTCAGAATCTAGCTTAAAGGAAAATGTACCAGAAGGTGAGATGCCGAGGCCAAAAGGAGTGTTTATAGTCTCAGGCGAGAGATCTCCAGGGCCGAACGTGCCTTTAATCTGATCCTTCTTAATTTTAACTGCTGTTCCTTCCAGAACTGGGAGTGCAGTGGTCTCGTCCATCATCGCAAATTTTAAGTTTGGGGTTGGACCTTTTCCAAGCTGCATCTTTACGCCAGAAAATGGACCCTCGGTAATCTGCCAGATTCCATCAAAAAATCTGAAGCTAGATGTCGACTCGTCTGAATGTGCGGATGTGGTTTTTGTAATGGCGATTATAAAAAGCGAGATAACGACGAGTCGTACTGTCCTCATAGGCCCACTATTCCTAACTGTTTAACTTGAGTCAACTGAACATAAAATAACTTGTGTGGGTATAGTTTGTCTGTAGACTGAACATGCATGAGCGATACTGATTTCTCCTCTCTTCAAGATAAACGCATCTTACTAGTCGAAGATGAGGAATTCGTGCGAGAAGCGACCGAAAGATTTCTGATCAGTTATGACATGGTGGTGGTCGCTGTTGGAGAAGCAAAATCAGCATTGTCTTTCCTGGGTAATTCTAAGTTCGATGTGGTCGTATTGGATCTAAACATCCCCGGTGGTGGCGGTTTAGCCGTGTATAAAAAAATCAGAGAAAAGCAATTCAATCTTCCGGTTATAATTTGCTCAGGTGATGATGTGAATTTCGATCCGACCGAATTAAGAGGAGATAGTTACTTTAAGTTCCTTAAAAAACCGTATGAACCGGAGGATTTTCTTCAGAGTATCTCAGCGCTTATCTCGTAGTTTAAGGTCATTAAAGTAGGAAGTATTTTTGATTTTGTCGAGAATATTTTTTCTTGGCACCTATCCAAGGCCTCCAAAAAGCACCAGTAACTCCTTGATCTTCCTAAGAAAATAAATGTTGGTGGGGATCGTTGACAGGATCCAACTCATCTGTTAGGTTCCACAACCCTGAGCGACGCTATCGCACAGACCATTCTTTCGCTGCATTTTCAAAGCGTTATGAGGTCTAAGCCCAGTTCTCCGGAGCAGTTCGGAAGAGCTAGGTTTTTTGTGCGCGAACCGTGTACTCAGATACAATTGGGTTAAGGGTAGAAGTCATCAGATTGAATTGTGACAGAGTCAGTGAAGACTTTAATTCGGCAGATGTATTGAACGGCAGCGTTTTAATACACACTTTCGATGAATGGCTAAGTCTAAAAGTTTCATAATTTCGGTTACCGTCTCTTGAGTTCGGTAATTCGGAATTTATGTAGCAGATTAAATTAATATAAGAGTTTGATCCTGGCTCAGAGTGAACGCTGGCGGCGTGCCTCAGACATGCAAGTCGTACGAGAAAGTTCCGCAAGGAATGAGTACAGTGGCGCACGGGTGAGTAATAATTAGGTAACGTACCGTATCGCGGGGGATAACGAGGGGAAACTCTCGCTAATACCGCATATACCGCGAGAGACTACGGTCTCTTTCGGAAAAGTCGTAAGACGCGAAACGATCGGCCTAATCCCCATTAGCTAGTTGGTGAGGTAAAAGCTCACCAAGGCTTCGATGGGTAGCTGATTTGAGAGAATGATCAGCCACACTGGAACTGGAACACGGTCCAGACTCCTACGGGAGG
>CAZYRE010000211.1:0-2751 GCA_964650155.1 uncultured Bdellovibrionales bacterium
AGTGGCTTCTCAAAACATGGCGTTTTTGTCCCCGATGTCACCCAACCAATCTCTGCTCCGCTCACTGAGAACAACTTTGTGCCTTCCCTAACAACACCCGGATCTTCAACTGTAAGCCCAATAAGAGATCTGGGAGAGCCGTTCTCTTTATGATTTTTAATTGTAGCTTTGCCGATGAAATCGCGATCGGTGATCTTCACAAAGAAACCAATCCCAGATTCTATCGGAGATAACTCATCTGATAATTCATGTCCGTAAAGTGGCAAGCAAGCTTCAAGACGTAGCGTATCACGGGCCCCTAATCCGCATGGAGCTAATCCTTCACCCTTTCCTACGCTTAAAAGTTTATTCCAAATATTCGAGGTCTCTGCCCAAGGGACAAATAACTCAACTCCATCTTCCCCGGTATAACCAGTACGAGCCACTATGACATCAATGCCTGCAACTATCTGATGGAAAAATGAGAATGGTTGCAACTCAAGTTTTTTTGCGGTGAGTTTCTCGAAAATTGAGATCGCGTTAGGTCCCTGAATGGCAATCTGTCCCCACTCAGAACTAACATTTCTAAATTCAGCATCAAATTTATTCTTGGAAGTAAACCAGGCAAAATCTTTGTCTGTGTTAGAAGCGTTAACACAGATCAAATAGTGATGTTTATTGTATCGGTAAACAATAATGTCATCGACTAGCCCACCTTTTTCGTTTGTGATCGCTGTATACTGCGCTTTGCCATCAGTAAGTCGAGTCACATCATTACAGGTCATGTATGCAAGCGCTGCCTCAGCTTCAGATCCACGCAGCTCAACTTCACCCATGTGACTAACGTCGAAAAGTCCAGCATTCTGCCGAACCGCCATATGCTCTGGAATAACTCCCGAGTACTGCACAGGCATCTCCCAGCCTGCAAACGGTACCATCTTGCCGCCAAGTTTAACGTGATCCTGATAGAGGGGGGTTCTTTTAAGTTGTGATTCCATTTATTTTTTTAAAATTCCTTATCGTGTTTTGTATAAGCATAATAACTGTCATTGGACCAACACCACCTGGCACTGGGGTAATTGCTCCAGCTTTCTTACTGACTGAAGCAAAATCAACATCCCCAACAAGCTTCCCATCAGGCAACTTGTTAATACCAACATCAATAACGATAGCCCCTGGCTTGACCCAAGATTCTTTCACCATCTCTGGCTTTCCGACCGCCGCAACTACAATATCAGCAGAAGCAACTTCGGCTTCGATATTAGCAGTTCGAGAATGAACGATTGTTACGGTTGCGTTTCTTTCAAGTAGCATTAGTGCCACTGGTTTTCCAACAAGAATCGAGCGCCCAATAACAACTGCTTTCTTTCCACTAAGATCTGCTTCTGGAACATTACTATCGGAGCCACCGCCAGCCATTGCGATATCTATCAACTTCATCGCTCCAAATGGGGTACAGGGTCGGACTCCGTCTTTTCCAGTGGCAAGAAGTCCCTGATTAACAGGATGAAGGCCATCTGCATCCTTTTCAGGAAGGATTAGATCTAGTAGTCGATCAGAGTCCAAGTTCTTTGGAACAGGAAGCTGAAGAAGAATCCCATCTACATTTAGATCTTTATTAAATGCGCTTATAGAAGCTTCCACTTCCTCCATCGAGGCAGTTGCGGGAAGAAATTTCTCAAAACTCTGCAGTCCTGCCCTAGCAGCAACCTTTTCCTTAGTCGCCACGTAATATTTAGACGCTGGATTATCCCCTACTAGAATTACGCCAAGCCCTGGAGCCCGGCCAATCTTCTGTTTTAATTTAGCAACTTCAATTTTTAGACGTGCTTCAATGCTCTTTGATACCTCGGAACCACTTATGAGCATTGCATTCATAGAGCCAATCTGAGAACTTCCAGCAAGAAAAGCTGAGAACAGTTCGAATATAGAACCCTCAGCATAAGAAGTAAATATTTAGGAATTATATATGATTATTGGCGTTCCAAGAGAGAGAAAGACCTTAGAGAAGCGAGTTGGCGTTACCCCTGACGGCGCTGCCGAGATAGTAAAACATGGCCACAAAGTTTTAATCGAAACTAACGCCGGCAAAGGATCCCTCTTTAGCGACGACGACTATAAAGCAGTAGGATGCGAAATAGTTTCCACTCTCAAAGATCTTTGGACCAAATCAAACTTGATCGTCAAAGTAAAGGAACCACACGAAGAAGAGTATCAATACTTCCGTGAAGACATCGCTATCTTTGATTACCTTCACATGGCCAGCCTACCAGAGATGGCTTCTGCGATGGTTAAATCTAAAATTACCGGAATTGCTTTTGAGTTAGTTCGTTCTAGCGAGGGTCGCTTTACAATTTTAGATCCTATGAGCGAAGTTGCAGGAAAGCTCTCAATCCTTAACGGTTCCTACTTCTTACTCTCTCAAAATGGTGGACGAGGTGTTCTATTAGGTGGAACTGCCTCCGTACCTTCAAGAAAAGTAGTAATAGTTGGCGCTGGCATATCTGGAAGAGCCGCTTGTGAAGTTGCTCTTGGTATGGGAGCACGCGTTACAATTCTTGATAAGAACGTACGTCAGCTTGAAAAGGTTAAAGAGTGCTTTGGATCTAAACCTGTGACGGTTTATTCAACCACAGCAGCACTTTCTAGAGAGATCCCAAAAGCTGATCTTCTGATTGGTGCAGTTCTTGTTCCAGGCGCAGCCGCTCCAAAGATAATTACACGCGAGATGATTCGCAGCATGCGTCCAGGCTCAGTATTTGTTGATATCAG
>CAZYRE010000212.1:0-2732 GCA_964650155.1 uncultured Bdellovibrionales bacterium
TGTCCAGGACTTGAAACAACAGTAACTCCATCGTTGGCTAAAATTGTCCCGTACCTAGCTAACTTACGATAAAAAGTTAGATCCATAAAATACTGCAAAATCCTATTAGGGGAGAGTAGCGGTGGATCTGTAAATAAATTTCTTGGATCATCAATAGAATGTGTGCTGGTATAAGAACCTGAGATTTGGAATGCGCTACTGAGGGTCAATGCTCCTACTTCAGGATCGTCGAACTTCCAAGCATCGCAGACTCCATTATTCGGTGGGACAGGGAACACTGTTGAGTCAAGCTTATTTACTAAAGAGGTATAAAAATCAGAATTAGTCATTCCGCATAAAATATCGATATCAAGGTAAGGGGTCACTTGACCAACGGCGCCGGTAAGAAGCACAACGGCTTTTTTATACTCGGCAAAAAGATCTGAATATTTCTGGAAAAGCGTGGTTTTATGTGAAGGGATAACTGTCTGATAAACCTGACAACCAGATTCTGCAGTAGGAACACAACCAGTTGGTGGGTTACCTACTGGAATAGATGGATAGGCAGTTGTCGTGCCGTTCCATGGTCGTAGAGTCCGAGTCCAATCATCCCAAGCAAAGGGCATGGCCGTTTGGATCTCTTCCTTAGGGACTATTTCGCTACCTACTAACTTCCCATTTGGACCGAGTAATCCATTGGCGTCTATGACACCATAACTCTTAAGAAGCTTATTGATAGAGTCGCCTGCTATACTACTTGAATAATCAAAGGTTAACTTAAGGTAATTGGGAGCGGATCTAGTTCTAACAAATGAGGTAATATCTGTATCGGTGAGATATGCCACGGTACCGCCCAATACGTTTTTTTGGTTCAAATACACAAAGGCGCCAACTCCGTATTTCCCACTGCTTGGATCGTTTACGTGTTGGAATTGCAAACCTCCCAAATTAAATCTCTGCCAGACATCTGGAATAGGTTGAGCATCATGATATCCAAGCATGTGTGCAAGCATTGCCATATTGTTGAGAGATTCATTTGACTGAAACTCTGAACTATAATTACCAATGATGGCGAGGTTCAAAGCTAAGTACTGAGACCTTAATTTGCTTATATGAACCTGTGTAAAAAGGATAAAAGTCAATGCTACTAGCATAGTTCCAGCTAGCGTGAAAGCGATCCAAAGACTAGCAAAACCATCTTCTCTAATTCTGCTCTTCATTAGTTCAGATGCCTCCGTGGAACGAGGGTGTGATAAGTCAGAATTTGCTGATCAAGGCCTAACACCTTTACTTCGGAACAGATTAGCATAAACAGAATTGGGAAAACTGGCTCGTATCTACGAACACGGGTCCCAGATTTATCTATATCGAAAATTTTAGATCCAAATCTTCCTGTATCATCATCATCGGTTGTTGGTGCCTTACCAGCAACGAAATCCGCAGCATGATACATTTTTCCATTGCCGTATCGCCTACTCCAACTTGTAAGCTGAGTAGTATTCATCATGCAGTTATTTGTCGGGACAACTCCATACGGAAAGACTGAAAAGGAATTAGCAACTATAAAGTTTGTTATCTGACCAGAATCTTGATTAACTTCATAGTGCGGCATCACCATGTACACCGCATACGTATCATCAGGAGCTCTTGTCTTAAAAAAGTTCCCTATTGTATCCATAAATTCTTGAATTGTTGGTGTTGTGGTTGCCGAAAGTCCAACAATTGTTTTAGTAGCGGGATCGTAAGCTAAGGACCTTTCTTGCGGTCCCATCACTAACTCTGTTGCGAGTGCATAGTGATCAAACTCACGTAGTTGTGTCATCAGTTGCTGGCCTGCACCAAACACTATGGCTAATAGTAAACTTATTACGATTGCAAATTCTATGAATAAGCCTCCGGATTGTTTATTAGCTTTCATGGCTCAATATTCCCAGACTGATAGGCATACGCGGTCTGCGTAACGGTGAGATAGTCAGCTCCCGTTGCAAAATTTAGAAGACGTAAGCCAAAAAGAGGTACTGCACACTCACATGTATACAATCGATCATGGTTTGTAGTTAAGTTCAGTGGGTCAGGCGCCACAATAAAATCATATCTAATCGTGCAGTTCACCTTCCCATTCAGTTCAGAGTGCGTGGTAGCTGGACGAGGAATAGGGAAAAGCACATCGGGATTTAAAGTTACGGCGAATCCGTATCCTAAATTAAATATCTTAAGTTCTTTATCTGTAAAATACGGCAAGCCGTGATAATACTGACTAGTTGGATCGACTAGATCATTCCAATAACTTTTTCTCTTCATGGTGGCTGAAGAAGGCTCTCCGTCACCTAACTTCACGAGCAATGTTTTATCTACTGGGACTTCAGTATTCGGATCATAAGATCTAGCTACCCTGGCCGTAAATATAACCACTTCTTTTGCATACAATGTGGTTAGATATATGCGACCAAGATCGACAAGCATAGCGGCGATGGCCAGGGCTAAGGGAAGAACCGCTACCGCGGCTATCATACTCTCTCCTTTTTCTTCCCTATACGAATGAAACATACTCTGATTATACTGTCTTCAATGAGGCTAAACAGATTAAATATCGCTTTTCAGGAAAGAGGGGTAACAATAGTTGAGTACCTAATTGTTTTTACCGTATTTGGATTTATTCTTTACTTTGCATCCCTACAGTTCCAACCTAAAACATCATCATACTTCAGTCAGATGACCCCTGGATTTAGTGTAGATTATCCCCTCGGGTACAC
>CAZYRE010000213.1:0-2705 GCA_964650155.1 uncultured Bdellovibrionales bacterium
TTTAAATTGTCCGATATCGCGGCCTTGAAGATACGGAATCGCTGAAGAATCTGATTTCTCTTTTAAATCAAAAATTCTGTTTTTTACATCAGCGGCTGATTGTGAAGGGATTCCTTTTCCTTCGGCATAAGCTTGGAGCGCGATGCGCGGAAGGAAAGGAGAGTCTTTATCTCCTAGCGGAGTAGAGTTATTTAGAATTATTGTTAGTGCATCTCGAGCAGTAGTAGTCAGCTTTGTCGGAATAATTGCGGAAGGAAAGTTTAAACACTCATCTATGTTAAGAGTAGTTTCTGTAGAAACAGTGCCTGATGAGATATCAGTGAGATGACGGATAGTGAATAGCTTCTGTGAGTTATCCTTTTGAATAAAAAGAATAACTGTTTCTACTGAGGGATCATAGAAAGCATCTTTTGGCAGTATCGTAATATTACGAAGAGATTTCGATTGAAGTAAGAATTTTCGTAATTTCTCACCACTTTTTATCCCTAACCAGGAATTAGGAACTATAAGGGCAGCAATACCACCAGGCTTTAGAAGTTTGTAAGATAAACCAATAAAAGCGAGATACTTATTTAATTTACCAGACCTAATCCAATCGTATTTTATTTCTAATAATTCTTTCTCTTCCGGAGAAAACTTTTCTCCTCGAGATATGCCGTATGGAGGATTGCCAATAATAATATCAAATCCACCTTGTTTTAGTGCTTCAGGGAAAGTTTGTTGCCAAGAAATAGGGGAAAGAGAGGATGAAGTGTTTTCATCTTCTGCACTCAATAGAGCATTGCCGTGTTTGATTCGGAAGGAAAATACTCCTCTTTCTGAAGCGAGCACCTCTTCGGCCTTCATTTTAGCCGAATAATCTTTATCGATGCCGCATAAGGTTATTTTGGATATTTCTTTTGGAAATGCGCTCTTAATCTCTCTTTGAGCTTCGATTAGAAAAGAACCTGCGCCACATGCCGGATCTAATATCCAGCTTGGATGGCCAGAGGAAGATTTTCGCCATAGTTTGATAGCTTCTGTAACAGTGTATTTTGCCAGTTGAGGTGGGGTATAGAAGACTCCTTCCTTAGAGCGGGCCGCACTTTGCTCTACAGAGCGGAAAGACTCCTCAAAGGACCTAATAAGAGAGTGAGCTTTATCGGCTGGTAACATTTGGTAAATAAAAAAGTTAGAAGAGTTCTAGTAAAGTGAACCTAAGTTGAGCAATAAATGGGTAACCAGATGATCGATCTAATTACCACAATAGCTGTTCGTACCTTTATCGGGATTCTATCTATTATTCCCGATAAGGCTAGGGTGTGGTTTTTGGATCAACTCCTATTTTGGTTTACCTTTCTACTACCATCGTACCGGAAAGTATCTAGAATTAATCTAAAAATTGCCTTTCCTGACCTTTCAGAGCCTAAAAGAGAAAAAATTTTACGGGAAAGTTTTACTTCCTTAGCAATAGCGATTTCTGATTTTGTGAGGTTTCCAAGGATTACACCGGAGTGGATAAAATCTCATGTAGAGTTCCCTTATTTGGAAAAATATAAAAAATTAAAAGCATCAGAAACAACAACTGGCTTACTTGTAGCGACTGGTCATTTAGGAAGTTTTGAACTCCAAGCTTACATGATGTCTGTACTTGGATATCCTCTAAGTTTTGTAGTTAGAAATTTTAAGTTGCCCTTGCTTGATAGGTGGTGGAACGGACGTAGAGAAAAATATGGCAATCGCGTTTTAAATCGAGCAGGCGCTTTTAGAAGAATTGTTAAAGAGCTTAAGCAGGGTAGGGATGTCGGAGTTCTCTTCGATCAAAACGTGAAGCGAAGTCATGCGGTTTTTGTTCCTTGGTTTAGTAAGGAAGCCTCCACAACTAAGAGTTTGGCTTTAGCCGCTTTGGAAACTAAAGCAAAAGTAGTTGTTGTGGGACTTATTACTATCGGTTTTGATAAATATAGGATGGAGGTGATTGAGTGTGATTTTAGCTCCATCTATGAAAGCAAAGCTCTAAAGCGAAGCGAGAAAGTTTTGGAGATTACCAAAGAGATCTCATCGCGGTATCAAACCCTTATCGAGCAGCACCCTGAAGGGTGGTTCTGGATGCACCGACGCTGGAAGACCCAAAAGAATGATGATTTCGCTTACTAGCGCTCTCTAAGTTTGAGTTAGAATTTAACTTGGCAAGATTTGATTCTACTGTTTTTATTAATTGTGTGCGTTCAGAGCTACTAGTCTGAATAGCTTGAAGGCCCTCTTCAATATGGGTCAGAAATTCTACAATCTTTTTCGTCACTGAACTTACTTGTCCAGACATCTGTACACTTTCATTAACATTTGTTCTCGATTTATTAATTAGTTCAGTTGTATGTTTTGCGGCTTCTGCAGATCTCTGTGCAAGTTGGCGCACTTCTTCTGCTACTACCGCAAAGCCTTTACCAGCATCACCTGCTCTGGCAGCTTCGACTGCTGCATTTAAGGCCAAAAGATTTGTTTGAAAAGCAATAGAGTCAATGTTCTGAATAATATTCGCCATCTGCTCAGCTGAGTTCTTCATCTTTTCCATTGCTGCGAACATTTCATTCAGCGCTTTACCACTCTCTTCAGCAGAGTTTCTAACATTAGAATTCATATCAACAACTTTTTTCATCGCTGAAGCGTTTCTGCTTCCTAGTTCTAGAACTTTTGATATCGCCAATTGTGATTCATTTACATGAGGT
>CAZYRE010000214.1:0-2658 GCA_964650155.1 uncultured Bdellovibrionales bacterium
CCATCTCATCCTCAAGTTTAAGTTTTCTTGCAATATAGTCCATAAACCAGGCCTCGCCGTCATGAATAACAGCATCGGCTATTAAGATGTCTGCAAGTGAATCGTAAGTCTTCATTTTTTGCTCAAGGGTAAGATACTCATTAAGAGTGTCGCAGGCATTGTCTATCGCCGTGCCCTTCTGATCGATTTTAATTCTATGAAGAGCTACAGAGATAAGCTTCATAGAGCGTTTGCGTGACAGAGCAAAGCGTTGTCTATAAGCAGAGGTGAATTTCTCAATTTCTATGGGGCTGGCTTCTCCATCTGCCATAGTGGCGATAAGTCCTAGGACAGCAACAGCGATTAAAACTTCATCGCTTCTCTCACTTAGAGAGAGTATCTCTTTGTTGCGAGGAAAGTTATATATTTGAGCGACTTTAGCAGCATTGCTTCTCATATGGATCTCCAATTTAAATTAAAAGTTTAATAATTAATTAACATGCGTATATTCATAGAATCCTAAATCCCTATCGATCGGGTGACGTTTGCGCTGCTTCCCAAGGCGCTTTTTAAGCAATTGGATTGCTTTATCGACAGCTTCATTGAAGGCAGCTACAGGGGATTCTCCGTTGCCGTGTGCCACGATAATTCCACGAGGCAAGAGTCGTAGGTGGAGGCTACATTTCTTATCCACGCCACCTTTTGGGCCGTTTTCATCTATTAATGTAGTCTCAGCCTCTCTGATAATATGCCGAAACCGATCGAAGCTGAATTCATAGGCTCGTTCAATCTTATCAATAATGCTTTGCGACCCGTCTACTTTAAACATTTTGATTCTTAATGATTCCATATGTCTCTCCTTATTTTTAACTACTTGAACATTATCAGCTAAGGTCATATATAGATCTAATAGATTAATTGATTACTATTCATAGGTTTAACCTATATATGCGATGGTTAAATTATCAGCATCTCTTCTATTTTTATAACGTGGCAAAGTTTGGCAGCGTTACAGAGGCCTCATATCAGTTGCGACTGGCACAACCGACAATTAGTGCCCAGATAAAATCCCTTGAAGATGTCATTGGTGAAAAACTATTTCTAAGAGAGGGTAGAAGCCTAAAGCTTAGCGAAGCGGGTCAACTCGTAATGAAGTATGCCGAGAGCATTTTTCATCTGGGCAATGAACTTCTTCATGTCTTAGATGGTCAAGCAACCTCTCCAAATAAGGTTCTCAATCTCGGCATTTCAGACGTTGTGCCTAAAACGGTAACTTTTAGAGTTATCGAACCCATACTAGGCAAGAATCAGATTAACTGCTTCGAAGATAAGACAGAAAAGTTACTAGCTGATCTAGCTCTGGGCACCATAGATCTAGTCTTATCCGATAGGCCGATCTCTCCTAATTTTAAGGTTAGGGCATTTAATCACTTTTTAGGTGAATCGAGCTTAAGTTTTCTTGCCGTACCGAAATTAGCTAAAGCTTTGCGCAAAAATTTCCCAAAAAGTCTCCACGATGCGCCTTTGTTAATGCCAACTTCTGAGGCTTCCATCTTTAATGATCTTTATAGATGGTTCGCCGACATAAATATTGAGCCTAGGATAGTGGGGACATTTCAAGATAGAGCCTTATCTAAGATAGTTGCCGGAGCAGGTTTTGGAATCATTCCTGTTCCAAACGTTGTAGAAAAGGAGGTTATGAATGAATTTGACCTAGAACTTGTTGGTCGAACCAAAGAAATTAAGGAGCAGTTCTACCTCATATCGTTGGATCGTAAAATTAAGAATCCGATCGTGGTAGGATTAATCAAGAAAGTTCATAGCCAATTGTTTAGTTAACTAACTTATGAATTCAGACTTGAGCTTTTCAAACTTCTTCATTCCCTCACGGAAGATTAAATACTCACATCCTGGAGAATCTTTAATCCGACGAGCTACGCAGTGCTCACCGTTCTTATCGATAGCGTAAATTACAACTTGCCCTTGGTATCCGCCTTTTAATCCCTTGAGATCCTCCATCCCTTCAGCAACTGCCTCCTTAACCGAGGCTCCCTTTTTAAGATATAGAACTACGCTTCGAGCTAGACAGGTACGGATAGCGTTTTCTCCAGTATGGGTACAAGCTGCCGCTCCATACCGTGAATCAGCGTAAAGTCCCGCGCCGATAATTGGAGAATCACCAAGGCGGCCTGGATATTTATAGTCCCAACCAGAAGTACTTACTCCGCCACAAATTCGGCCTGAATTATTTCTTACTAAACAGATTACGGTTCCGTGACTGCCCTTCCCGTCTTTAGGAGAAAAGATATCAACGATGTGATCTTTGTAGTGCTTTTCTCGCCAAGCTTCGTAATCTTTTTTAGCCTCAGGTGAAAGGAGATTTTCAATCTTAAATCCGCATTCCTTTGCAAATCGTTGGGCTCCTTCTCCCACTAGCATTACATGCGGAAGTCTTTTCATCAGTTCACGAGTAACGCTAATTGGATGCATGATGCCTTCTATCGCCCCAACTGCAGCGGTTTGTAGAGTGTCGCCGTCCATAAGGCTTGCATCAAGCTGCATTGCACCTAACGCATTTGGTGCGCCTCCGAATCCAACTGTGCGGACAGAAGCTTCTAACTCAGTTAGCTTAATGCTTTCTTCAATTACATTGATAGGATCTGAACCTTGTTGAAGGAG
>CAZYRE010000215.1:0-2648 GCA_964650155.1 uncultured Bdellovibrionales bacterium
GGCAAGCTTTGTTTCTGTAACTAATGGAGGAAGAGCCTCATCTATTCGAAGTGGATAAAAAGTAAATTGCTTCATCTCCAAAATTTCTCTAATTGTACCATCTGGACGAGGAATCTCTATCTGTGTCCCTTCATGAAAACGCCCTAAAAAGTGCAGCACAAAACTATTATCACTATCGACGTGGTTATATGGACCAATGATTGCGTTTTTATTGTTATCAACAAAAACTTCGCGTGGCCTTACAGAAGTAACTCGAGATAATACGAAAGCACTATCGGCATAAAGAACGCGACCTGGCTCAGCCCATAACTCAACGCCCGGAAATTTCTGGCGACAATTATCGATATGTCTACCGATTTCCTCCATTACTGCTTCTTGAGTAGTGCCGTGCTTCTTTGGTTCCTCTTCGTCAGGATATCCGCCACCAAAATCAAAAATTGAGATCTCGGCACCAGGTCGTAATGTCTTTTTACCGTTCTCATGCCAATACGGCCTTGCCATCTCTTGTTTGGTCCAACCAAATATTCTTGCAGCAATTCCGTACTTATCGCCTTTACTCGTTTCACCACCTACATGGACAGAGAGGCCATTCTTCCCAAATTGAAATCCAGTTCTCTCTTCTATTTCTAATCTCTTTTCTAGAATTTTTCTTATCGGTGTTAAGACTTTTGGATCTGACGGTGCGATAGAATCAGAAGAGGGGTCTGTGCTGTCAAAAGTCCAGTGAACTTTGCCCTGTGGATCTACTACATAGTTAACTACTTCAGCACCGTGCCTGCAGGCAAGCTCACCGAAAGGGAGCATATTTCTAATGATTATGTCCGGTGAATAATCAGCATTAGGAATTCCTGCTTGGGCAAGAGATTCTAAGTCATTTGGCTGTTCTACTACTAAAGCTCTTGGCTTAAAGCGAGCAATGGCATCTAAATCCTGAGGCAATCTAACTGGCTTAGTAACAATTACTCTCTGAGGATCTATTCCCCATTCTTCAAGCTTTTCAATCTCACCACCGGTGGCAGTATCAATATTGGCACCGAGATTATAAAAATGCTTAACGGTTCTCTCATCACAATTTGTTTTCTGAGCAACAAACGGAACAACTCCGCGCATAGTGCGAGTGAAAAGCTCATATTTCTCTGTAAGGGTGTTCATCCTGTAGCAGAGAACTGGGGTGCGAAGTTCCCTAATAGTGGACAGAAAGAATCTCGCTTCTTCAGCTATCTGTCTTCGTTCTTCAGGTATGACATATTCACGACTACCCTGTGGGTCGTTGGTTGGATTTCTATCTTTCGCGGTTTCTATTGACATACAACTACATTAGTCACGGAACACACAGGCAGGAGTGTACTTGACTTATGAAAGCTACTCAACTTTCTGGGGAAAATAAGGACATTTTTCAAGCAACTTACTCTAAGCACTAGCGATTACAAATAGCTACTCCAAGTGCGAATACTTGATCTAAGCAGAGAAAACTTCACCAATCCTTAATTATCCTCAATTTCCCATGCTTCTAAGCAACTTTACGCCTCATACGGCGATTAATTATTGCAATTAAAAGTGATTGACGAAGTGTAGGGTATAACCTACACTGATAGGTATGAAGTAAGTGATTGTTTTAAAGAAAGATATAAAACTTCTTCGCTTGATGGGTGGCAAGATCCCTTTTCTTGAGTGGCTAGACTCGCTCAGAAACGAGAGGGTTCGACAGGTTATACAAGCTCGAATTGATAGAGTTGCTCTTGGAAATTTGGGCGATTTTCGCACTGTAGGCTCTAGTGTTGTTGAGTTGAGAGTTCATTTCGGCCCAGGGTATAGGATTTATTTAGGACTGGAAGGCGATAGGGTTGTTATATTGATTTGCGGTGGCGATAAAAGTAGGCAGCATGAAGATATCAAAAAAGCGCAGCAATACTGGAAGGAATACAAAAAAGGGAAAGGGCATGAGCACCGTTGATTATGAACCTTACTTGCTCAAGAATTTAGAAAGTCTTGATTACGCAGCAGGATACTTAACGGCGGCATTAGAGGAAGGCTCTGATGTTTTTTTATTGGCAATACGTAACGTTGCCAAGGCCCATGGCGGAATGGGTAAGCTAGCTGAAGAAACTAATTTAAACCGAGAGAATCTTTACGACATGCTTTCAAAGGAAGGAAATCCAAGACTTCAGAGCATTACCTCTGTAATTGATAAGCTTGGCTTTGAGCTTAAGTTGGTACCGAAGAAGGTGGCGTAGGGTGAAGTGCTACAACCCAGCAACCTTGGGTGTTCTGACTCGTGTAGGACGTATTTTAACGAAGAACTCATCACTGCGACCTAGATAGGTATTTATATGGCCAAAGCCGTTGAAGAGGTTGCCTGTTGTAAGGCTATAAGCACCCATGTTGTGAGTCACTAGAGTATCACCAATTGTAAGATCGGAAGGTAGAAGGACTGGCTGGGAAATGACATCCAAGGAATCACAAGTTGGCCCGGCAACCACGTGAGGAACCATGTGTGAATCAGCGGATTTTAATTGCTTCTTAAGAACAGTGAAATCAAATTCTTTATGATCAAAGAATTTGCCAGAGAATAATCCGTAAGCGCCATCATCTAGATAGATCCAAGGAGTTCCATTCCTAATGCTCTTACCGATAATAGAACAAACTGA
>CAZYRE010000216.1:0-2640 GCA_964650155.1 uncultured Bdellovibrionales bacterium
CGTTGATCTGAACGCTCAACGGCTAGGGCATCTGGGGTTACGTCTTTAGTTATTACCGATCCAGCTCCTATGACTGCGCCAGCGCCTACTTTTACTGGAGCCACTAGTGAGGTGTTGCTACCAATAAATGCGCCATCGCCAATAATTGTTTTTGATTTTTTATAGCCGTTGTAGTTGCAGGTGATGGTTCCGGCACCAACATTGGCGTCTTTGCCAACTTCGGCATCACCCAAATAGGTGAGGTGAGAGGCCTTTGCCCCAGCTTTAAGTGTAGATTTTTTAATCTCTACAAAGTTTCCAACCTTAACATCTGATTCTAGCCGCGCTTCTGGACGAAGGTGAGCAAAAGGTCCAACCATACCGTTTTTGCCGATAAAGGCTCCTTCGGCGCGAACGCTAAATTTTATTACGGCACCGTCTTCGATCGTAGTATCTATGATATATGCTGAACCTTCAAAGTTAACATTTTTACCAATCTTTGATTTGCCCAGAATCTGAACATTTGGACCGAGCACCGTGCCGCTGCCGACTTCTACGCTGTCCTCTATATATACCGAATCAGGATTAGTAATTCTGACGCCGTTTTCTAATAGGGATTGAACCTTTTTATTCATAGCTATCCTTTGCACCTCTGCTAACTGTTTGTGATCGTTTACACCAAGGAATTCGGACTCCGCTTCCGAGATCACCGCAACTACATGTTGTCCTTCGGTGACCGCCTTTTCTACTATGTCTGTGAGATAAAGTTCATTTTGGGCATTTTTTGGCTCAAGTGTTTCAAGTGCTTTTTTTAAAAATGCAGCATCTACAGAATAGATGCCGGAATTTACCTCAACAATATTCCTCTCTTCTGTTGAGCAATCTCTCTCTTCTTTAATACCGGTAACGTTTCCTGATTTCCCGCGAATAATTCGGCCGTAGCCGTGAGGGTTTTTAGCCTTAAATGACAACAGGGAAAGGCTTGCTTTCTCAGATTCATGAGTTTCGATAAGTGCACGGAGAGTTTTTGAGGTTAGTAGGGGAGTATCGCCGGGGGTAATAATAACTACTCCTGAAATCTCTCCTAGGGCTGATAATCCAATTCGAGCCGCGTCACCTGTTCCGAGCTGATCCTTTTGCTCGGCAAAAATAATCGAGGAATTGATTTCTCCCCCAATTTTGTCTCTTACGAGCTCTCCTTTATGTCCAAGAACAAGAGCGATCTTTTCTAAGCGAAGAGGAGTAAGTGAGTTGAGAATTCTAAGAACCATTGGTTGCCCAGAAATGGGGGCTAACACCTTTGGAAGTTCGGATTTCATCCGCTTCCCGAGACCCGCAGCCAAGACAATGGCTGATAGCGTCGAATGGGTATCTGAACTCTGGTTAAATCGAAGTCTCATATGAGCAACCGTTATATACGGATCTGACTTCTAGTAGAAATGCGTAGAAAATTAAGGGTTAGCCATAATTGTCCACATGCTGAAGGTGGCAATTATAGTCATAAATTGCAGTGAATTCAGATAGATAAGGCAATTATCTATAATTTTATCCACATGGGGTGTGGATAAATTGTTGAAACGATTCTGAAGCATATTTGGGCATGGACCGGATATGTGTGTGATACCGAAATTTATTCGGTGGCTCCGTAACTGATTTAGAAACGTTGAGGTCAAGCCATGAGTTCTGATTCTGAAGCAAATTTCTTCGAAAAGTTCGGTCTAGAAGTTGGCCAAGGTGAAGTTAAAGTTGGCGAGACTTATCCGATCTACGGAATGATTACAAAGTTTATCGATGAGACTCCGGGCCAGGTGGTAGTTGAACTTAACTACTCAATCCGTGCACGGATGACGATTCCTACGAAAGACAAAGTAGAGCTCTTAAGAGAGCGAGCTTTTGAACCAGGAATCTTCATTTCGACAATTAAGTCGAAGGACGAAGGCATCGTTGTTGACTGCAGCACCGTAGTGTTCGGAAAGCGACAGAACCACGACGCATAAGATATTACGAGGAAAATAGGCAAGGAGAGGGGAGCGTTTGCTCCCTTTTCTATTTTTTCCTAACACAAATTTAGATATAACAAAGAAATAAATTTAATCCCGCACAAATTAAATAGAGGTATAAATTAGAACCTAGCGCATCCAAATTGAGCATAGGTACTAGCACTGCTCTTTCGTCTTCCTTTCGTTCTAAATCCAATTACAGCGTCATGGTGGGGTTTATATGGATAAAGAGTGTTTATGGAGTGACGTCGAGGCTGAAGTCTTATCCCTAATGGATAACCCAGACGTTCCCCCTGAGATAAAGTACATTTTGGCCGAGGCCTGCTTCTTTTTTACCTCATTCCCGCCGCAACCATAAAGTTCCTAAGGATTAATTTTAAGGGGGCTTTATGGATATCGATCCACGGGAACTTGGTTCCGATGCGGCTTTGCCGTTAATTTCCTCTGAAGATTTAGCAAGACTCTTTGTCGAAGCTTATAAAAGTCATGGTGATTCCACCGCCGCAGCAAGGGCAATTCATGCTCTAAGAGAATCAATTCTCGGGCGATGTTATTTGCAAGGCAGAAAAGAAGAGACTCACCCCTGTGTCACTTTGCCAAAGGTACTAAAGGGAAGAGGGTTTGTTTCGCCCAACGAAATGTATCCTCAGGAGGCAATTCC
>CAZYRE010000217.1:0-2559 GCA_964650155.1 uncultured Bdellovibrionales bacterium
ATGTTAGTTGGCTAGGGTTTGGGCCTTCTGTCCATATTTTGGAGTTGTAAATATGACACCAGACCTTGCCCCAGAGCATCGCGATCAATTGCCGTCTGCCCGTAGCCCAAGAACTTCGTACCGAGACCAGGTTATCTCACTAGAAGAGGCTGATCGGCTTGAGATAGAGAGACTTCTTGGAGTTAATGACAATGCGGCACTAGTAGCCGAACTAAAAGCTTCGGGTGAACCGACTTGGGATGAGATGACGGAATTTCCTGCTTCATCAGAGAATATCTCTGCCTTAGCCCGACAGCTCTTTAAATCTTCAAAAGCTGTTAATGGCGACACTATCGTAGTTGAAGCAACAGGGCTTGCTTTAAATGTTGCGGCAGAAGTTTTAAAAATCTGCGATGAAAATGACGTCACAGTAAAATTTGATTTCGTTAACTATAAGCGCGAAGCAATCTTAGCTAAGCATTTATCTACTGAGGCACCAGAAGGTGAAGTCTCCTCCCTTCAAGCCTTAGCCAATCATCGATTGGCAAAATACGAAGGCGTTACAAAAGCGCTCCGAGTCATTACAACTCCAGATCCAACAGTGTCGCAAGTCGGAGAGGCAAAGAAGAGTGACCTCTTGGCAAACGCATTAGCACCAATTCAGACGAGACTCCGAAGTGGAGATTTACACTATATAATTACTTTATTACCTACGGAGAGCGATGCCAAACTTGATGGCATGGAATACGAGGAATACGTAAGCTTATTCCTAGAATCTTGCGATCAACCTTGGGCGGAAATTAAGGCAGCGCAAACAGCTCTTAAAGATCTGTTTAATCGAGCCAACAGAATCCACATTACTAACGATGATGGTACTGACTTAACCTTGGATATTACTGGCCAGACCTTTGCAAATAGCGTTGTACTTAAAAACTTACCTGGCTCAGAAATATTTAGCGCACCGCTCAAGGAAGGTACAAACGGACGTATAGTCTCTGAAGGAAGGTTTCAATTCCGAACGAGTGGAGTCATTGAAGATATAGAATTAGAAATTGTAGCTGGCAAAATCGTTAACTTTGATGCTCGAGTAAACAAAGAAGCCCTAGAGCGACTGATCACAATGGACGACCAAGAAGGAATGGGCTCAAGATACTTAGGGGAAATAGGTATCGGTACGAACCCACATCTAAGACGACACCTAATTAACCGCCTCTTGGTAGAAAAGATCGGTGGAAGCTTTCACGTAGCAATTGGTTCTTGCTACAGCTACTCAATGTACGACGGGGAGCCTGTTTCCTTGCAAAACGGCAACAAGAGTAAAGCTGGGATCCACTGGGATGTAACAACCTTGCTTCGAGGCAAAGGTGGTAAGATAGAATTAATCTTCGATGAACCTGAGGGAGAGTATACACAACTGGTCCAGGATAACGGCGAATGGCTTGTTCCTGGATGTGACGTTCTGAATCAAGGCTGGAATGCTCGGCCATTTACTGAGCGACCAGGCTGGTGGAATGAAAAGTATCCTGAGGGATATAAATAATTTAGTAATTTTAAACACTTAGAAATTAAAATTACCTTTCTTCAGTGCATCTCACAAAAATATGAGGTGCAATGAAGATAATTTAATTCCCAAATTATCCTGGATTTTCTAATAAAATGGAATTTTTTGCCATTTAAGTATCCATAATTAAATCGCTCGCTATAACTATATTCGTCGTAGTGAGTTTTTTAAAAGGGCTTGCACATGTCAGGATCTGCTCCTATTAACGAAAACAATCCAACTGCTACTGAGCCAGTAAATCAACCCTCAAGTGCTACTCCGCAGACTGATTCGTCGAGGTTCAAAGCTGGTATTTTAGCAGTAGTGGGTTTTAGTGCTGCGCTTGCTGCTTATCGATTTTTTGAACCTTCACCAGATGGCTCAACAGGTACAGATGCTGGGATCAAAGGAACGTTAGATCCTACAGTAAAACAAGGGCATCGCTTTGAGGATATTTCGCAAACCGAGGCGCAAGAGGCACTTCGTGGTTTACCCAAAATCACCCAATCTGCAGGTGAAGTCGTAAAAGAAAATTTATTAGCATTACTTAATCAAAAAAGTGTAACTTTTAACAATCGTAGCAACGATTCTGCCGTTGATGCCGCAGCGATAAGCGCATGTAATAGATTGGCGGATATAATTGGAGTTCCGCCGACCGAGGAAAGGACCACAAGAGTATTAGATCACGACGCGCTATACCATGAATCTTGGAGAGGTAAAAAAATTGAGTTTATGTCAGGTGGTACAGTAATTGGGAGAGTGTCATTTATAGCCAGTAGTCGTGGGTTTCCCTCTCCCGACTCATCGATTACGAGTGTTCCTGAAAATGTAGAACTTACTATAACTCCTGATACCTACGATCACTTTAGAGCAGCAAATATACTTGGCGGCGAATCGCCTACACGTGGCCTCTTCTCGCCTTTAGAACTCATCTCTGTGTGCCCACCACGGACGCAGAATAACAATCAGTAAATATAAGCTGGCTGGACGGGTTGGTCTCGAACCAACGACCTGGTGATTAACAGTCACCCGCTCTACCA
>CAZYRE010000218.1:0-2553 GCA_964650155.1 uncultured Bdellovibrionales bacterium
GGGGCATTTTCGACGACGATGATTTGAGAAGGATTTAGGTCGAATTTTTTAGCGCCAGTTAAGTAGGGTTCGGGATTGGGTTTACCGTGGGTCACATCATCTGCAGTTACGATGCAATCAAGTTGATCTAAGATTGGTGCTGTTGCTGAATTAATTAGCCGCATTCTGGCGCCACCGGACACGCAGCCAGTTTTGATTCCAGACTTTTTTAGAAGGGGAATGAGTTCCGGAATGCCGGGGCTAAACTTAAAAGAGTTGTTTTCTAGGTAATACTTATCTTTTGCTTTTGCGACGTCACTACCGAGTGAGGGATCTTTTCCGCATCTTTCAAGGACGATAGAAGCAATTCGATCTACCTTTTCCCCCTCAAGAAGAAAGTATTCTTCTTGAGTGAAGGAAGCTCCGTGGAGGCCCAGGGCATAAACCCAAGCGCGGTAATTATCCTCCATGGTGTCGCCAAGTACGCCGTCAAAATCAAAGAGGATACCTTTTATGTCGCGAGACTTTTGCAGAGTCTTACCCTTTAAGTCGAGCAATCTCTTTAATTGTAGCTTTCATCCAAGGACCAAGGTCTTTGTAGTGAGCAGTGGTAACGATTCGATCGTCGATAACGGCGGGCTCATCTACGTAAGTGCCACCAGCATTCTCGATGTCGTCCTTAATGCTGTAGTAGCCGGAGATACGGCGACCTTTGACTAATTTTGCAGAGATAAGCATTTGAGCAGCATGACAGATAGAGGAAACTACTTTCCCTGCGGCATGAAACTCAGCGATTATTCTTAGAGCATCCTTATCTTGACGGAGGTACTCCATGCATTTTGCACCACCAGGAATTACGATGACATCGTAGTCACTGGCTCTGATTTCAGGGATATCTTTAGTTGGAACAATCTTAGTGCCGATCTGTCCTTGCACCTCTTGCTTGCCGCGCACGGCGATATCAACTTCCATCCCTTCCTCTTTGAGGCGGTAGTAGGGATAGATAAACTCATGATCCTGAACCATCTTGCCGGTTAGTACTACGGCTTTATTTGTCATCTTCATAACGTCTCCTCAGTTTGAAATCGGTATACTCACATTAACTTTTAGCGGAGTAATCCCGCAAGGAAGAATTACTCCTTATTACTCCGCACAAAACCGCAAAAGCACTGTGCCAGGCTCAATAATTGCTCCCTCATGGATTCCCACGAAGGCTCCCTCTACGACGTCTCCAACTAAAGCTATAGAGGCGCCAGAGCCATCAACAATTGCTCCTTTGCAAGGACAGTAATATTCACCCTTTGTGAATCCGAATGCCTTCTCAAAAGAGCTACGCTCTGCAATGGATCTCAGCTCCACTCTAAATTTTGAAGAAGAGTGATGCTGGATAGATCCACGCTCTGGTTCTGAGAAAGCGAAGTAATCATACCTCTCAAGTCCGGAGGTCTTCATTTCAGAAAGACCCTCGTATCCTTTTCCTGAGCGACCATACTGATCGTCAAGACGAACAAGGTCTAGTTTGTCTGGTGGGGTTTCCACTTCGATGATATCGCAACCGCCAGGTGAGATAGCTTGAGTCGAGTGAAAAACTCCGGCCTCGATGATTACCCCATCCACACCACTAAGATAATTTCTATTGAAAAACGTGTTGCAGAGTGCTTGACCATTTAGAACGATAAGAGAAGTTTTCTTTTTTGGATGGCAGTGCATCGAGGTAGCATGACCTTTCTCTAAACGTAGTCGCCAAACCGCGACGTGCTGGTTCTGAAACACTAAAAATTCATATCCCCAGGGCTTAACCACGACTTTGTTCTCATAAGAGGGAGGTTGTGTCGGGGTATCGATAGATCCTAAGGCTTTAATTTTAGCTAATGTAGTAGTGTCTCGATCAGAGAGACGGATAAGCTTTGACATAGCTTACTTCCTCCCTGATTTAAGTTGTGCCACATAATCAGAGTAAGCAAGGCGTACGCCCTCTTCAAAGGATACTTTCGGACTCCAGCCAAGGGCTGTAATTCTAGAGATATCTTGCAAGCGAACGTGAACACCTTCCGGCATATTGGCATCAAAGGTCACCTTGCCTCTGTAGCCGATTACTTTTGATACAACATCAACAGCCTGACTAACTGGAATATCTTTACCGGTGCCAACATTAAGCGGAGTAATATCAGAGTAGTTCTCCATGCAGAATATCGCTGCGTCTGCGAGATCGTCGGTATATAGGAAATCTCTTAATGGTCTCCCAGTTCCCCAAGCGGAGACGGCAGGTTCGTTGTGCTCTTTGGCTTCGTGAAATCTAGAGATTAAAGCAGGAATTAATAAACTATTAAGCGGAACATATCGCTGATTTGGACCGTAAACATTTGTTGGGATGAGCGAGATGAAATCACAGCCGTATTGACGACGGTAAGATTCGGCCATTTTCAGACCTGCTAATTTTGCCACAGCGAAGGGCTCGTTTGTTGGTTCAAGTGGCCCGGTTAAGATGAATTCTTCTTTCATCGGCTGCGCACAGAATTTTGGATAGATAGATGCGCAGCTAAAAAGAAGAAGTTTTCTAACCTCAGATACAAA
>CAZYRE010000219.1:0-2530 GCA_964650155.1 uncultured Bdellovibrionales bacterium
CGGCTCTTATCTAAGCCGCCTTTAAGGACGCAGGTAACCATGCCGCCGAAATCTTTCATCTGCTTTTTGGCAATCGTGTGGCCAGGATCTGATGGTAGGCCTGGATACATGACTTGCTCGATAGCTGGATGGGACACTAGGAAATTTGCTACTTCTTTGGCATTTCTGCAGTGAGCATCCATTCGCACATGCAGAGTTTTAGTTGAACGAAGAATCATAAAGCATTCAAGTGGGGAGGGGACGGCACCCACAGCCATTTGAATAAAATGGAGCTGCTTTGAAAGTTTAGGATCGTTAACCATTAGAGCCCCTCCGATTAAATCTGAGTGACCACCAAGATACTTAGTCGAGGAATGACTAACGATGTCTGCGCCAAGAGCTAATGGCTGCTGTAAATATGGAGTAGCAAAGGTATTATCAACTGCTAATAGAGCTTTCTTTTTGTGAGCTAAGTCAGCAACCGCCTTGATATCAACGATTTTTAGTTTTGGATTTGTTGGTGTTTCAACCCACACCATCTTGGTATTCTCGTTAAAAGTTGATTCTAAAGCTTTGGCGTTTGACATATCTACCATGGAGTATTTAATCCCCATCTGCTGGAAGACTTTGTCAAATAATCTATAGGTTCCGCCGTAAACATCATCGTTTAAGATGACGTGATCGCCTGATTTTAATAGGTGAATTGCGGCAGCAATAGAAGCTAAGCCAGAAGAGAAACAGATGCCGAATTTGGCTCCTTCAAGCGCAGCTAAGTTTTCTTCAAGAGCTGTACGAGTAGGATTGGCAGCACGGGAGTAATCGTAGTCTTCCACGATTACTCCGGGACTCTTTTGCACGAATGTTGAGGTTTGAAAAATTGGAGTGCAGATTGCTCCATATACTGGATCCGGTTTCTGTCCAGCATGAATCGCTAAAGTACCAAAGCCAAATTTCTTGTTAGTATCGCTCATAATCATTTTCCATTTCGTGAGATGAATTCAATTACATCTAATTCTTTAATTATCCCTTTTAATTTTCCCTGATCAACTACAATAGCAGCATGATCCTTTTCAAAGATCTTATACAGGTCTTCTATCTCTGCATGAATAGAGATCGTTCCTTGTAATTTGTGCATGATATCTTCAACCGGAGATCCTGCGCCAATTTTTTTAGAGGTAAGACCCCTAAGGACATCGATTTCGTGCACTATGCCGATAGGTGTCGTTGTTGAATCTATAACCGGAATTACAGAAATACCGTCTGCTTTCATCATTTCTATCGTTGATGAAATTAAATCCCCCTTTTTAGCGGCAATTATCTTGTTGTTTTTGAATTTAAGAATATCCCCGGCAGTTCCAAGACCTGACACCCTGGAGAGAAATCCATTGTCAATCATCCAACTATCAGAAAGGTATTTAGAGATGTACCTGGTCCCCGAGTCAGGAAGAATAGCAACTATAGTTTTCCCAGGGCCACATTCTTTTGCAAGCTCTATTGCAATATGGACGATACCTCCGCTTGAGCCACCGCAAAATAGACCTTCCTCCCTAACTAATCTTCGAGCCATATGGAAACATTGGGCATCGTTAACTTGTTTCATCTCGTCAACGACAGAGAAATCCATCGCATCGCAAAGTATATCTTCACCAATGCCCTCGACTTTATATACATGGGCCTCGACTAATTTTTTTGTATAGAAATAGTCGTAGTGAACAGAACCAATAGGATCTACTCCAACGATTTTAGGGGTTGGTTTTTGTTTTTTGAGGAATCGGCCAATGCCTGACACTGTGCCACCGGTGCCTGTACCTGCAACAAAAACATCGAATTTTCCGCCTGTTTGAGCCCAAATTTCAGGCCCAGTAAGTTTTTCGTGAGCTTCGATGTTAGCCTGATTATGGTACTGGTTAACGTAGAATCCGCCCGGAGTTTCTTTGGCGATTCGCTTTGCTGTGTTTACATAATGTTGAGGGGAGTCTCCTGGAACATCTGTTGGAGTAATTACTACCTCCGCCCCGAAGGATTTTAACATATTCACTTTCTCGGTACTCATTTTGTCCGGCATAGTGAAGATACATTTGTATCCTTTCACTGCGGCGGTCATCGCTAGTCCAAGACCAGTATTTCCCGAGGTGTTTTCGACTATTACTCCACCAGGTTTTAGAGCTCCGCTTTTCTCGGCTTTTTCTATTATATAATAAGCCATCCGGTCTTTGATCGAACCAGCTGGATTCATATACTCACATTTAACAAGAACTGTGGCGCAATTTGGGGGTACAACTTTATTAAGTTTAACTAGAGGCGTTTGACCTATGCCTTCAAGAATATTGTTGAGATGTCCAGGGACCGTTTGCATAAAAGCTCTCCAAGCCTATCAGAATAAACACGATATATCTTGTTACCCTCTTAAATATTAGCTCGCAACAGCGTTTTAGGTAGCCTAATAATTTTACGTTAAATAGCCGACAATAACGGTTGGGACTCTACTATGTTGAGCACTATAAAGAATAGGTTATTAACAGCTCTGATATTCTCAATCTTGTTGGGAAGT